>NZ_JABWPQ010000020.1:0-120949 GCF_013366255.1 Pseudoalteromonas sp. McH1-7 | reverse complement strand
GGGTCATTAGCTCAGTTGGTAGAGCAGTGGACTTTTAATCCATTGGTCGATGGTTCGAGTCCATCATGACCCACCACGTTATAAGCTTAGAAACTTATCTTTTAGTGTAAATCAGGAAGATGAGCTAAACTTTTTCTTAAAAAGCATCATTCGCATTTTAAATGCTTGAGCGGGTCATTAGCTCAGTTGGTAGAGCAGTGGACTTTTAATCCATTGGTCGATGGTTCGAGTCCATCATGACCCACCATCCTCACAAGCTTCATATATTATTCAAATTACTTCCTTAAACTCGTCACTTTGAGTTAAACAATCGCTAGGATTCATACGCTATTTTTCGTATAATTCCATCTAATTATGCAATGTGGACTAGTGGTTGAGAAATGAGTCTAGCTGAACGTATTATGCCGGAAGATTATATCTTCCCACCAAAACCTGCCCCTCTTACCGTCGAAGAAAAAGCAGAGTATAAAGCGCGTATCAAAGCGCTGTTAGTTGAAAAAAATGCGGTACTCGTTGCCCATTATTATACAGATCCTGAGATCCAAGCACTTGCTGAAGAAACTGGTGGCTGTGTGGCCGACTCTTTAGAAATGGCACGCTTTGGTGCTAAGCAAGAAGACAAGGATATGATCATTGTTGCCGGTGTTCGTTTTATGGGCGAGACAGCAAAGATCTTAACGCCGCACAAAACAGTTGTTATGCCAACACTTGATGCAACTTGCTCGTTAGATGTCGGTTGTCCAATTGACGAATTTTCAGCATTTTGCGATCAGCACCCAGATAGAAAAGTCGTTGTTTACGCAAACACTTCAACTGCAGTAAAAGCAAGAGCTGATTGGATCGTAACGTCCTCTTGTGCACTTGAAATTGTTGAGCACCTTGACGAACAAGGCGAGAAAATCATTTGGGGACCAGATAAACACTTAGGCTCTTATATCCAAAAGAAAACCGGTGCGGACATGATTATGTGGAATGGCGCTTGTATTGTTCATGACGAGTTCAAAACTAAAGCGCTAAGAGACATGAAGCAGCTTCATCCGGATGCTGCTGTGCTTGTTCATCCTGAGTCACCTGCGGAAATTGTAGATTTAGCAGATGCAGTAGGCTCGACAAGCCAGTTAATTAAAGCGGCACAAGACATGCCGAATCAAAAATTTATCGTAGCGACAGATCGCGGCATCTTCTACAAGATGCAGCAGCTTTGCCCAGAAAAAGAGTTCTTCGAAGCGCCCACCGCTGGTGAAGGTGCAACGTGCCGTAGCTGTGCACACTGTCCTTGGATGGCAATGAACGGCTTACAAGCAATTGAAGAAGCACTTATCAGTCCAAAAGGAAAAGAAGTCTTTGTTGATATGGAACTGCGTGAAGGTGCGCTACGTTCGTTAAATCGTATGCTAGATTTTTCAGCTTCAATACCAAAGTAGTTGGATTTATAGCCAGATAAATTCAAAAAGCAAAAAACTACTTGATAAAGTGCGAGGCTTTTCATAGTATTAGCCCCGCAATTCAGTGCGGAGAGATGGCTGAGTGGCTGAAGGCGCACGACTGGAACTCGTGTATACGTTTGTAGCGTATCGAGGGTTCGAATCCCTCTCTCTCCGCCATTCTTCCTGATTAGAACCAATCACTTATATCACTTACACTCTTTTTTAGTCGCAAAAGTTTAAAACTGAGTTTTAATCACCAACGATGATACTTTCTCAAATTCAATGCGTGCTCCTGCATGTCGACTTGACAAGGTTTTCTCGCCTCAAAATAGACCACTTAATTAAGAAAATTGGTATTACAGGCACCGAACAAAGGTATTTTGGAAAAGTTGTGTGTTTAATACTCCGGCTCTCAGAGCGTTAGCATAATCTGTTAGACCAACTGATATAAAACTGGAGCAATTAATGCTCGCCCTCGTCACTATTTGATGCTTCATTGGCATCTTGTTGGGCTGCAATTTTCTCACGTTCAGCTTTTGAGATGTAGCGTGGCTTATTGCTTTTATGAAGTTTAGCATTTGCACGCTTGTCTTTTTTCTTTAGTGTTTCGTAAATTTTCTTTTTGCGATTCATGTTCGAAGCTCATGGTAAATGAAAGACTATTTTACCTCAGAGTAAGTCGGTTCAACAATGGTAAATGTAATGCCACTCTTATCAGTGCTGTGGATAATTAATACTATTAAAAGGAGAGGTGACAAAATTTCCCGCTTAATATTAGCAAACAGCGACTAGCACCAATTAATTTTAATAATTGCTCAATTTGAAGGCGTAAATCTGACGCTAACAGCGTTAAAAACTTCTTATTTACAACAAGTAAATAAGGAGTTTTTTCTGCCCACATGGGTATAGTGAGCTCAGCGTCAGCAGGGGGGAGCGGAGTTAGCGGCAAGGTTTTCTCGCCTTCAAAATAGACAGCGTAACAAAGATAACTAGTATAAAAATCGTATTATACAGAGCCTTTAGCCAAATTGCTGATAATGGATATTGGCACGGTGGTGCATCAGCTTGGTCTACTTATCAAGGGGTAAGGGAAGCGGCTAAGGTTTGATCAGCGAGAGCTTGCAATTCAGCGCTGTTACATTGGGTTGCAGAGTATGTTCGAATACCGTAAACACACATAATAAAAAATCGTGCTTTGTTCGTTGCAGCTTCCTCACTCATGACTTCGCTATCAGGCCATGGAGTCAAAAACTGCTGTTTTATCAACGATTCAAAGTGTTGCAAGTGGGTGCTTAGTGCACTTTGGATCTCTTTATCCTGTTCACCAATTTCATTAAGCGTTTTAGTCAATAAGCACACTTTTTTTGACTCGTCGCCAACACACTCATTGGTTAGATCTTGCAAAAAACGCTCAAGTGCACAGCGAAGGCTTGTACTGTTTTCAAATAGTTGCTGATAATGCGCTCGTCTATCTGCCTGATATTGTTCTATTGCAGCAAGTAACAACCCCTTTTTGTTTTTAAATGCACAGTAAATAGAGCCAGGGTGTAGCCCAGTGACTTCAGTCAGTTTGGGCATACTGGTTTTGTTGTAACCGTATGTCATAAATGCTTGCATTGCATTTCTTAATACGGATTCTCTATTAAACTCTGCTGTTCTCATTGCATACCTATGGCTATCAACTACAAATTCCGCCGCCATTATAACAAATGTCATTGGGTTTGATGGTAGCAATAAAAATAAAAGAAAGGAAATTACTTGAATAATGATTCAAGAATACATATCTTGAATGTATATTCAAAAAAGGAGATCCCCAAATGACCCAAGTACTTTTTGAGACGCTAACTCTCAACGACAGCATCACATTGAACAATCGCATTTTAATGGCACCTCTAACGCGTTGTATGGCTGATGATGAACTCGTGCCAACAGCCGATATGGTGAAATATTACGCCAAGCGTGCAGGAGCTGGTTTGATCATTAGCGAAGCGACGATTATTCGCCCTGATGGCCAAGGTTACCCGAATACTCCAGGGCTGTTCACTCAAGCGCAAATTGCGGGCTGGAAAAAAGTAACAGAAGCTGTGCATGCTGAAGGGGGGAAAATGTTTGCGCAGTTATGGCATGTGGGGCGCGTTGCGCATCCGCATTTTTTTGATGGAGAAGTACTAGCCCCTTCTGCAATTGGTATTGAAGGCTCTGTTCCTAGAATGCGTGAGCTGACTTATCAAACTCCAAAAGCGGCAACAAAAGCAGACATTAAGCAGTTAGTTGATGATTATGCAAAGGCGGCAGAGAATGCCATTGAAGCGGGTTTTGATGGCGTTGAAATCCATGGTGCTAATGGGTATTTGATTGATCAGTTTCTACACTATGCAGCAAACCAGCGCTCAGATGAGTACGGTGAAACACCAGCAAATATGAGCCGTTTTGCACTGGAAGTAACAGATGCTGTGATTGAGCTCATTGGTTCGCACAGAGTTGCTTTACGAGTGTCACCTGGTGCCTACTTTAATATGGAGGGCGATAAAAGAGACAGAGCCGTTTTCGATTACTTAATCACCGAATTGAACGCTCGTAATCTTGCTTATTTACATCTTGGTATTTTTGATGACGCTATGGAGTTTGACTATTTAGACGGACGTGCATCTGCTTATTTACGCAAAGTATACGATGGAACTCTTGTAGGAGTCGGCAGTTATACAGCGGAAACTGGTGCTAAAGCAATTGAAAACGACCAATTTGACTTGTTAGCAATTGGCCGACCTTTTATTGCAAATGGAGACTATGTTGAAAAGGTAAGAGCAGGAGAAGTACTCGTGGAATATAACGAGTCTATGTTGGCGTCACTAGAATAAAGAGGCGACGATTTTCGTCAATAAAAAGGAATCAACTCTAAAAATGTCGAACCCTTACGTTTGGCATTTTTTTATTTGTGGCATAAGCTTAACGCATATCCGACATGCTATCACTTATGGTATTAAATATAGGAGCTCTGTTTTTTTGAGTGAGGTAGGCTGTTAACTCAATATTTTGCTAATCATTATTCAACTGCTTAGAGCTTTATTATTAACATTGGTACGAATAAAGGCGTATTTTTCGGTTTATTTGTTCACCAGTTATGTAATAATACGCAAGCAGAGTAGTTGTGAGTGCGCCAAACATGCAAGAAGATTTACTTAATTCAGTTATCAAAATCACCAAAACGCGAGATGTTGATTCTCTCGAATATAGCTTGGTATCAACCATTCAAGAGTTTATAGGGTGTGAAGAGGTCGCTGTTTTTAAAGACCTACTTGTACCTGGTGAGATAACAATAGAAAGAAGCTTATTGCTGAGAAAGCTCTCTGATAAAGAGTTTGATTGGGAAGAAAGAAGCTTGATAAAAGAGCCTGATAAAGAGCTTATTTCTTGTTTGCAGTCAGCATGTATTATCACAGTGCAGGCAAAGGACGGTACCGAGCGTCGCTGGGTGCCTATTAGTCTGCTCGATAAGCCCGTCGGTGCCATTGCCGTAGTGAGTAACGGTCTGTCGAGTTCTGATCAGGTTCTATTGAATGCGTTTTGCCGTATTTTCGAAAACTACCTCACTATTCTTCATGAAAACGAGAGAGACAAGCTGACAGGTCTACTCAATCGTCAAACCTTTGAAAAGCGCTTAAAGCAGCTCATTGAAAAGCAAGTTATAAAGCAGCATAAAACCGTATGGCATGGTGACGTGCGCTCAATTCATAAAGGGGCGACATCTTGGCTTGCGATAATGGACATTGACCACTTTAAAAAAGTGAATGATAACTACGGTCATGTATGCGGAGATGAAGTCTTACTTTTGCTTGCTCAGCGTATGCGCCAGTTTTTTCGCTCTACTGATTTACTTTTTCGTTTCGGCGGTGAAGAGTTTGTGCTGGTATTTGAACCGACCGATTATGACTCGATAAAAGCGAAAATGGACGAGTTTATGGATCTTGTCAGAAGTACACATTTTCCGTTCGTGAAAAAGCTAACAGTAAGCGTTGGCATGTCTCGAATAAGCCCTTATGACTTTCCCATTACGGTCTTAGAAAATGCGGATAAAGCATTATATTACGCTAAAGAAAATGGGCGTGACATGCTATGTTTTTATGAAGCACTTCTTTCAGAGCATAAAATAGAAATACCAGAAGGTAACACGGATATTGATCTGTTCTAGTGACTCTTAATAGTGTAAAGCATTGAGTATGTCGTTTTTATATGCACCTAACAGCCTAAAAGTTGCTATTACTACCGCTCACAGGGAGATTCAGATACACTTAACCTAGCGTTAAACTGCATGGCAGACAACATGTTACACATCATTCAATCAAACCGAATGGAAATCTTGCAGGCGCAACTCTGCACGTTGATAAAATCCGCTCCGCTTACCAATCCTTTTGCCAAAGAAACTGTATTGGTACAGTCTCCGGGTATGTCCGAGTGGTTAAAACTTGGTATGAGTCAGCACTTGGGGATCAGCGCACAAGTAGATTTTCCTTTACCCTCCAGTTTTATTTGGAAGTTATATCAACGTTTTATCGACGATGTGCCAAGTGAGTCCGCGTTTAATAAAGGTAACATGGCTTGGAAGCTTTTTACGATATTACCTACTTGCATTGACAACCCAAATTACGTTGCGTTAAAACGCTATTTGGGGGAAGACCCTTCAGGAATCAAACTATTTGCGTTATGCGAAAAAATTGCTGACGTATTTGACCAATATTTGATGTACAGACCTGAGTGGATAGAGCTTTGGGAACAAGGTCACGATAGTCTCCTAGACGTTGATGTGGCTGCTATTGCACCTTGGCAGCCAGATCTTTGGCGGCGCTTGGTAAATCACGTGACTAAGCTTGAGCAAAGCCCATATCATCGCGCTAACATGCATGAGCAATTGTTACAGGCATTGGATCACACTGAAGCAGAGCAACTCCCAGAGCGGATCTGTATTTTTGGACTGTCGGCCATTGCGACAAGCCAGCTAGAGATCTTCCAAGCGCTTGGTAAGAAAACCAATGTATTTTTGTTTTTTTTCAATCCCAGTGAACATTATTGGGGGGATTTGGTTGATGAAAAAACACAGGCCAAAGTTGCAGCAAAATATGCCAAAATGCCTGAGCTTGAAGCGAAAGATGGTGAGTATTATTACATTGGTAATCCGCTATTGTCGTCGTGGGGGAAACTGGGGCGAGATTACTTTGAACAGCTACTACAGTTAGACGCGAGTTGGATTGATGGCTTTGATTGTGAATTCAACGATCATCTGTTGGGTCTGGTACAGCGAGAAATTTACCAATTGGCATTTAAGGGTGAATCATTAACTGCCGATCCAAACTGGTTTGTCTCTGAAGAAGGCAAATTACCAATTCCAGCGCATGACCGCACTTTAGTATTTCAAGATTGCCATACTCCACTGCGTGAAGTGGAACGGTTACATGATTATTTACTGAATCTTTTTGAGCAACACCCAACACTTACCCCCAAAGATGTAATCGTAATGATGCCTGATGTTGGTGCCTACTCACCCTTCATTAAAGCTGTTTTTGATAGTACGGATGAAGCAATTCGCATTCCATACGCGATCTCGGATTTAGCGATTGAACAAGAGCGACCTATACTTACATCCTTTGTTACTTTAACCGACCTACCTCATAATCGCTTTTGTGTGTCTGACATTTTAGATTTGTTGGGGGTGGCACCGATTGCGGAGCAGTTTGACCTAGAAGCACATGAATTTGACTTGATCCGCTATTGGCTTGAGCAGGTGAACGTAAAGTGGGGCTTGAACGAGCAGCATAAGTATGAGTATGGGCTGCCTAAAATATCGTTAAACACATGGCAACATGGTCTAAACAGATTGCTTTTAGGTGTTGCGACTAACGACGAGCTTACCTCGTTTGCGTCAATTTACCCAGCTGATGAAGTTGAAGGCATGTCGGTGGCTGTGCTAAACAAGCTGATCGGTTTTATTGATGCTTTGATATGGTTGAAGCAAGCCCTAAGTAAGGAGCAAACGTTAGCGCATTTTGCCACCATTTTGCGTCAAGCAATGGCACTATTTTATTTTGCTGAGTCAGAGCAGAGTTGGGATTTGCTCAAGCTTGAACAGATCATCGAAAATATTGAAAAGCATTATGAGAATGGTGATATTCAAGAGCCTGTGTCGGCAAAGATATTGGCTTACTTGGTCAAACAAGGTGTAAAAGAGAAGGGAGTAGGACAACGCTTTTTAGCTGGCGCTATTAATTTTTGTACACTGATGCCGATGCGGGCAATTCCATTTAAAGTGGTTTGCATGCTTGGCTTAAATGATGCGGACTATCCCCGCACGGTGCAGCCCATAGGCTTTGATTTAGTTGCTCATTCAACACGAAGAAAAGGTGACCGCTCGCGAAAGTTAGATGACAGATATCTATTTTTGGAGGCGCTACTAAGTGCTAGAGAAAATCTCTATATCAGTTATATCGGTCGGTCATGCTTCAATAATGAAGTGCAAGTGCCCTCAGTATTGGTCAGTGAATTGGCTGAGTATCTGGCGCGTAGCTTTTATTTTGAGGATACGCCTGAGCAGCCTGTCGTATCTAGATTAACGCAACAGCTGCCATTGCAACCATTCAATCCCGAACATTTTAAAGCTGGTTCGCTGCAAAGTTATAATAAAACCTGGTTATGGCAACATACAGCGATTGAAAATAAGGCTGAGGACGCGCCGCTTGAGGTACCGCTGGATACCGAAATTGAGTTTAGTGATTTGCTACGCGGAGTCTGCGAACCACAAAAGTTATTTTATCAGCAATCTCTTGGTGTAAAACTAAAGCCCATAGAGGCACTTGCTCCAGACGAGGAACCATTTGCATTAAATGCCTTGGAGCGCTATCAATATCTGGATGAAGTTCTTGAAGCACAACTGCGACAAAAACCTCTCAATATTGAGCAAATTTTGCAGCGGGGGTCATTACCACAAGCGAACATAGGTAAACTTCAGTTAGATGGGCTTTTGATGCGTATTGAGCCTATGACGAGAGTACTGACTCCTTTACTCTGTGAAGCTAAAGAGCCCATTGAGCTCAAGTTGCACCTCGATAGTCATATTGTAGTGGGATGGCTCGATAGTTTATATGAAAATCGCCAAGTGTATTACCGCAGCGCCAGTATTAAGGCTAAAGATTTGATTAAGGGCTTTCTAAACCACTGTGCTGCTTGTGCGATAGGGCAGGAAGTGACGACTTATATTGTGGGTCTAGATCAGAGCATTAAATTTGCTGTGCAGGGACAGCAGCAATCACTTGAATATCTACAACAGTGGCTAGCGTTTTATAAACAAGCGCTCAGCGAACCAATTCCTTTTTTTGCAAATACCAGCATGGAGTTTGCCAAAACACAAGACCTCAAAAAAGCAGCGAGTAAATTTAAGCCGCAATATATTGGTCGTGGCGAGGGGGAGGATCCCTATGTACAGCTTTGCTTTAATGATCTCTCTACTCATGAGTTGCGCTTTTGTGAACTAAGCCTCGCTCTACTTGAGCCGATATTAAAGACTGCAACGGAGGTGGCTCATGGAAATACTTAATCCCGTCACTATGCAGCTGAGTGGGTTAAACCTTATTGAAGCCAGTGCCGGCACAGGAAAGACTTATACTATCACGGGCCTTTATCTGCGCTACTTACTTGGTTTGCGCACACCGGGTGAGCAAACCACTCCATTAAGTGTTGAACAAATTCTTGTGGTTACTTTCACTGAAGCCGCGACGCAAGAGATCAAAGACAGAGTGCGCAAACGTATCATCCAGGCCAGAGATGTATTGCTTGGTGAAATAGTTAACGATGATTTGATAGCCGCAATTTTAGCTCAAGTTACAGATAAAAAGCGGGCTTTTGATCTACTCGATGCGGCGGCTAAATCGATGGATGAAGCAGCGATTTTCACCATTCACGGCTTTTGTCAAAGAATGTTAAAGCAACATGCTTTTGAGTCTAAAGTGGCATTTAACCTAGAGTTTATTCTTGATGAAAGTGAACTTATTGAAGCTGCAATGGCAGATCATTGGCGGCGTTTTGTTTACCCTCTAGACGAAGAAAAGACCCAAGCGGTGGTCGAACAATTTGCTACGCCTTATGCACTTGCCAAGCAAGTCAAGCCACTACTTAGCAAAGAAAACGCTGATATTAAACCTGCGATGTCGTTAGATGCGGTGTTTGCCGCGCGCGAAAAGTACCAAACGCTAGCGCTTTGGTTAAAGGCTGAGATAGTCAAAGCGGATTATCTTAACGTACTTAAAAATGCAGGTTTGGCAGGTAATCGTGCGCCTGGCCGAAAGGCAAATTTACAAGCCCTTGAAGACTATGTAAATAGTGAACAGTGGTGGTTTGAGTTTGGTTCTAGCAATCACTCCTTTGGTTTGTGGGGCAGCGAAAGCTTAGCTGATCCTAAACAGTATAAAAAGAATACTACACCTTTGCAGCATGAACTCATTCGCCATTTTGATACCTTAGCTGAATTACATCATTTAGTGAGTAGTGGTCTCAATATTGCCTTGGTGCGCCAAGCAGTAACTGAGGTTAGTGCATTGCTACGTGCACACAAAGAAGAATATGGACTAATTTCTCCTGACGATTTATTGAAACAGTTACATCAAGCATTGCTAGGTGATAGCGGTGAAGCTCTGGGTGAGAAGATAGCGCTGCAATATCCTGTTGCTATGATCGATGAGTTCCAAGACACCGATCCTGTGCAGTACGGTATTTTTAGTGAAATTTACAAGCGTGAGCAGACCGCTCTGACAATGATTGGCGATCCAAAGCAAGCAATTTATGGTTTTCGAGGGGCAGATATTTTCACCTACATTGGCGCTAAAAAAGGGATTGCAAGTCACAACCAATTTACGCTAGCCACCAATTATCGCTCTGACAGTGATGTTGTGGCTGCGGTAAACACTATTTTCACGCGTCACCCAAACAGCTTTATCTATAACCAAGACATCCCCTTTATTGAAGTCAGTGCTAAAGGCAAAGCGCAGGATGCACGCTTTACCATTAACGGTGAAAAACACACCGCCTTGTGTTTTAGTGCACTGCCCAATGGCGATGAAGCTCTCAATAAAAGCGCAGCACAAGCGGGGTTGAGCCAAGCGTTTGCTGCGAAAGTTGCAGCCTTGATAGAAAAAGGACAAGCAGGGCTTGCTAAAATTGGTGAAGAGCCAGTGGTACCTGCCGATATTTGTATTTTGGTACGTGACCGTATTGAAGCCAGTTTAATGAAACGTGCTTTAAACCAGCGTGGTGTTGCCAGTGTTTATCTTGCCAGAGATAGTGTGTTTAGCCAGCCGTTAGCTACTGCCTTGTATCAGTTATTAGAAGTGCTGCATGGTAGCTATGATGAGGCTGCCCTTAGAGGTGTGCTTGCTGGGCCTTTGTTTAACCTTGAGCATCGTGCATTATTTGAATTGCAATTTAACGAACAAGAGTGGCAGCATTATTTGCAGCTATTTAGTGAGTTAACTCAGTTGTGGTATCGCTCTGGTGCGATGGCGATGTTAGAGCACCTGCTTTGCGTATGTGAGCTTCCTGTTGTTTGGCGGCAAAAGGGGATTGAAGTTGAGCGTTGGCTCACAGACTTTCGCCACTTGGCAGAGCTGTTACAGCATAAGCAGCTGGAGTTGGATGGCAGCGGTCGAGTGTTACGCTGGTTCTTATCACAATTGAATAATGCGCAAAGTGATAGCAGTCAAATTCGACTAGAGAGCGATGCTAACTTAGTCAAGATAGTGACGATGCACGCTTCAAAAGGGCTGGAATATCCTCTTGTTTTTATGCCGTTTGCGCTGGGCTATCGAGAATCAGATACCTGTGTGTACCATCAAGAAGGAAAGCTCGTTGTTGACCTTGATGCGGGTGAGGAAGCGAAAGAAAGTGCTGAACAAGAGCGCTTAGCTGAGGATATTCGTTTACTCTACGTCGCGCTCACCCGAGCAGTGCATTACTGTGAATTGGGTCTATACGACATACAGCAAGGCAGAAGTAAAAAATCGGCGCTTCATAAAACTGCGCTGGGCTTTGTGTTATTTGGCGCGCAGACGTTTGATACGGAAAATGAATGGCAAAGAGAATTATCACAGCTTTGTGATACACACACAGCAATGGCCTTCACTTTGGTAGAGCACGCGCAATACCCCAATCAAATTATTACCACCTCGGCAAATGAAGCGCCACCGCGACTGACTGCCAAAGTATTTACCGGTAGCATAGAAAGGCACTGGCGTACTACCAGCTTTAGTCAGCTTAGTTATCATACCCACCATGGTGATAAACCCGCTGGCGCAGTAGATGAAAACCATTTACTCGATTTACCCGAGCAGCGCCAAGAAAGGGAAAAGAATGCCTATACTTTTCCAAAAGGGGCTAAACCTGGAAGCTGCTTGCACGAAATTTTTGAGCTGATTGATTTTACAGCACCGCATGTGCCACAAGGGGACGACAAACTCACGCTCACAGAGGCGGTAGCCAAATCGTTGGACAAATATGGTATTGCCGATGACTGGCAAACTCCTGCAGAGCAGTGGATAGCTAGTAGCTTAGCTACGCCACTACTTCCTCATACTGAACTACAACTTGCTCAGCTTAAACCAGAACATTGTATCGTTGAAATGGAATTCTATTTGCCTTTAAAGCCTCTCAGTGCCATGAAACTTAACAAGATCTTGAGTGATATTACCGGGCAAAAGTCATTTTTAAACTTTGATGATGTAAAAGGCATGCTAAAAGGCTTTATTGATTTGATATTTCAATGGCAAGGGCAATTCTTTATTCTCGATTATAAATCGAACTATTTAGGTGATAGTTCAGACGATTATCAACATGATAACTTAAGTGCGGCGATGTCCTCTCATCAATACCATCTACAATATATGATTTATACCGTTGCGCTGCACCGATTATTAAAGCAACGCCTACCTGACTACCAAGTGCAGCAGCATCTAGGTGGGAACTATTATCTGTTTTTGCGCGCGCTTCCAGATAACCAAGGTATTTTCTTTAATCAATTGAGTGTAGAGCAAGTGTTACAATTGGATGCGTTGTTTGAGGAGTCGGTATGAGTCAATTAAGTATGGACTTTGATGCCTTTGACCATGATAGTTTTATCTCTCTATTAGTAGAGCATAAACGTATAGGAAAAGCCGATTTAGCGCTGGCTAAGTTATTGAATGAACAGCGCCTAGATGATTATTTATATGTCTTTTTGTTGTTGTTAATTGCGCACTCACGCCAGCATAGTTGTTTAGCGCTCGAAGAGATTAATTGGCAAGACCCGTTTGAGCTGAACTACCTTGTTGAAGATGTCAGCCAAGCATTGTCACCTTTTATAAATACGACCATGACAATACAGGCGCTCTTGCAACACCCGGCTATTGGTGAGGATAAACCGCTCAGGCTTTACGGAAGTAAGCTTTATTTGGCTCGTTTAGCTAATTACGAAGCGAAACTCGCCGGTTATTTTGAGACACTAGCAAGAGCTCAGGTTACATTAGATGAAGAAAAACTCAGCAGCTTGTTAGACTTCTACTTTCTACCGCAACAGGGAACAGAAGAGCTTGACTGGCAAAAAGTGGCTTGTACGCTGGCAGTTGTAAAGCGCTTTTGTGTGATCACAGGTGGTCCCGGAACTGGCAAAACGACCACCGTCACTAAGCTATTAGCGATTTTGCAGTCACTGTATGGACGTGCACCCCTCACGATTAAACTCGTCGCACCAACGGGTAAAGCTGCAGCTAGGCTAAGCGAGTCTATTATTGGTGCAAAAGCCAGACTTACCTTACCTTCTGATTTAGCCGAACTACTTCCAGAGCAAGCGCAAACTGTTCACCGTCTGCTCGGTGTGATCCCGAATAGTTTGCACTACCGTCACAATCAAGATAATCCATTACACTTGGATGTACTTATTGTTGATGAAGCCTCTATGGTTGACTTGTCTTTAATGGCAAAGCTGGTGGATGCGTTACCAAAACATGCTCGGTTGATCCTACTTGGCGATAAAGACCAGTTGGCATCGGTGGATACAGGCAATGTACTTAGTGATTTATGTGAGAATTTAACGCTGGGGCAAGTGCCAAACTATAGCCATGAACTAAGCACTAAATTGACCAGCTTAAGTAGGCAAGCGTTACCAAAAGGCAGTCATGAACCTGCCCAATTTATGCTTGAGGACAATCTCGCATTTTTACAAAAAAGCCACCGTTTCGATAGTAATAGTGGTATTGGCCAACTGGCATATGCGGTAAATAGCAACAATAAACGAAAATTAGACGCAGTGATTAAGCAAGGCTTTGCTGATCTGCGACTACATGAACTCAATAGCGATGCTTATAATGCGCTTATTGTTCGTGCAGCAGCACATTATAAACGTTATCTTGAGGCAATTAATAGTGCACAAAGCGAAGCGTATATACACAGTGAATTTGCCAGTTATCAACTGCTCGCCGCTGTACGCGAAGGGCCATATGGCGTTAACGAACTAAATCGCCGAATTGAACTTAAGCTCGCTCAAATGGGACTTATCCAGCCTACAGGTCGTTTTTATGTTGGTATGCCGATTATGATCACGCAAAATGATTATCAGCTGAAACTTTTTAATGGAGATATCGGCATTATTCTGCGAGATGAGCAAGGAGACTTACAGGCCTCTTTTATAGATGAACAAGGTAACGTGAGGCGCTTTTACCCTGCGAGATTACCGAGCTTTGACCGAGTTTATGTAATGACAATACACAAGTCTCAAGGATCGGAGTTCGCCCATACCGCGATGATCTTGCCTCCAATCCAACGCGCTCAGCAGGGCATTAATCGGCAGCTCATTTACACCGGTATTACTCGAGCTAAAAAACACTTTGAATTAGTTGCACAATATAAGGTTTTACTCAGTGGCATGAACCGCAGTGTGAGTCGCAGTAGTGGCCTTCGGGAGCGACTCTCGTTTACGGAATGAGCCATTACATCAGGCTAGTTAGCGATTTTCATACGCATCATACTTTTTGGCAAATCGTTCAAATGCCGCTCTTAGCTCTGGGTTTTCATTGATCTGCGTTAGGATGTCGGCTTTTTGTGCCTTTCTTTTGGTGTTAGTGACTGAACGAACATCTGAAGCATCAGGCATGGAGAGATACTTTAAAGAATAAGCGGGGTTTTTTAAGTCTTGGATATTAAGCTGTATGTGCTGCTTGGTGAGGCTGTGAAAACTTTCCTTTGTGAATCGAGTTTCGCATTTGAATGATTTTATTTTGCTGCCATGTCGCGGCTTTTTATCACATTTAGTCTTGAATGAATCATCCGAAGCAAACTTGTTGTACAAATCATAAAAGTCTTTTTTGGCACTTTCCATTTCGAGCTTCAAGACATATTGAGGCTTTTCGCCAATGACTTCTATACGTTCAATCACTTGCTGATTGTTGTCATCTACAGATGCGACACTAAACAACGGAAAAGTCGCAACCAGAGCACCTATCAACTGACGTAAGTATACTGATGTCATTATTATTATCCTTATTATAGATACAATTTTAGTTAACGGTATCACAAGCAACCACATTGAACAATAAATAGCCGCATCTGAATCTATCTATTTTATTATTAATTTTTTGTTATTGACTTGTTTTATTTTTGAGGTGTTCTAAGGTTAGAGAGAGCTTAAGAGCTAGCTCGCCCAGTGAGTAGACTTGCCATCAGTTAACACATTAACTGATGGCGTTTTTTTAAAACTTAATTTTCTCTATAAGAGTATTGGGGTCAATTTCCAGCTCATCCATTAAAGACCATCGGGTCTGTTTCTGAATACTGCCTTTACCTAAAATCCAATAATCGTAGGTCTTATCGATATGGCCATTGGTGTGCTGAATAGTAAGCCAAGAATTAACATAACTGAGTAAGTCTTGATTGCGTTTTGCCACTGCAAAGCCTACGGGATATTTCAAGTTAGCACCCTTTGGTACTACAACCCCAAACTGGGGGTAAAACATACTCCAAGCAAAGCCAGCTTCGGCGCTAATCACCAAAGCGTCATATTGATCTGGATGTTCGAAATAGCTTTGTAGGTTGTTAATACTGGATACTTGCACTTTTGGGTTTTGCAGGGCTAATTGTTTGAGTATTGGCGCATACTCCATGTGTGCAAGCTTCAGCTTTTCCAAAGTAAGTAATGCGGACTTGTCTGTGAATCTTTTTAAATCATGATCTTTTGCTAACAAAGCCAGTTGTAATTCCAGTACTTTGTCACTAAAACGTACATTCTGTAAGTCAGTTATATTTATTTCAAGACCTGACATTGCAACATCAAAATAGCCCTTATTGAGGTAGGTTGCTAATTGCGGTTTTTTAAATGGAATAAACTCTACTCGTACTCCCAAATCAGATGCCAATCTATGAGCCAAACTGACATCAAAACCGACCAGTTGATCTTTTTGATTGAAGTAACTAAACGGCACATTATCAACGAGGTATCCAACGCGCAGTAGATTACGCTTTTTGATCACATCAATATTGGTAAGTGATAATTCACCGCTTTGGTATGCCTTGGGTACATAGCTAAGTACATGCGCTGGCACAGTATCTGAAATCACCATATTTGCAATCGCTTCATCTGCCGACTTAGTTTGTTTGCCGAGGTAATTATTTGCTGTAAAACTCAACAACATAAATGCCGGGAGTAAAGCAGATAGTAAGGTCAAATAGTAAACTGATCGTACTCGTTTCAAGTGGAGCTGTTTACGGTTGATAAAAATACACAAAAATACAAAAGCAAAGATATATACCACAGTGGTAGGAGAAACCACTTTGGCAGTCAGTACAGACATAGAGAGATACAGCTGATAAGTGTCTGCGGGAACGCGTAAAATATCCAGTAAATAGGGAATAGCAATATGCACATTCGCAAAGTAACTCAGCATCGCCGACAAAGACACATTAGGGATTTGTTCGAAGCCGATTTGGTTGCCGGTAAGCCATGCTGCAAAAGAGACGAAAATTAAGGTAGTTAGCTTACCTAAACTTGGGAAGGTATAAGCGATAGGTACGAGCACCTCAGCAATGTGATCAGAGTTTTCATCGCTTTGCTTGATTTTGCGTAAATGGTCTTTTATCCCTTCGGTGATCACTGGTAATACAATAAAAACGTTGCCGGTACTGAATGCGGTGATCCACGCATTGCGCATAACCATGATGAGGTCGCGATACTTTACAGGGGTGAGTGCGGCAACAAGCATAGGGAGCAGCACTAACATCAAATACACGCCGACACATAAAACCACAACCCAGTACACCTGTAATTCAGACAGTTCTTCAGCGCTCATCGTGCCTGCCGTGCTTGCTGTCATAGCAAAAATACCGATAGGGAAGATGGCTATGATCTTCTTCGAAATGACCGACAGACCTTGACCGACGACTTCTAATACATCGAGTAACCGGTTCTTCTTTTGGTTAGAAATAAGCGCCATGCCCAGAGCGATACAAAATATGACTAAGGCCGGTACATTACCTTCTGCCATAGAGGCAAAAGGGTTTGAGGGAATATAATGTTTTACAAAGTCTATTTCGGGCGCTGCTGCAACCAGCGCAGGGGAGAAAAAGGTGCCAGCATCATGCGCTGGTAATGTCATAATAAAGCACCAGATCACAGCAAGACCTATCACCCAAATAGAGAGCATGACTAGCGCCGCTTTTGCAAGAATGCTTTTAACTTGTTCTGGATTAAATTTCCCCAACCCCACGATGAGGCTGACGACGATATAAGGAAGAATAGTGATTTGCATCAGGTTCACAAAACCTGTACCGATAGGCTTTAAAAATGATAACCGTTCACCGAAAATTAAACCAGCAAAAATACCAAGTATGAGCGCCCAAAGCATCCAGTTAATGTTTTTTAGAAAATTAAGCAATTTCGTCATGTGCTCAGTCGGAAAAAGAGCGGTATTTTAATTAGCTTAGCTTAAAACTTACTGAATGTTTGAGCGATTTGATTACAAATCATTGAGTGTTTACTCAAAGTTCATAATCATCCCCATTTTTGGCACGATAGCAGGCTCTTCCCGCGGGTTGTTGCACACCATGATAAAAGCTCATCCACAGCTTTTGAAGCTGGGTTTTAGTCTTTTTCCCAACCACAGATGCCAATGGTGTTTCAACGATGATATCTTCGATATGTGCATTATCAAATTGGCCAAGTGCTCCGCAGCGATTGAAGGTAACTTCAATATGTAAGCCATCGTCTTGCTTTAATAAAATAGCTTCCGGCGTTTCACGGTGACCGCAAAGCGCGACGAATTGGCTACACTTTTTTAAGCCACAATGGGTGCCGTTGGCAAAAAACGCAAGCAGGTGGTTGTAGTAAATAACATAGTCTGTCACCTCCATGTGTGAACCAAATTCTAAAGGACACTGTTCATCAAGATACTGTTTTGCCAGCATTGACTGTTGCGCTTTCGTATCGTCAATTAGTTGCTCTGTGTGCGGTTGTAATTGCGCTGCCATGATCCACCTCTCTTGTTCATGTTGTCATAAATTGGGAAATATATTCTGGTTGTTTTGTATACATCTTGAGTGTAAGTTAAATATCTAAATAATTTCACAAAAAGAATTTCACAGTGTGAATTTCACAAAAAGGGGTGTGAAATAATGGCAAAAGCTGCAAGTTTAATTCGAAAATCTCACTTTTTGGGTACGAAAATAAGAAATTTAAGAAAGCGTAACCACCTAACTTTGGAAGATTTATCGGCAAGGTGTGTTAAGCAAGACCCGAGTAGTGCACCATCCGTTTCATACTTATCCATGATTGAACGGGGTCAGCGTACGCCAAGCGAAGCGATGCTAGAAAACTTCTCTAACGTATTTCAAAAGCCGATTGAGTGGTTTTTAGATAGTCAACCTGAGGCACCTGAGATTGCACCTGATAAGGGCAGCTCCGGTGGTATCGTGGGTATGGCGCTAGAGCCCAATTTTTTATTTGAGAAAGATATTTTACAAATCGCTATTCCAGAAATGCTCTCTCAAGCTGGTATTAGTGGTAGGCAGTTTGCGCACCTTCTGATCCGTGCTCATCAAGAGCATCACCAAAATCATTTTCCAGATTTGGAGCGTGTAGCCGATGAAGTTGGCGGTAAAAATTTATATTTAAGTTGTGAAGATCTGATGTCTCTTTTACAGGCCAAAGGAAGAAAGGTAGAGTGGTTCGAGCAATCAGGAAGTCTCAATGAGGGAATTGTGACTTCTTACTTTAAAGAGCCAAATGTGGTGTTTATAAATCGCATACTACAATCCCATCCGGCGAGGATGAAATATGACTTAGCCGTTCATATTGGTCATGCAGTGCTACACAATAATGAGGGACTAGACTGTGTACTAAGTACAGGAGAAAGCCGTAAGAATAGTGACAACCCAGACCACGATACGCCAAATGCACAGGATATTCTTGGTGCTTGGCAAGACTTTGAATCAAGTTTTTTCGCTGGGGCACTGCTGTGCCCTCGCACGCCATTTCGACAGCTACTTGAAAGTAGAGGGTATGATGTTCGTGTGCATGAGTCGTTGGGGATTTCTGCGTCAGTAGCAATGCGTCGGATGACTTCCGTATCACCTTACCCGCATTGGCACTACTTTGACGCATATCAGGCTGGAAAGCTAAAAGCAGTATACCGAGGCAATGGGATCCCATTACCGTGGGGTAATATGCGCAGCGTTGCCGATCCTTGTCAGCATTGGGCCGTCTTCAGAAAGTTCCATGATGATAGTAATGCCGCCAGTGCCCAGCTTTCTATTCTGAATGTTAATGGCAAGCCAAGGTTATATTGCTGTGAATCAGTGAAAATCACAGATGTGGCAAATCGTCCTAGGGTGCTCTGCGCAGGTCTTGACTTAAATCCTGCCATTCGGGCTCAAGGTATAGATGCAGATACTTTAGTGGGAGAGCTACAGCAAGCGTGTATCAGTTATGGAGGCTCAAGTGTTGTGCCATACCATATGAAAACGCAGTTATTGAGGGTTGCAAAAATTTTGAATATTCAGTGGGTTGAGAGGGGGCTTGAAGGCGCTGTCCGAGTCATATGTACTCGCGGCAAAAGTTGCCCCAGAAAGCCGGGGTGTTATCTCAACGGTCACGGATAATAAAAATGATAGTTATATCGAATTCTTCTATTTTTGCCTTGAGATAGTATACACATTTAGTTTACACTTTTCAGGTTCATAAAGTGGGTACTAAAATAATTTACTCTATGACAGATTATTTTGATTAAGATATTTTTGCAGTTTCTGCGTGAAATATGCGTTATTTGAGAGGAAGCTATGCTGTATAGACTGGGGGTCATCTTCCCAACATAGACTGCTTAATTAATCAAATGGGTATTTAACAAAACTTATAAAGGGAATATTTAATGTTTAATCGAAAAAGCGCCTACTTATCAATTTCTTGTTTGTTGTTTTCTATATCAGCATCTGCTGAAATTATAACTGTACACTTTGATGCAAAAGTTAGATCTGTACAAACTCCCAGCGGTACTGAAAGTCCACAGGTACAAGATGGAGAGAACTTAAACTTTACGATTGCATACGACACCGAGGCAGAATTAGTGAATAATTACTATGTCGATAGTAATCCTAACAGTTATTTTTCTGCCAGCTTTGAAGGTGGGTTAACAGCTTCAAATAAAAACCTTGGTGGCACAGTACATAAAATCGAGTCAAACAAAATGGAGTTCCCGGAGTATAACGAAGTTCATTACAATACGAACTTTTCTCCAGAAAACACAGTGACAAATAACGGTGAGAGCATCCACTTTTACCTGCAGTTTAAGCAAATCACTGATGAATTGCGTGATGTAAAACTAATATCTGATTGGAATGTAGCACCAAATTATTTTGTTTGGACTGAAGCTTTAGTCCAGTACAATCGTTCATTTATCTACGCAGATATCACGAACTTTACTGTTGGAAACACAACGTCCGTAATTACCAGCGTTGAAGCGGGTAACCAGCAACTAGCAAGAACAGGTGGCACAGTAAACTATGCTTACTCCATCGCTAACCAAGAAGAGACAGGAGCAACTGTTGAAGCATGGGAATATATCACCATGCCAGATGGTACGGCATATAATTTAGGTGGGACATCAGAAATCAAGCTGGCACCAAAAGAAGAGTATGTTCAAACCGGTCGTTACTTCACTATTCCTGCCTATTGGCCAGCTGGCCAGTATACGTACAATTTCCAGTCTCTGCTCATCGATGGGAATGGCGAGAAAGGAGAAATGTCGAAGAGTGCTTTTACATTTATTAAGGAATAACAATATATTCCCTTAACAGTCGCTCAATTGAGTGAATAAGAGTATTTAATAAAAGGTAGACAGTAAAAGTGCGTACTTGTACGCGCTTTTTATCATGCAACCTGAGCTGGGGATGCACATTGCTTATCCACAGCTTTGGTTTATTACGCAAATTAATGTCAAATTTTGTTTCTGATCAGATCTCTGACAAGTAACCTCGCTGGGTGAATGGCTTGATGAACACGCTCGCTAAACGGTCTTGCCTCGCCAAGTAGACCAGCAACTAAATGCTCTGTCGCAAGTGGTGCACTGCACAGTCCTCGAGCGCCAAAACCTGTAACAATGTGAATTCCTTGATAGGGCTGCGCAGCTTCATCAAAGCCGTAGTGTTTTCCCTTTCGTAAATTGGCAAATGCGGAACAAAATTCCTCATTATGTTGCACTTGACCAAGCATAGGTAAGTGGTCGTTGAAGCAGCAACGTACAGCAGCCTTTTCTGAGACAATATCACCAAGGCTGTTTACTAAATCGGTACCTTGATAAAAGTTTTCAAGTTGTGCACGGTTGGTCACATTATCCTCAGCCTTTATTGCCCGACTTTTAGTGTTTTTATCAAAGGTGGCTCCCATGCAATGTAGCTCGTCCATCGCGGGGGTAAAATAACCTTTATGACAAAGTACAGTTGTAAGTGCCTTGGACGCTTGACCAGCTTCAATATGAGAAACTTGACCACGAACACCATGCAGTGGCACATGTTGAGTCTGTTCGAAGCGATCTGAGTGCTCGCCACCGCAGACAAAGACATCTGAAAAAGGTCCAAACGTCTGCTCTTCGGTATGAAGTATCCAGCCTTGGGTCACTTTTTCTAGCCTGATAATATCTGTATTGAAATGTGTTTCGATTGGCGTAAGGGCATGGGCGGCCTCAAACACCGCTTTTGTTGCTTCTGCTGGGTTTAACCAACCTGCTTCGGGAATAAAAAGTCCACCGTATGGTAGCTGTGTGTTAGCAATAGCCGACGCTTGTTCGCTATCTACTGGGTATACTAAAGCATGTGGCCAGGCTGCTTTATCGACTAGATTTTGGTGTTGCGTTTGTTTAGCCTTGGTTACCGATTGCAGTAGTACACCACACCAGTCGTGAGCAAATTCATAACCACTGCTTGCCAGGTGTTGATATAGACGCTTGGCATACAAAAAGCTATGAGCGTAAAATTCACTTGGTGGTGTGTTATCTGCTTGTAAGTTCGGATAAACAGCGCCTTGGCGATTGTGTGATGCGCCTTTTGCCAGGTCATCATCTTGACAAAATAGTGTTGCATTTAGGTTTCTTTTACTGAGATGGTAGAGCAAGCAGCTCGACGTAATACCACCACCAATCACTGCTATATTATTAAGCTGACGCGGCTGAACAGAGTAATATTGTGGCGTATTAGATTGTTGATTTGCGTGTTTGAGCTTGCCCACAACCATTTCGCGTTTGCGGCCAAATCCTTTTACTTTTTTACACTCAAACCCTGCTTCTTGTAGTCCTCGACGGACAAAACCTGCGGCAGTAAAAGTCGCAAAAGTTGCATTGTCTCGGCTCATATTAGCCATGGCGTTAAATAAGCTTTGTTGCCACATGTCAGGGTTCTTGCTCGGCGCAAAACCATCTAAGAACCAAGCATCAATAATCCCGTTTTGTTCAAAACTTATCTGCGGTAGGTTATCGTGAATATCTCCAAACCATAAATCTAATGTCACTGAGCCACTATCAAACTCTAGCCTGTGGCAGCCTTGAAGTGCCATAGGGTATTGTTGGCAAAGTTTTTTGGCAAGTGGCGCTAGAGTTGGCCAAGCTTGAAGTGCTTTAACTAAATCATCGATATGAATTGGATACTTTTCAAAAGATACAAAGTGAAGTTGGTTAACACTGGCGTCTTTGCTACGCTGGTTAAACTGATGCCAAGCATTGAGGAAGTTTAAACCAGTACCAAAACCCGTCTCGGCGATGACAAATCGATCTTTGCCATGATTTTGTAATCGCTCGTCGATATGGTTTTGAGTATAAAAAACATAATGTGATTCGGCTAGGCCATCATCATTAGAGAAATAGACATCGTCAAAACTATTTGCAACTGGTGTACCTGCATCATTGAAGTGTATTTGAGCGTTTTTTATCATGAAAGACTCTATATCTGACTTGTTATAGTGTATTTTACTGACTTTCTGCGCAATAGTCTGGTTGCATTTTTGTTTATTTAGGTTCAGAGTACATGTGTACGCTGGAAAGCTGACCACTTGACGCTAGAATTCAGCGTATAATACGCATAATTTGTAATATCGAAGGGAATATACCCATGAGAAGAGCCGTTATTACGGGGATCGGTGTCGTTTCGAGCATCGGCAACAACAAGCAAGAAGTTTTAGAGTCATTAAAAGCTGGTAAAAGCGGCATCGCTTTTAATCAGGAGTTTGCAGATAACAACTTACGTAGTCACGTGTCTGGTAATATAGATATTGACGTAAAATCTCTAGTGGACCGTAAGGCACACCGTTTTATGGGAGACGCGGCAGCGTTTTCTTATATTGCGATGGCGCAAGCAATTGAAGATTCAGGTTTATCAGAAGAACAGGTATCAAATGAACGCACCGGCTTAATTGTCGGCTCTGGTGGTGGTTCATCTAAGTATCAAGTTGAAGCTGCTGACATCTGTCGAGAGAAAGGAGTTAAGCGCGTTGGGCCTTATATGGTTCCGCGTACTATGGCTAGTACAACATCAGCATGTTTGGCCACTCCATTTAAAATTAAAGGCCTAAATTATTCTATCAGTTCTGCATGTGCGACCTCTGCGCATTGTATCGGTAACGCGGTTGAGCAAATTCAGTTAGGCAAACAAGATGTACTTTTTGCCGGCGGTGGTGAAGAGCTGCATTGGACACTGGCAATGGAGTTCGATGCAATGGGTGCATTGTCAACCAAGTATAATGAGACACCAGAGCTTGCATCTCGTACTTATGACGCAAACCGAGATGGTTTTGTCATTTCTGGTGGTGGCGGTATTGTTGTGGTCGAAGAGTTGGAGCATGCTCTGGCACGAGGGGCACACATTTATGCTGAAATTGTTGGCTACGGCGCAACATCAGATGGGTATGATATGGTTGCACCTTCAGGTGAGGGGGCTGTGCGTTGTATGAAGCAAGCGATGCAAAACATAAATGCACCAATCGATTACTTAAACACGCATGGTACATCAACGCCAGTCGGTGATGTAAAAGAGCTTGGCGCAATTCAAGAGCTATTTGGAGAAAACTCACCAGCTATTAGTGCAACTAAAGCAATGACAGGCCATGCGCTTGGCGCAGCTGGTGTACACGAAGCGATTTACTCTTTGTTAATGTTAGAAAATGACTTTATTGCTCCGTCGATCAATATTGATGAACTGGACGAGCAAGCTCAAGGGTTAGATATTGTAACGCAGCGCCGTGACGGTGCATTAACAACCGTGATGTCGAACAGCTTTGGCTTCGGTGGTACAAATGCGACGCTCGTGATGCAAAAGTATAAAGGTTAAGTTTATACACTGTGTATCAGACATAAAAAAGCAGGCTAGGCCTGCTTTTTTAACGTTTTGTGCTTTAACGCACTTTATGTTTCATTAAGCGTTCTTTATCTCGTGACCAGTCGCGGTCTTTTATATCGGCACGCTTGTCGTGTTGCTTTTTACCTTTTGCAAGATAAAACTCAAGTTTGACCCAGCACTTTTTCCAGTACATTGCTGTGGCGATTAAAGAGTAGCCATCACGTTCTGTTGCACCAATCAGACGAGAGATTTCGCGTTTATTTAGTAGTAGTTTACGATAACGAAGTGGATCGCATATCACGTGGGTTGAAGCACTATTTAATGGCTGTATCTGACTTGCCAACAAATACGCTTCACCATCTTTGATATGGATATAAGTATCTGAGATATTAACCTTACCGGCACGGATACTCTTTACTTCCCAGCCTTGTAATTCGATACCTGCTTCGAACTTTTCATGTAGTGAATACTCGTGACGCGCTTTTTTATTTAGCGCTATAGTATTGCTATTTGATTTACTTGAATTTTTCTTTGCCATAATGGCTTAGTCTACCTATAAATCCTGTTTTAAGACAGCGCTTTTTCATCAATGTGGTGTATTTTTACCTAGTCAGTGGCTGCAAACAAGATAAATCTGCAAAACCTTGATAAAATCCCCTTATTAAGAGTTGGAGTGTCTATGCCACAGATAGAAAAAAGTGCTTTGGTGATGTATAGCACCAAAGAAATGTTTGAACTTGTGAATGATGTTGATGCGTACCCTAATTTCCTACCTCATTGCTCAGATGCCAAGGTGATCAATAGCGATGAACAGGGAATGACTGCTAGCTTGGAAATATCAAAAGCAGGCTTAAAAAAATGGTTTACCACCAAAAATGAATTCGATGGTAATCGTGTGAGAATGCGCTTAGTTGACGGCCCATTTAAATCACTGCATGGTTATTGGGAGTTTACTGAGCTGGATGAGCAAGCTTGTAAGGTGAGCTTAAAATTGGAGTTTGAATTTGCCAGTAAATTGATAGAAATAGCATTTGGTAAATTATTCAATGAAGTAGCCAAAAATATGGTATCTGCTTTTACTCAGCGTGCTAAAATCGTGTACGGAGCAAGATAATGATAAAAGTTGAAGTGGTCTTTGCATTACCTGACAAAGCAACATCTGTGTCAGTTGACGTACCAGAGGGAACCTCGGCTGAGCAAGCGGTTTTACAATCGGGCATATTGGATAAGTGTCCAGAGATTGATGCAAATAATTTAACGCTTGGAGTTTGGAATCGCACGGTGAAGCTACATCAAGTAGTGAATGATGGCGATAGAATAGAAATATATCGTCCACTTATAGCTGATCCAAAAGAAGCGCGCAGACGTCGAGCAGAAAAAGCAAAAGAGGAAGGGCGAGCGAGTAAAATCACTGGAGGTCGTCCAACGACACCTGGAAATAATACCAATTAGACTTAATACTTGCTCAATTTGAAAGAGTAAATCTGACGCTAACTGACTGCTAGAAAGGCATTAATTATCCGAAGCTCAGGTTACTTAGCTTCAAGCACTGAATGGGTGTTGAGCATTAAAAAAGGGGAAATCATTTCCCCTTTGACTACGAAATACAGACCGACTAGTTATGAATCTAGCGGCGTGTTAAATTCTTCAGGTTCTTCAAAGTCACCACTGATCCGCACTAGCTTGTCATTCTCAAAATAGACACTGAATGATTTTCTTACCTCTGATGGTCTATCAATATTAAACACATATTGATAGTGCCAGATATTATTGTTAAACGCGTCTTTTGCCAATGGTGTGCCGAGTACATATAATACTTGCTCTCTGCTCATTTGCACTCGAAGCTTATCTACATCTGACTGCTCTAAGAAATTACCTTGTGGCACGTTGATGCGATAAATCCAGCTTGAACAGCCAGACAAAAACACAGTCATAACTACAGCGCTGAGCCAAACAGAAAGGGTTTTATTAGACAGCATGAAATTGTGTATCCTTATTATCAGTTGTTAGCATGATACCGATTGCACAGAGAAGGTAAAGTCTCTTAGCGGATTTGGACTGCGTTAAGTGTAAAAAGTTCGTCTGTAAGTTGCAATAGGTGCAAAAAACCGTTTTAGGTTCAAATTAAGGAGGTAAGTAAATTGCTTGGGCAAGCTTTACTTAATCAAACTGACAGGGCAGATCATCAGGCAGTGTGGAGTTTGTATATTATAGAAACACGCTTTGGGCATTGGTACACCGGTATCACGACTGATGTAGAGAGGCGTTTTCATCAACACCAAAGCGGTAAAGGAGCAAAAAACCTAAGAGGAAAAGGACCTCTTGTCCTTAAATTCCAATTTGCTGTGGGCTCTAGAAGGCATGCCTCCAAACTCGAGTGGCAAGTTAAGCAGCTCACCAAGGCTCAAAAGGTTCAGCTGGTTGAGTCTAAAGGAGAGCGTGTCAACGATAAGATAAAGTCACTGATGAGCGCAACCCCAGCCTGATATTTATCAATATCCATGTTTTCTACAGTGTCTTTGGTAGTATGGTGATGCTTGTCCTCTCCAATACCAAAATAAATATAGGGTATCCCGTTGCGATAAAAAGCGTAATGGTCACTGGCTTTATGCCAATCGATACGGGGGTTATCGGTATAGCGTGCCATTTTTCGCTGCGATGAAACGACAGTTAACTTCAGCGGTGCTTGCTTTATACTCTTTAATTGCGATTTGAATTGACTAAACCCCGGAGAAAATAACGCAAATAGGCGGTTGCTCTTGTTTACTCCTAACATATCTAAATTAATATTAACGGCGATGTCTTGGTTTAATTGTTTGGCGTAAAACTTAGCCCCATGAAGGCCGCGCTCCTCAGCATCTGTTGCGACGAATAAAATATCTCGAGAGCGATTCGTTTTAGCGAGTTGTCTTGCGATGTAAAGCATTGCGGCTGTACCCGAGGCATTATCATTTGCGCCTGGGTAGTGCTTTCTTCCCGTCGTGCCCAAATGATCATAGTGAGCGCTGATCACAATCGGGGTGTCACATCGAGGCTGTGTGCAGGGGAGAGTAGCGGTGACATTATGGCCGGTATCTTTGCTAAAAATGCCCGCTCTAAAAGTAAATTGTTGATATTTAGGATTGGCGCCTGACGCCCGAAAGGCGTCATAAATATACCGCGCGCTAATGTTTGGACTTTTGCTACCACTTTTCCTTCCACGATGACTGACACTTGTGAGCGTTTCTAAATCGGTTATCAGTGAGCCACTTTGAGCTTGAACGCTTGGTAGTGACCCCCAGACGAATAGGGCACATGCACAAGCTATGCCGAAGTTACGTCCTAACATACGAAGTTTACCTCTCTTTATTATTGTTTTCAGAAGGTTGGTTATTTGCGATACTTTTTAGTAGTGCTAACTTTCCTTCATAACGCAGCTTGTCGTGCTCGAATGATGCTGTGTTATATGCTTTTTTTAGGTACCGGTCCGCAGCTTTTTTGTCATTTTGTGCAAAAGCAACTTTAGCTAAGCCAAAATAGCTTTCATGAAGGTTTTTATCCAGCTCCCTTGCTTGTATGTAAAAATGCTTAGCGCGGCTAAAATCACCACTGTTAAATGCTTCGTTGCCTAGCACCAGCATATAATAAGGGTTGTTTTTTCTTTGTTCGTGAATATTTCTTTCAATCGTCTTTGCGTCATCGTTTCTTCCGGTTAAATAATATAGCTTTGCTAAATTGCCAAGGGCATTACGATTATCCTTATTAATTGCAATGGCCTGCTGGTAAGCCCGCTCCGCAAGCTGGTATTGATCTGTGATCCGGTAGAGAATGCCGAGATTGCCCCAAGCTCCATCGTGATATTGGTCACTCTCTATCGCCGCACGATAGTAACTGTACGCCATATCTAGATCGCCTTTGATCATCTCCATTGCACCTTTGTTATTGTAAAACATAGACAAAATAGTGCCTGTCGAGATTGAACTGGTGCTAAAGTGTTGGTTTCGACTGTTTGGATCAAAATCAACGGTTACCGAGGTGGGTTTTACATATAGGGTTTTAATAGCATCTTGAGTATTGTCTACTTCAAATATTTTTATATTTACATGGCCTGTGAGCAGACTATAGCCTTGGCTTTCATCCCAATATTCTGGGATATGTACGCGCTGAAACTGAGTTTTCAACCCCACTTGTTTTGCGATGGCATGTGTTAGAATTGACAGCGATAAACAATTGGCGTTCATACTACTGAATGCTTGGCTAGCGGTTAGGTTTGCACCTGATAAATAGGATAATGAATCATCTCCGCTATTGACCAAAAACTCCATTAGCATTTTTGCACGTTTTACCCCAATTTCTTCATTATGGAAGTAGTGCTCTAGTTTAGCCTTGATCTCATTATTCAACTGAAAAACATCTTTGTGAGATTCAACTTGTTGGATATTAAAGTGATGTGTTGAGTTTAGAATTGAGGTATCGATAGTCGCTTTGGGTGTGCTGTTACACCCGCTGAGTAAAGCCGTTAGGATAACCACTAAACACTGAGTAACCGCCTTCATACAACCTCCTAGCAGTGTTCTATTCGCTGTAACTAACTCGATAACTCCGCTATCGTGTCCTGATATCGCTAAAGTAGTTATCCGAATGAGCTAAAAAATATTCCAATTAAGTTTTTACTATAAGCTTTTCAGGCAGTCGGTGTCGAATTTTCCACCATATATTATTTTGATAGAACGCTAAAATGGTATCATCGATTTTGGTTTATCAAGTCACAGATTAACTGTTTCTAGTTATGAATGTAGACTAAAAGCGCTATGAATGCGCGACTATATTTGTTACCTGATGTAACAACGGGGAGAGTACCCAATAAAAGTGCGCCCACACAATGTGGTGCAGGCGCTGTTACTTTGGCTGTTTAGAAGCTGGCGACCAAGTCATCCAGCGTTTTGGCAGAATCCGCTAAACGTTGAATCGCTTGTTCAGTGTCGAGCTGTTCATTCATTACAGCATCACTAATTTCACTAATTTGCTCAATGTTACGACCCACATCGGCCACTACGTTGCTTTGCTCTTCCGTTGCTGTTGCGATCAATGCAGTCATGTCGTTTATTTGATTTGCAGTTTCTGAAATCTCAAGCATTAGCTCTACTGAGGCTTGCATAGTTTGGACACTTTGCTCCGCTTGAGTGCTAGACTGCTGTATTTGATTGACTATGTTGTCAGATACTTGAGTGAGTTCAGAGATTGTTGCTTGAATTTCATCTGTAGAGTGTGAAGTTCGACTTGCTAAGGCTCTCACTTCATCTGCTACTACTGCAAACCCTCTACCATGTTCACCGGCTCGAGCTGATTCTATTGCCGCATTTAGGGCAAGCAGGTTAGTTTGTTCAGAGATCCCTCTAATGACGTCAACAATATTAGCAATTGATTGGGTCTTTTGTGCCAATGTCGCCACTTGACCTGCCATATTATCAATATCTCCAGCCAATAGATGAAGTGTTTCTTGGCTTTGTTGAACACCCAGTCTGCTGTCTTTGGTTGAAGCTTTACTTTGCTCAGTGAGCTTGGCTGTACTCGTTGCACTGCTGGCAATTTCTTGTACTGTTGCACCCATCTCATTAATCGCGGCAGCAACAGACATAGTTTGTGACTTTTGATCGTCCAAAGATTGTGAGTTTTGTTGGCTTTGTTTAAACACAGCTTCACTAGTAATACGAATTGAGCGGCTCTCTTCAGCTACTGAGTGGATCGCTTCCTCAATTTTACTAATAAACTGATTAAAGCCGCCAGCTAGCGCTTGTAATTCAGGCTGTGCGGAATCTGGCAAGCGATAGTTTAGTTTTGCATTGCCACTTCCTAGCTGCTCGAAAAGTTCAGCCATTTTCTTCAGTGGTGCACTGAGATTTTTAGCTAATAACATACTAATGATGCTGGCAACTAAAGCTATCACCAGCGAAAAGCCGATGATTTGCCATTGCAGAGCCGTGATCCCACTGTTAACTTCACTGGTTGGGACCTGAGCAATCACAAATAAATCGGTCTCTGGAATTGGGCTTGCGGCAACTAAATTAGCTTCGCCATCAACTTCGAGCTCCTTAACAATAAATTGTCTTGATGAAGTTAGGTCATGGCTTTGTTGGCCATAGAAATCCTCAAGTGAAGATTTTGCGACTTTGCTTGCGTCAGGGTGCAATTGCACAACCCCTTCTTTATTGACAACGAATACAAAGCCTGTTTGCTCGATTTTCATGTTGGCGAGCATTGACTGCATATCGTCAATACTTTTTGCAAGTCCAGCTAAACCTACCCCAGCTAATTGCTGGTGGTTAACGAACATCTTCACATCCCCTGGTGCTTCTTGGTAGATGCTGATTGAGTAAGCTTCAGCGCTGTTGGTAAAGCCAAAAAACCAACCATCTTGCTGCCGGTCTAAGACACGTAAAAAGCCTTTTTGATTCCAATACTGGCGGGTATCGCGGTTTGCCCAAGATGCTGTAACCAAGTCATATTGCGTTGCGATACGCTTGAGTTCGTCAACCAACAGTTGCTCATCTAAGGTATTTTGTTTTGCTGCTTGTGTGATAAGCAGGTTACTAGAAAGCTGTTGAGCTGCGTTTTTTAGTGTATCTATTTGCATGTGTAACGACTTGTTGATGCTTTCGATTTTACTAGGTAACTCCGACTGCATCATTCGTTCGTTGATTAATGTCTTGGCGCTGTAAAGCGAGGTAAACCCGATTAAACAAGCGACAGCAATCGCAATGATACTACCCAACAGGGTAATTCTCTGAGTAATTGTTAAGCCTGTGTTTTGCATTCGATTTGTGTGTGTAATCCCGTGGAACCGATTATTCTAGCATAGTAAATAACCAGCTCGGAACAAGTAACGGCGTTAGTTTCGAAAAAATAATTTAGAATTATAAAATAACGTTAATATCAGAACTTAGTGTTAAATCATGATGAGATAAATGAGAGTTAAGGTTGAGAGTAGGTGATAAAAGGCCACGATCTCAGGGAAGAAGGCGGCCTTGGTTACTAACAAGCGAACTGTATTTGTTGCAAATTTATCTATACTGATTACACGATTTTCTTCATCTCAGACATGTAACCACGCAGTGTTTCACCAATTTTTTCTACCGGATGATTGCGGATAGCTCGATTGACCGCGATGAGCTTCTGGTTATCAACATAATTATCATCGCCAGCTAACCCCTCACCAATTTCTTGTTTTGTAATGGCCTCCATGAACGGCTTTAACAAAGGCAAGCAGGCATGGTTATATAAATAGCAGCCATATTCAGCTGTGTCGGAAATAGTTCGGTTCATCTCAAATAGCTTTTTACGCGCAATAGTATTGGCAATTAATGGGGTTTCATGAAGTGATTCATAGTACGCAGACTCTTCAATGATCCCCGCGGCTGTCATGGTTTCAAAGGCAAGCTCTACACCTGCTTTTACCATTGCCACCATTAAAATACCTTTGTCAAAAAATGCTTGTTCTGAAATCTCAGTATCAGCATTGGCTTGTTTTTCAAATGCTGTCTGTGCGGTCTCAGCGCGCCAAGTGAGTAATTTTGTGTCATTCTCAGCCCAGTCAGCCATCATACCGGAAGAGAATTCACCACTGATGATGTCATCCATATGTTTGTTATACAGAGGGCGCATCAGCGCTTTTAGTTGCTCACTCAAGTCGAATGCTTTTACTTTTGCAGGGTTTGAAAGCCTATCCATCATGTTGGTTATGCCACCATGCTTTAGTGCTTCAGTGATGACTTCCCAGCCGTATTGTACTAGTTTCGATGCGTATCCAGGCGCGAGCCCTTCTTCGACCATTTTATCAAAGCATAGCAGTGAGCCAGTTTGTAACATGCCACATAAAATAGTCTGCTCGCCCATCAAGTCCGATTTTACTTCTGCGATGAATGAAGATTTTAACACACCGGCACGATGGCCACCGGTTCCTGCTGCGTAAGCTTTAGCTTGTGCCAGACCTTTACCCTGAGGATCGTTTTCTGGATGAACTGCAATCAGCGTAGGTACACCAAAGCCACGTTTGTACTCCTCGCGTACCTCAGTGCCAGGACATTTTGGCGCAACCATAATGACAGTGATGTCCTCACGCACCTGCATGCCTTCTTCGACGATATTGAAGCCATGAGAATAAGCGAGTGTTGCACCTTGTTTCATTAACGGCATAACTGCATTAACTACCGCGGTGTGCTGTTTATCTGGCGTTAAATTAAGTACTAAGTCAGCATCCGGGATCAATTCTTCATACGTGCCTACTACAAATCCATTTTCTGAAGCGTTTAAAAAAGATTGACGCTTTTCTTCAATGGCAGAAGGACGCAACGCGTAGCTTACATTGAGCCCCGAGTCACGTAGATTTAACCCCTGGTTCAAGCCTTGTGCGCCACAGCCGACAATGACTAGCTTCTTTCCGATTAGCACGTCGACACCTTGTTCGAATTCTTTGGGATCCATGAATTCACATTGCGAAAGTTGAGCCAATTGCTCACGTAAAGATAAAGTATTAAAGTAATTCGACATGGTATTTCCTGACTCTGGATAGAAATAAATTAAGCTCAGAGTAGGGCTAACTTTTAATTACGTAAAATGATATATTTGAACCATAGTGTTTCAAAAGGTGAAATACCGTGAACCATAAACAATTAAAATATTTCTTGGCGCTAGCAGATACATTACACTTTTCAAGAGCAAGTGAACGCTGCTTTGTGAGTCCGCCGACCTTAAGCCGACAAATTAAACAATTAGAAGAGGAAGTTGGTGCCGCTTTATTTTTACGAGACAACCGAACGGTTGAATTAACCCAGCAAGGCAAAGCATTTGTGCACTATGCTCAGTCAACGCTTGCGAGTTGGCGTCAATTTAAAACCGAGTGCTTGGATGATGATAAGCCTTTAACCGGTGAGCTTAGCTTGTTTTGCTCGGTAACCGCGACATACAGCTTTATTTATGATTTATTTGCACAGTTTCGTGCACAATATCCAAACGTTGAGCTGAATTTGATTACCGGAGATCCGGCTCATTCTATTGCAGAGGTTGCCAGTGGTAAGGAGGACGTTGCTGTCGCGGTTAAGCCCAAACACTTACCAAGTGGCATTGAGTATTTACCAATCGGGCGTTCACGGTTAGTCTTTATTGGCCCAACGATGGATTGCCCGCTGAAACAGTTGATTGAAACACATAGTCAGGGTGAAATGCCTTGGCAGCACCTGTCTTTTATCATGCCAGAGCAAGGCGTACTAAAAGAGCGTATTGATCTCTTTTGCAAAAAGCACAACTTTTCACCGAAAGTATATGCGCATGTTTCGGGCCATGAAGCAATGGTTGCACTTGCAAGTTTGGGCTTTGGGATTGCCTGTGTGCCAGAGATTGTGATCAGCCAAAGCCCATTTAAAAATCAAGTTCAGTTGCTACAGCTTAGATCGGATGAGATCGAAATAGGGCTTGTAACTAAGAATAAAAGATTATATGACCCAGTAGTAAAAGCCCTTTGGGGTACGGCAAAAGGATTATTTAAGCTGTAAAGCATCCATTCAGGTTGCGTGACTACACTGTGCCCATCCATGTTGAATGAATGAGGTGCGTCCGTGTCTACTATCTTGGTTGCACAAAGCAATAATAATATATTGACATCGCAACAAAAAATGCTCGAAGAGCAGGGCTATACAGTTGAGTTGTTAAGAGAGTTAGGTCAATTAAATGGCCTTTCTGGTAAGTCGATAAACGGCATTGTGTTGGATCAGACTATTGCGTCTGTACCGACCTGTGACTCAATTAACCAGTTTAGACAAAAGTTTAAAGCGCCTGTTATTGTGAGTCTTGATAGCGATGATGAAGATGTTCATAGCTTGTTTTTAGAATTAGGTGCAGATGAAGTTATTTCTAAAGATGCCAAGCCTAGATTATGGCGAGCAAGACTTGATGCTCTGCTCAGAAGGCAGTCAGCGAATGCACATTATGATGATACACCGCAACAATTAAGTTTTGGTCAACTGCATATAGACAAAAATACGCGTCGGGTAAGTTATGGGCAAGAGCGCATCGATCTGACCACCCATGAGTTTGAATTATTATGGCTACTCGCCAGTAACGGTGGCAAAGTGGTGAAAAGGGAGTTTGTATATGAACAGATTTTGGGTAAGTATTACCGACCAGACACACGCACAATAGATGTTCGAATTTCCCGCCTTCGCAAAAAGTTATATGACAACCCAAGTCGGCCTGAAAAAATAAAAACAATATGGCGCCAAGGTTACTTGTTTGTAACAGATGTCTGGAACTAGCAAAATATAATTTGATTTAGCGCAAAAGATACTTCGAATTTTTCGAAGATACACTTCGTACAAATTTGTTAAACTAATCGATTGAACAACAGCATAAACTTATTTTAATAAGTTTATGCTGTTGTTTTTTATTAGATAATATCAATCTTATTCCACAGCTACGGTGATTTGCAGAAGTGTATCAAGGTAGCAAAGTTGGAAAAATTGTTATTTATACAATGCAAATAATATTGATTGCTATTTAGGTGTGTGTATACTTTACGCCTAGTTATGAAAAATATAAACATAATTAGTCTCAAAGGAACAAATCAATGGCACTTAAAAAGTCTCTGTTAACGACTGCTATCCTTGCTGCTACTTTAGGCCTCACTGCATGTGGTGGGAGCTCTTCTAGCAACGATTCAAACAATAATGACAATACCAACACAACCCCACCGGCTACTAATGCTGCGCCAACTATCACAGTTGAAAGCGCTTCAGTTTCTGAAGACAGTCTTGGCGCTGCAGTTGCAAATATTTCTTTCGCTGACGACAGTGATGCAATTAACGCGTTAACTTTGACTATCTCAGATAATCGCTTTGAAATTGTGGAAGGTGTGGTAAAACTGAAAGCTGCAAACGCGCTAAACTTTGAGCAGGTTGAGGGCGGAAAAGTGTCGGTAACTATCACTGCAACTGACAGCAAAGGTGCAAAAACAGAAGTTGAAACCGAGATTTCAGTTCAGCAGATCAGCGAAGAAAATAAAGCAGGCGTTAACCGTTACGCTTTCAACAATACTCAAGGCGCTTCTTCGGTATCTTACTCAGGACAGATTGCTCGTCATGCAGCAATGGTTCATGTTAAGAGCTTGATGGGTCAGCTAGACAACGAAACGATTGGAAATGCGGCAGATCAGAAAACAGCGGCTGCGGCAATAACACAAATCAAAAACTTCTTAATGCCAACAGACGCAGTGGTACTTGACGAAACACTTGACTTTGCTGCAGCAATTAACGCACAACAAACCACGCTTGGACAAATCTCTAGCTCACTTAAAAAAGTAGCTGGTGAAGGTGGCAAAATTGCAGGCCGCGATAGCACTTACATGCATAAAGCATGGGAAGAAGACGGCAATATGATCGGCTGGAGTGATTTTGGCACGCAGCCAAAAACTCCTGAAGGCCTAGTGTTACATTATCTAGACCTGCTAGAAGCTCAACTGACTCAATTTGAAAATGGCTCGACCATCGAAGCTGAGCACAATGGCACAAAAGTGACCCTGAATAAATTGTACGTGACACCAGAAGGCCTAGACTTAGCTCAATTGGTACAAAAGCACTTAAACGGTGCAGTATCTCTTTCCCAAGCAGCAGATGACTACCTTGATGACTTACTAATTGGTGATAAATCAGCAAATAATGCAGCACTGGCGGATGGCAAGAGCTATACTGACCTTGAGCACAAGTTTGACGAAGGTTATGGATACTTTGGCGCTGCTATCGACTATCTTGATTACACCGATGATGAAATTGCAGGAAAAGGTGGCCGTGAAGCATATGGCAGTGGTTATCATGATTTAGACAAAGACGGTAAAATTAACCTACTGTCAGAGTATAACTTTGGTAATTCAACTAACGCTGCGAAGCGAGACCGTGGTACAGAGTCAAACACAAAACCGACAGATCTTACAGCTGAGGCTCAGCTAGCCTTTATTGAAGCACGTAAACTTATCGCAGATAACTTTGGTACTAATGTTGCTCAGTGGTCAGACGAAGATAAAGCGCGTTTAGAGACACTGCGTAACCAAGCACTTCTTGCGTGGGAAAAGTCAATTGCAGCAACAGTTGTACACTACATTAACGACACAATCTCTGATGATGACGGCGATTTAGACGATATTGCATCTGGTAATTTTGACGCTGATAAATTCTATACTGTCGCGAAGCACTGGTCTGAGATGAAAGGATTTGCTTTGAACTTCCAGTTTAATCCATTTTCTCCAGTAACAGACGCTGACTTTGCTAAAATTCATGAGCTAATGGGTGATAAGCCAGAGCTTGCTGCTGATAAAGTAGAAGCATATAAGAGCGCATTACTAGAAGCTCGTAGCATTATTGCAAATGCCTATGGCTTTGATGCAGAGAATGTTGCCAACTGGTAATCTACACTTTGCTTTATAACGTAAAAAGGTTAGCCGATGTATCAGCTAACCTTTTGTTGTATATAGATAATAGAGAACGCTAATGAGAGTATCTACACGTTTAAGCGCCGCAGCGTTTGCGGTCGCGTTAATATTGTCGGGCTGTGGAGAAAGCACTTCAAGCAGTCAAGGGTCTGGGGTAAAAGACAATGACAATTCAGGCACTGACAACCCGACCTTACCGACACAGTTTGATGAAGCTGCTTTGGTTGCTAATTTGGTAAACAATGTGCTGACCCCAGCGGTAACACAGTTTAACGAACTGGCTGTAACGCAACAGCTGGAAGTTGCAAATTACTGTTCAGGTGAAAAAAACTCAGCACAAAATGTAGCGACGTTGAAGCAAAGAGCTCAAGATAGCTGGCGCGCAGCCATGATGGGGTGGCAATACGTTGAGTTGATGCAGGTGGGACCGCTTACCACCAACAGTAAAGAATTAAAAAATAATATTTATGTTTGGCCTGCAACGGGCTCTCTTTGTGACATAGATTTAGATGTGGTGTATTTTGAAGCTGGTGTGATTAATGGGAATAGCAACAACCCTTACGACATTACACAGCGTACCGCGAATCGCAAAGGGTTAACTGCACTTGAACACTTATTATTTAGCACCAACCTTGTGCATAATTGTTCAACCGTGAATGATGCACTGGCACCATGGAATAACCGTTCTGATCAAGAAAAGCGTATTGCTCGCTGCGAATTTGCAACTGCTGTTGCTAAAGACATCGAAGGGCATAGCGACACATTACTCACTCAATGGAGTGGTGATAATGGCTACGCAAAGCAACTACTGAATGCGGGTCAACCAGGCTCAGCATTTGACACCCCACATTTGGCACTTAATGAAATCTCCAAAGCACTTTTTTATATGACTGAAGAGCTCAAAGACGGCAAAATTGCAACGCCTCTTGGTTTGGGCTTTCCGAATGCTTGTGGATTAGAAGCGTGTCCAGAAGCAGTTGAGTCGCCAATTGCTGAACATTCAAAAGAAAACCTACTGGCGAATATTCGTGCATTTAGGAATATTTTTACAGGTAACGGTCAAGATCCAGAAAATACGCTGGGCTTTGACGACTTCCTCGAAGCTGAGCAAGGTGATGAGGTCAAGGCGCGTATGCTTGCCGGTCTTGATGCCGCAGAAGCAACTTTGTTGGCAATAACGGGGAGCTTAAAAGCAGAGCTCGCGACATCTGCTGAACAAGTTACGCAGGCACACTCAGATGTTAAAAAGGTAACTGACGATCTGAAAACAGAATTTATTGAGAAACTTGCATTAGAGCTTCCAAAAACTTCGGCAGGTGACAATGACTAAACGCACTATAATAAAGAAATCTTTACTGGCGGCAGCGGTGATAATCGCGCTACCTCAAGCACAAGCTGCAGACGATAAACAAGATATAGAACATATCTCTATTATTAGTCATCATGATAAACTGAGAAAAGAAGCAGGCTCTGCAACTTTGCTTTCAGAGGCGCAGTTGGCGGAATATGAATATGATGATATTCACCGTATTCTGTCGAACGTACCTGGCGTTAATATCCGTGAAGAAGATGGTTATGGCTTGAGGCCGAACATTGGATTTCGCGGTGTGACACCAGAGCGCAGCAAGAAGATCACGATTATGGAAGATGGCGTGTTAATCGGCCCGTCTCCTTACTCGGCTCCCGCTGCCTACTATTTTCCTGTACCGACTAGAATGACAGCTGTGGAAGTCTTTAAAGGACCCGCGGCAATTAAACATGGCCCACAAACGGTAGCTGGCGCACTTAATTTAGTAACCCGTCAAGTTCCTGAGTTTACCGAAGGCGGAATTGACGTGGCTGTTGGTAGTGACGGCTACGCCAAAGCACATGGTTACTACGGTTCTGTGGTGAATAATGTTGGTTTTCTATTTGAAGCGGTAAATCTGCAAGCCGATGGTTTTAAAGAGCTAGATGGCGGTGGAGATACTGGGTTTGAAAAAAATGATATATTGGCAAAGTTTAATTATAAACTTTCTCAAGGTGGATATGACCACACGTTTGGGCTGAAGCTAAGCTATGCAGATGAACTATCTGATGAAACATACCTTGGCTTAACAGAGGAAGACTTTGCTCAAAATCCTTACCGCCGATACGCAGCTTCTCAACCTGCTGAAATGGATACTAAGCACTCTCAAATCATGCTTTCGCATATACTCGACGGTAACGGCGTAAACGTGACCACAAGACTTTATCGCAATGACTATGAGCGTGCATGGCTAAAGCTCAATGGTGTAGGCGCTAAAGGTGGTGCTTCATTATCCAAAATTATTGCAAACCCGGAATCGTTTGCAAATGAATATGGTGTGATCACAGGAGCACGGGATTCAGTTGTGGCTGGCTCAAATATTTTCTTGAATATGGGAACCAATGACCGCGAGTATTTCTCTCAAGGGCTGCAAGTCGACGCTAATAGTAATTTAACAATGTTTGGCTTGACTCACGATATTTCAGTCGGGGTTCGTTTTCATGAAGATGAAATTGAGCGCAAGCATTTTGAACAAGCCTATGCCATGGAAAATGGGATCTCGACACTGATTGAAGGGTCGAAACAGTTCACTTCTCTCAACACAGAAAACACCAAGGCTTGGTCAGTCTACATCGAAGATAAAGTGCAACTTGATGCCTTGACTCTCGGTGTGGGCTTGCGTGGTGAGCTGATGGATATGTCATATCAAGATAACAAAGACGCAGATGTGTGGATTGATAAAACAACTAGAATTTGGTTACCAAGCCTTAGTGGTTTTTATCAACTCTCTGATGATGCGGGTCTGTTATTCGGGGTGCATCAAGGGTTTGTACCTTCATCACCACTGCAAGATCCAGATATAGAGTTAGAGAAAAGTGTCAACTATGAGTTTGGTGGTCGCTTTAATGATGGCGTAACACAGTTTGAAATTGTGAGCTTCTTTAATGATTATGAAAACTTGAACGAAAGCTGCGGTCAATCGAACTGTGGCGTAAACGATCAGCAAGACCAACAGTTTAGTGGTGGTGAAGTTGATGTTTATGGTCTAGAAATGCAGTTTGCACAGCGTTACCCATTAAATCTGCAGATAGATATTCCGTATAGTTTGACATACACCTATACCAAAGGTGAGTTCCAAAATGAGCGTGCTACAACATTCGCTCAGTGGGGTTATATCAAAGCGGGCGATGAGCTTCCATACTTACCATCGCATCAAGCAACCTTTAATATAGGGCTAGCTGCAAGTGACTGGAAAGTAAATGTAGCGGTGAAATACATCAGTGAAATGTCTGAAGCTGCGGGCAGAAGTACAGAAGACTTCGAGCTTGTACTAGAGGGCGCAGAAGTGCCTAATACGACGATTGTTGATATATCAGCCAGCTATGAATTAGGTCGGTATGGCCAAGTATATGCGAAAGTAGACAACCTTTTTGACGAAACAGAAATCGTCAGTCGTCGACCTTATGGTGCACGCCCGGGTAAACCTAGGCAGTTTAGTTTGGGGTATAAGTACCAATTCTAAGCTTTCTTTTGGCGGCTCTTATACTAGAGCCGCCCAGTTGAGCATATTATTATTTTGTGATGGAAGTAACTATGTTAGAGCAACTATGGCAAAGCATTATCGATCTCCCAGGTTATTTATTTGATGCTAATAAGAGAGTGTATTTGCCATATTTGTTTAGTGCTATCTTAATGGCGATTCCCGTGTACTTTGCAGCAGAGCAAGCTAGAAGCGGCAAAGGTTTTTTAAGATTTATGTTCCCCAAGCGGGTATGGTGGTGTCAAAGTGCAAAATTAGATTATTGTTTGCTCGTGACTAATCGTTTAATAAAAGCTGCGACTTTTACGCCAATCGTATTGACTATGGTGCCTGTAGCGCTCGCTCTGTCTAGTGCACTTGAAGCGATGTTTGGTCCTGCATTACACTTGGACGCACCCGAATGGGTAGTTGTATTACTCTTCACTTTATTTTTATTTATAGTAGACGATCTAACCCGTTTTCTATTACATCTTATGCTGCATAAAATTCCATTCTTATGGGAATTTCATAAAGTACATCATTCTGCAAGTGTATTAACACCATTTACTATCTATCGCTCTCACCCTATTGAGAGTTACCTATATGCGTGCCGTATGGCGCTTACCCAAGGAATTGTCGTTGGTAGCGGATACTATGTATTCGGTAGTAGCCTCAGTATGTACGATATTCTTGGTGCGAACGCGTTTGTTTTTATCTTTAATATTTGTGGTGCCAATTTACGGCATTCTCATATTTGGCTGAGTTGGGGAGATAAGATAGAGGGGTGGTTTATTAGTCCTGCACAACATCAGGTGCACCATAGTGATAACCCTGCGCACTTTGATACCAATTTAGGATCTGCTTTGGCCATCTGGGATAGAATGTATGGTTCACTGATTAAAGCTTCCAAGGCAGAAAAAATAACGATTGGTGTTGGACAATATGATGCAGGTCATGACACCTTAACGGCTATCTATTTAAAGCCTTTTAAGCTGGCTTGGAAAACCTTGCTGCCAAAGAACAAGAAAAATCATCCCCCATTAAAGCCTCGCTAATTGTAAGATTTCAGGTTGATAAGGCAAAAGGAACTGAAGATAGAAAGAGGAAAATAGGCTGACGACGGGCATTGTCAGCCTATGTGGGAGAGTAGGCTCCCTAAATCGTTTTAATGTAACTGTGAAGCCGAACTGCGGTAGAATCCCAACTCATTTAGTTTTTTTATCAGCATTTTTGGATCTTCTAGTCCGCTAGGTGCTTCTTGATCTCTTAGAAAGTGATCTGACGGCACCGAGTGTAGATCTAGCATTTTATGGAACAAAACACTGCGAATTGTTAGCGCTGTCATTCCACCGTCCTGTATTGCATCAAGTCTATCTTGGAGGTCTGAAAAAGGCGCAGCCTTGACATCATCCACTACTGCAGAAAATTGACCATTTGATTTATTTTTCATCATGAAACCCCCAAAGGTATAGCTTGCTCACAATCCGGCGAGCAGAAGTAAAAAAGCCACTAATTATCAATTTATGTTCATAAAATAGATACTTACGGCAAATCCGATGTGTCCAGTTTACTCTGAAGTTGGTGTCAATTACCATCTTGGATGTAAAGCTTTGTAAATCGAATAATGAGTAGAATGAAATAATAGAATAGACGTCTAGAAGTAACTTAATGATATGAATATGGAAATAGTTCTCAGTACCAATAATGATACTGAGAACTGATTACCGAATTTAAGTGAACAATTTTTCTTTCACATGCTCTGCAAAACCACTACCAGCTTCTAGGTAGAAGTTATAGGTAGAATTTACTCCCATTTCCTCTAACTCTCTTTGCTGATCTGGATAATTAGCAATAGCGGTAACTTGTCCATCGTATCCTGATGCTTTCAGCTGCTCTAAGGCGTAAATGTTCTGCATATGTTTAGGCATCGCCAGCATGACCATTTCTACTTCAGAGTGATTTACCCGCTGCCAAAAATCAGGATCTGTGGCATCGGCAGTTAATACTCTACGACCTCGAGATACGTGCTTGTCTACTACTTCAGGTTTTATATCTACGCCTGCGACGGTATTGGGAAAGCTTGCTTGAATGGTTTCATAGGCACCAGTACCAATTCTGCCCATGCCAAAGATAACAATCTTAGTATCGGTAAGATTAACAGGAAGCTCTTCTTCTAAGCGATCCTGGCTTTCAAATTTTAATAGCCAAGGCTCCAGCTTAACATATATCTCATTTGAGCGTTTGTTCAAAGGGGATGCAACGACAAAGGTGATAGATACGGCGATAGCAACAACGGCTAACCAATCAGCAGCAACAGCGCCAGATGCTGAAGCTACAGCGCAAACAATAAGGCCAAACTCACTATAATTGGTTAAGGTAAAAGCGCTTAACAAGGAGGTACGAGCACGTAGCTTAAACATATTGGTGAATAGGTAATATAGAGACACTTTTATTGGCAATACCAGCACAAGTAACATAGCGATAAGTAACGCATCTAATGTGATAGTGGCATTCAAGCCAATATTTAAGAAAAACCCGACGAGTAAAATGTCCTTCACATTGAGCAGCGCCTTAGAAAGTTCACCCGCCTTTTTATGAGGTGCGAAAATCATGCCCATTATTAGTGCGCCTAAGTCACCTTTTAGACCTGCAAACTCAAAGGCATGATAACCTGCCACTAAGGCAAAAAAGAAGCCAAATAGAGGGAGTAACTCACCGTGTTTCGAGCGACTCAATATCCAAAACATCACGGGGCGAACCAAAGGTAGTGTGATCAATAATGCTAACGCCCAGATATTTGGTGCCTTCCCGGTGCTAACCGCAAGAAAAATAACTGCAAAAATATCTTGCATAACCAAAATACCAATCGATATTTTACCATGTAGGCTTGCCATTTCTCCTCGTTCCTCGAGGACCTTTACCGCAAACACCGTGCTAGAGAAGCTAAAGGCGAAACCCACAAGCAATGCACTTTGCCAGTCAAGTTCAGTAAACAGTGGTAAGCTCATCGCACCTAACATCAGTAAAAGGCTTGCAAAGAATGCGCTGCTCGTGATGATGTGCATGCTAGCTGGTGCCCAAACTTGTGGTTTGATTAGGTTTCCAACACGTAATTTCAAACCGATACTGAATAATAACAGTGTGACGCCAAGATCAGCGAGTTGGGTGAGTAGATCTGTGGTTTTGTGACCAAGCAAGTTTAAGACAAAGCCAGCCATTAAAAAACCAATGAGAGGGGGAAGTTTCAACTGGTAAACTGAAAACCCACATGCAAACGCGACAGCAAAATAGAGCAGTTCCATAACTTAATATTTTAATCCAAGATAACAGCAGTGTATCAAAACATCCTGATATATAAATTATAAATTTTCGCTGACAAGTGTGAAAAAATATGGTTATGATGCTGGTAAGGACATACCGGACAGGAGACGTAATGTTTAAGAAGATCCTAGCATCTGTCGGTATCGGTGCGGCAAAAGTTGATACTGTGTTGGAAACAGAGCATTTGCACCCGGGACAGAAGTTTCAAGCGCAAATTGTAGTAAAGGGTGGTGATGTTAGCCAAGAGGTAACTGGCCTTGAGCTTGCGCTATTAACGAGAGTAAAAGTTGAAGGTGAAGACGGTGAGTACTTTACCAACCATGTTATTGACCGATGGCGAGTAGGCGGGAGCTTTACAATAGAGCCTGGGGAGCAAAAGGTGATCCCGTTTGAGGCAAGGCTTCATTCAGAAACCCCAATCACAGAGATTAATGCTGGATTTAATCGCTGCCATGTTTGGGTCGAAACTGGATTGGACATTGATTTAGCTCTTGACCCTACAGATAAAGATGCACTGCATATTTATCCTAACGAAGCTGTTAAAGCATGTATGACAGCGATGGAACGTTTGGGCTTTAACTTGGTTAAGGCTGATGTGGAAAAAGGCTACTTGCGAGCATCAGAGTTTCAGTCTGTCTCTGGTTGCTATCAAGAACTGGAATATAAGCCACAATCACGTTCTCTGTTTGGTTTACAAGAAGTTGAACTTTCTTTTGTACCAGAAGCACATAAAACCCATGTTTTGATTGAACTTGACAGAGCGTTTAGGGGAGATGGGTACGTCGATCTAACGATTGAGCACGATCATGTCAATATTTCTCAGCTTTGCGATCAGCTCGAACGTTTGTTTTCATAAGGGGCAACTCAGCAAACCCAGAGGGTATTAAGCCATATTGACACAAGTATATTTTTGCGCCCAACGATGCTTGGGCGTTTTTATTTTAAACCATACCATTTGTCCTAGCTGGTCAGTCAATCTCATGGCTTTGAGCATGCAGCAACTAAAGCCGTGAAGCTAGAATCACTTCCTAGATTGACGTACATCAAGCTCAAATGGCTATAACAACTTATTGAGGCAGTGATGGATTGGCGGGTAGAAAGTTATGATACGCTCACGAAAGATGAACTATTTGAGATTTTAAAATTAAGGGTGGATGTGTTTGTTGTCGAGCAGGCATGCCCTTACCCTGAGATTGATGATGTAGATAGAGCACCAGAAACACAGCATCTATTTTTGCAAAGTAACACGAAAATATTGGCTTACGCACGTTGTTATCGACAGTCAGATTCGGTCGCTTCAATTGGTCGTGTCATTGTTTCTGCAGACATGCGTGGTAAGGGCGTCGCCCATACATTAATGGAAAAAGCCATCGCCAGCTGTGAGCAATCAATACCGCATCAACGCTTAGTTATCTCGGCGCAATGTTATCTTGATAAATTTTATTCGGGAATAGGTTTTGTGAAACAAGGATCAGAATACCTGGAAGATGGGATCCCACATCAGGATATGGTGTACACACAGTGTAAGCATAGCTAATACCAATTTGACTTAATACTTGCTCAATTTGAAGGAGTAAATCTGACGCTAACTGCGTTAAAAATTTCTTACTTAGAACAACTAAATAGCAAAATTTTCGCCTAGTTATCGACACGATTTTCTCGCCTCAAATAGACCACTTAATTAAGAAAATTGGTATAACAACATAGATCATTATAGCGGGGGCAGAAGTTCTGCCCCTTTTTGAAAAGCTTGGTATAAATTGTGTTTACAGTGAGTTTAAGAATACTGCAGCAATCGCAACTGGGCAGACAAAGCGAATATACCAAGGCCAAATTTTCCAAAACAGGCCATTTGCGACTTCGGGGCAGCCTGATTCGATTTCTTTGAGCAATTTTGCACGATGCCAAATCCAGCCGACAAATACACAGCAAAGCATACCTAATAACGGTTGACCAAATTTGGTTGTCAGGCTAACCGTGAAGCCAAATAATGTTTCAATATTGACCAAAATAGTCAAGCTGACAGCGGTTACCAGCGCTCCAATAATCCAAGTAGCTTGAACTCTGCCTAAAGCAAAACGTTCAACAGCATAAGAAACCGGTGCTTCTAACATTGAGATTGAAGAAGTTAGCGCTGCAATGCTCATTAACGCAAAAAATGCAAAGCTTACCAACAGACCAATGCTACCCATACTATCGAACAACGCTGGAAGTACTTGGAAGACTAAGGTGTCTTCGTTGAGCAGAGCACCATCAGCTGCAAAAATCTCAACGCCTTGAGCCTGTGCAACGTACATCGCTGGAATAATCAATAGACCTGCGACAAATGCGATAAACACATCGATAAGTGTAACCATGGCACCGAGTGATACTAAGTTCTCTTTCTTACTAATGTAGGAGCCATAGATAATCATTACACTCGTACCAAGTGATAGTGAGAAAAATGCTTGCCCCAGTGCATCGACTAATAACTGCGGATTGAGCACGGATGAAAAATCAGGCACTAAGTAAACCCTTAACCCTTCAACAGCCCCATTTTGTGTTAATACGTACGCTATCAATGAAAACAGAATGCCGATAAGTGCTGGCATGAGTCGTTTTGACCATTTTTCGATGCCATTCTCAACTCCCTTACTGATGATAAGCACCGTAAGCGCAATAAAGGCCGCCGTAAAGACAATATTGCGTGACATTGAAGCGTCTTCGAGCCATGACTGTGCTTGCACTGCGCCGGTGATTTCTGCAATTGGCTCTAGCGTCGCACTAAACATCCAGCCAGCTACAATGGCATAAAAGCTCAGGATCAGACCCGCACAGATAATCCCACCAAAGCCCACCACAAAGGCAAGCTTACTCTGCCAGGCTGTATTGGTGAGCTTGCGCAGCGAAGAAACTGCGTTCGCTTGACCATGACGGCCAATAACTAACTCTGCCATTAACGCTGGATATGCGAGACAGAACGCCAAAACTAGATAAACGAGAACAAATGCTGCACCACCATTTGATGCGGTTTGTGTCGGGAACCCCCAAATGTTTCCCAAGCCAACCGCAGAACCTGCGGCAGCCATAATAAAACCAAAGCGAGAGCTGAACTCTCCTCGGATATTGCTCATAATTATTATACTTCTCTAAAAATTGCTAACGGCGATGACAATCTACTGTAATTAAAAAGAAATAAAAAGAGTAAATTACCTTGATTTGGCGCAAGGTTGAGGCGGATTTTTAGTCGTAACTCGTATGTTGCACCAAAAGCACGTTTAAGCACTTATAACTTAATGTTTTCACAATTAATTCTACAATGGGTATGTCACAGTGTAGCGACTTATTTACATTAATTATTTTTCTTTACAGGGGAGTGAAAGAACAAATTTTGCCCCTCCTAGCCGCTCTGATTGACTCACTGTAGCTTTTCCATGGTGCCAATCCATGACCTTGGCTACGATAGCAAGGCCTAAACCATAGCTTTTTCCAGCTCTATTACGATGAGTTTGTTCTTGGAAAAATGGACTGAAAACTTTGTCCCAGTTTTGTCTTGCGATCCCAGGGCCATCATCTTCAACAGTAATCGTTAACCAATGCTCAGAACGATAGGCACTGAGTAATACTGTACTGGTAGCAAAGTCACAGGCGTTACTAATCAAGTTACTGATAGCGCGGGCGAGCCAATGGAGATCACCTGTGATTGATAACGTTTCAGGCACCTCAACGCGACCCGATAGTTGGTTTTTTTGCAGTTTGGGCTGCATTTGCTCCATAAGGTCATTACCGTAGCGAGATAGGCTAGTACTTTCATGTTTTAGCAAATGTGACTTCTGCTCAAGCGTAGCAAAGGAAAGATAGCTAGACAGCATGTCTTCCATTTGGTCTAAATCTTTCTCCATCCTTCCCAAATAATCATGTATTGCGCTAATGTCGTCTTCATCTAGGGCCGCATCTAGCCCAAACCTCAAACATGCAACTGGTGTTCTTATGTCATGAGATAAACTTGAAGCCATGAGTTTATTTTCGGCCATTAACTTTTCTATTTGACTGGCCATGCGATTAAATGTGTTTTCTAAATCTCGTATGTAAGTGAAGTGATTTGGAGTGATACGTGCACTCAGGTTGCCGCTGGCAAAATGCTTTGCTGCGGTATTGAGCACAATTAAACGCTTAACTAACGGTGATAAGATGAACCACAAAATTGCACAAATGCCGCCATAGAAAAATAATGTCAGTAAAACGTCATAATCCGCTTGTTCGACTTCAGGACGCCACTCCAGCTCTATATAATCTGGTGCCATGTCGGGCGTTGTTTTGAGTAGATAGACATTTTCGTTTTCAATTACCAGCCCTTCAGGTAATAGCATTTGCTGCTTTAGCTCAGTGGGCATGGCGAGGGTGTCACCATCCTTGTAGGTAATATGAAGACCAAATTGTTCGGCAATAACTGTTGTAGCCGCAAGGCGAGCATCTGGTTTCTTTTCAGCGACTTGTATCGCTAAACCTGACATTAATTTACTTTGCCATTCAAAGCTATTTTCAATTGGGGCAGTTTGTTGATTATAGGTATCTATAACCCAGCCGAGGACAAAAATAGAAACCAGCGCTCCGGCAAGCAGGTAAATATAAAGTTTTTTCACAATAACGGTATGCTTTAGACGTTACCAAGCTGAGGGGACAAGCAAGTAGCCTTTTCCCCACACGGTTTTGATTTTTTCAGGGTTTTGAGGGTCATCATTAAACTTTTTGCGCAATGCAGAAATCAATACATCAACACTTCTGTCAAGGCCATCATATTCACGCCCTTTTGTCGCTTTAAATACAGCGTCACGAGATACGACTTCCCCAGCATGGCTTGCTAAAAATTGTAGCAATAAATACTCTGCGCTCGAAACGATAATTTCTTGAGCGCCGACAGATACCTTGCGAGCTTGCGTATCTATCGTTAGTTGACCGACGACTAACTCATGCTTTGCTGCTTGATGGTCAAGGGGCTTTTCTTGTGCTGCTCTTACGTTAGCTTTTATCCGAGCAAGAAGAGCACGAGGGCGAACAGGCTTAATTACATAGTCGCTAGCACCGACTTCTAAACCGATGACTTCGTCCATTTCTTCATCTTTGGCGGTAAGCATAATTACGGGTTTATTATAAAATTGACGTAAATCTCGACAAACGCTAATGCCGTCTTTACCAGGTAACATCAGATCGAGCAGTACAAGATCGGGGTCTAAAGACTTAACGCGCTCAATGACTTCATCACCACGATAACAGCAATGAGTTTTATAGCCTTGATTATCGAGGTATTCCGCTACCCACTGTGCCAGTGAGATATCATCTTCAACCAGTAAAATAGTACCGTATTGCTCCATCTTTTGCTCCAAACTTTAGTATTTCCCTGTCGAGTATAATCACAGAAGCGCTTGTGTCTGTAAATAAGTGTAGGTTGGTAATCTAAAATTTATTCCATTTTTTAAATTCAACTTACCTACAGGACGTAGGTACCTTAGCGAAAGCTGGACACGGAAAAGTTAACTTGTGCTTTAGCAACAACAATGAGTTGGAACATTCCTTATCCAAACCTCAGCTCATATAGCAAGCTAGATAGACAGCAGAAAGGTGTAGGAAAGTGTCTAGGAAAAGCAAAAACTTTGGTCGCAACGCTACGGCAAATTGCTTTTCCTAAATATTGAGTTTAACACTGTACTTATTTGACGTTGAGCTTTTCAATCAAACTCTCTGCAAGATGTACCTGCATGTCAGCTGTTAGAGCTGAAACTTCAGTTTGCGTACACGCACCAGCTGTTTTTTCCAGCGAAGACAGCGTTTTAGTTACTTTGTAGCTTGGTATCTCAACAGGAGAACTTGAGCGCTGACGGCGAGCTTCTTCTGTGTTTTGAGCAGCAATAAATGACAATATTTCACGCTCATTGGCAATTTTTTCTTCTTCAGTGAAGGTAAATTGTAAGGGGATCCCTTGAAATCCAGCACTATCGACTGATGACTTAGCAAACCAGACAACATCAGAAGATGCTTGGTGTGATAAGCGCATACTTACTGAAGCGACAATATTGCCACATTGAAATGCCGGAGAATTTTGTGCCAGCTCGGCAATGTGTGGGTGCGGATTTCTAGGCCTATCTAGTGCATATGTTTTATTCGCCGCGAACTCTAAATCTAGCTGGTGAATAGTGAGCGTGTAGTCTGCCTGTTTTGTGGCGACAACCTGTAACCCTTTTTGCTCTAATAAACTAACAATTTGTTTTCGTAAGGTATCTGTAAGGCTGACTTTAGCCGCGTTGATAGCTATGGTGTTACCTTGAATGAGTGGGTGTGCAGGCAGTTGTACAGACTTAATTCGTGCCGAATTCAGTTCAGTACTATAGCTGATTTGGTAAACTGACTTTTTCAGTAATGGTTTCTGTGGCACCGTTAGTTTCGGCGCTAATGGCGCTGTGGTGACACATCCAATAAGTAGACTTGTACATAGAGCTGCTAGCACTAAACGCATTAAAATACCTCAAATAAACAGTTATTTTCTTATATTTAGTGAGTTCCGCCAATTCATCATGTTAGTATGGCGAGCGAGTGTTAATGAAATGAGTCATTATGAAGTCGCTAATTCTCACATTAGTTTGTATTTTTTGCTGTAGTTATTCAAAAATAACGGTCGCGAAAACTCCAAACCAGCAATGGTCACAATTTTTAAAGAGCTATTCTAAGCAAGTCGAGCGTAAACTGAAAGAAAAATCGGTACCAGGTGCTGCTTTGTCTGTTGTGCATATTGAGCATGGTAGTTACGTAAAGGGGTTTGGCCAGACAAAAAGCCGAAAAGGCAGTCGTGTTGATGAACATACTCGCTTTCGGCTAGCCTCGGTTTCCAAAACATTTGCAGGAAGCTTAGCAGCGAAGCTGGCGAGCGAAGGTCATTTTAATATCGATGACAAAGTAAGCTTATATCTTCCGCAGTTTATCGATGGTGACTACAGCCAACTTAAACTTTACCACCTTCTGAGCCACTCCAGTGGTTTGGTACCAAACGCGTACGATAATTTAATTGAATCGCGAATGGAGTACCCACAGATTGTAGAGCGCTTATTACAGGTTGAAGCTCTGTGTCAGCCCGGCCAGTGTTACGGGTATCAGAATGTCATGTTTAGTTTGATCGGTGATGTTATCGAGAAAACAACGGGGATCAGCTATCAAACATGGATGCAGGAGTTCATATTTGCTCCGCTTAATATGCGAGATGCAGGCCTTGGAGTCGAGCAAATGACGAAGGATAATAATTTTGCGTGGCCGCATGTCAGGGGAAGAAAACGTTGGCACACTGCTAAATTGAAGCAACACTATTATAAAGTATTACCAGCGGCCGGTGTGAATGCTAGTGCGACAGATATGGCACAGTGGTTAAAAGCGCAATTGGGCTTATATCCGAGCGTATTATCGCCTGAGGCATTAAGTAAACAATCAATGCCTTATACTTTAACTAAGCGTGAGTTACGTCGACGGGTATGGCGTGAACATGTTGAGGCCGCATACTATGGCCTGGGTTGGAGAATCTATCAATATGATGGTAAACGCCTTTACTACCACAGTGGTTGGGTGCAAGGGTATAGAACAGACGTGGTAATTATTCCCGAGCTAGGCATTGGCTTTAGTTTGTTGCTAAATGCTGAAAGCGGTGTAATAAATCAACTCACCAATGACTTTTTGATAGATGTACTCACGGGAGATGCTATTTTAATGCCGGTGTTGAGTGAGCGAGAGATTAAAAGAGTTAAGGCGGAAGAAGCTGAGCTACTTGAAGGTATCACGCCACCTTTGACGCAAGGCAGCGTGACAAAAGAAAATTAATTACGTGGCAATTGAATTTTCTTGTCTTCGCTTTGACGGTATAACACGATGATGTGGCCAATCGTCTGTACCTTGTGCGCGTTTGTTTCACGAACAATTGCTTCAAAAATCAGTTGCTTAGTTTCACGATCATTTGTTGGTACTTTCACCTTGATGAGTTCGTGAATGTTTAGGTTTTGCTCAATTTCGGCCATTACGCCTTCGGTGAGGCCATTAGCGCCTAGAAGCACAACTGGATTTAAGTTATGAGCGAGCCCTTTTAGGAACTGCTTTTGTTTATTTGATAAGGTCATATTGATACAATCTTATTTATTAAAAGGCTTGAATTATCGATATTCTAACGCCATCTAGACAATATTACTAATGAGTTATAGTTAATATGGCAAATAAAAAACACTCCGCCAGTTCTAAACGTTGGTTAAAAGAACACGTAGAAGACCCTTATGTACATGAAGCCCAAAAACGTGGCTATCGATCACGAGCGGTTTTTAAGCTGGAAGAAATCCAGCAAAAGGATAAATTGATCCGTAAAGGTATGACGGTAGTTGATTTAGGGGCCGCGCCGGGTAGCTGGTCCCAATATTTAGCTGAACAAGTAGATATTGATGGGCAAGTAATAGCGTGTGATATTTTACCTATGGACTCGTTAGCGGGCGTTGACTTCCTTCAGGGAGACTTCAGAGAAGAAGCGGTATTAAATGCACTGCTTGATAGAATTAACGGCAAAAATGTAGATGTGGTGTTTTCAGATATGGCGCCAAATATGAGCGGTAATATGTCTACCGATCAATCTGGCAGTATGTATTTGGTCGAGCTAGCATTAGATATGTGCCATCAAGTGCTAAAACCAAACGGGGCATTTGCGGTTAAAGTTTTCCAAGGCGAAGGCTTTGATCAATTTGTGCAAGAAGTACGTAATTGTTTTAAGGTTGTAAAGATCCGTAAACCAAAAGCGTCTCGTCCTCGATCACGAGAAGTATATGTAGTGGCGACAGGTTACAAACTGTAGTACAGTTGGAAAGCATCAAGTTGAATTTGAATTTTTTTGGATACAAGAGGTTAACTCCTTGAGCGATATGGCTAAAAATCTAATACTCTGGTTAGTAATTGCGGTTGTACTAATGACCGTGTTCCAGAGCTTTAACGGTGGCGAACAATATGATCGCCAAACGAGTTACACACAATTCGTGAAGGACGTGCGCAGTGGTTCTGTTCGTGAGGTCAGTATTGACCGTCAAACAGGCGTAATTAGTGGCGTTCGTTCTAGCGGAGATCGTTTCCAAACAGTGATCCCATTGACTGATTTAGACTTGGTCAACGATTTGCTTAAGAACGATGTAAATATTAAAGGTGTAGCGCCAGAAGAGCAGTCTTTCTTGGCAAATATCTTTATATCCTGGTTCCCAATGCTTCTGCTCATTGGTGTATGGATCTTTTTCATGCGCCAAATGCAAGGCGGGGGCGGCAAAGGCGCAATGTCGTTTGGCAAGAGCAAAGCTCGCTTAATGAGTGAAGATCAAGTCAAAACAACATTTGCGGACGTTGCAGGCTGTGACGAAGCGAAAGAAGACGTAACTGAACTGGTGGACTTTTTACGAGATCCATCAAAGTTCCAAAAGCTAGGTGGCAGCATCCCGAAAGGGGTATTGATGGTAGGTCCTCCTGGTACGGGTAAAACTTTACTTGCTAAAGCGGTAGCAGGTGAAGCAAAAGTACCTTTCTTTACCATCTCTGGTTCTGATTTCGTTGAAATGTTTGTGGGCGTTGGTGCTTCTCGGGTTCGTGATATGTTCGAACAAGCGAAAAAAGCAGCACCTTGTATCATCTTCATTGACGAAATCGATGCCGTAGGTCGTAAACGTGGTGCAGGTATGGGTGGTGGTCATGATGAACGTGAGCAAACACTAAACCAGATGCTAGTAGAGATGGATGGTTTTGAAGGCAATGAAGGTATTATCGTCATTGCTGCTACTAACCGTCCAGATGTATTAGACCCTGCATTATTGCGTCCTGGTCGTTTTGACCGCCAAGTTGTTGTGGGTCTTCCTGATATCCGTGGTCGTGAACAAATCTTAAATGTTCACATGCGCAAAGTTCCATTAGATGATAACGTTGAAGCATCGGTAATTGCACGTGGTACACCAGGCTTCTCTGGTGCTGACTTAGCTAACCTTGTAAACGAAGCCGCCTTATTTGCAGCTCGTGGCAATAAGCGCAAGGTAAGCATGGCTGAGTTTGACGCTGCAAAAGACAAAATCATGATGGGCGCTGAGCGTAAGTCCATGGTAATGAGTGAGCAAGAAAAAGAAATGACGGCGTATCATGAAGCTGGTCATGCTATTGTTGGTCGCCTAGTACCTGAACATGATCCGGTTTATAAAGTATCCATTATTCCTCGTGGTCGCGCCTTAGGTGTAACCATGTATTTGCCGGAGCAAGATCGCGTAAGTCACTCAAAGCAACATCTAGAGTCTATGCTTTCAAGCTTATACGGTGGTCGTATTGCTGAAGCGTTGATTTACGGTGACGACAAAGTCACGACAGGTGCAAGTAACGACATTGAACGTGCCACTGATATTGCCAAAAAAATGGTTACGCAGTGGGGGTTAAGTCCTAAGCTTGGACCACAAATGTATTTAGAAGAGCAGGGCGAGATGTACATGGGTGGTGGTTCTCACCGTATGTCTGGTATGTCAGATGAAACTGCTAAGCTTATTGATGCGGAAATTAAAGATTTCATCGATCGTAACTATCAACGTGCTGAGCAAATCCTAAAAGACAATATGGATATTCTTCACACAATGAAAGATGCGTTAATGAAATATGAAACGATTGATGCATTGCAGATTGATGACTTAATGGAGCGCCGTGATGTTCGTCCACCAAGGGATGCGCATGACGTCAAGCCAGAAAAAAAGGTAGAGTCTGAATCTGCCAAAGTGACAGAGTTAAAACCGGAGTCAAAAGCTGAAAAGCCAGCAGATGACCAGCCTAGTGATAGCACATCAAACTCAGAGCTTGATGACAAATCGTAAGGTCAGGTAGAATATGACAGCCCCGAGCAATCGGGGCTTTTTTGTATCAATAGATTCAGGGTGTTATTATTGGATTATGCGTGTATGAATAAGTACACACTTGTACCAGTTAGTCTTAATGTTTGCTCAATTTGAAGGAGTATATCTGACGCTAACGGCGTTAAAAGTATCTCATTTAGTACGACTAAATAACAAAACTTTTGCCTAGTTATCGATCAGATTTTCTTGCCCTAAAATAAAGTGTCATTTAGCGCTTGGTATGAAACGAGACCTGAGTTCTAAAGCTACGCCCCTTTCGAGATCATCCAAAACATAGTAATAATGTAGGTATAGAATGTACGAGTTACGCTTGCCAAGAGCCCGCAGCCTTTCCTTAAATAAGCCTCAAGTAATGGGGGTTTTGAATGCTACTCCTGACTCATTTTCAGATGGCGGAAAATTTATTCACCTAGATAGTGCGGTTGAGCAGGTAAATATGATGCTCGCTGACGGAGCTACCATTATTGATATTGGCGGTGAGTCTACTCGTCCAGGGGCGCCAGATGTAGAGTTGAAGGAAGAGCTTGAGCGCGTGATCCCGATCATCAAAGCTGTTAGGGCACAATCTGACTGTGTTATCTCAGTTGATACCAGTAAAGCTGAAGTAATGAAGCAAGCTATTGAAGCTGGTGCTGATATCATCAATGATGTTCGAGCTTTACAGGAGCCAGGTGCATTAGAGATAGCAGCTCAGTACGCAGAGGTACCTATTTGCCTAATGCACATGCAGGGTGAGCCTCGCTCAATGCAAAATAATCCAAAATATAATGATCTATTTTCAGACATTAGTCAGTTTTTCGAAGCTAGGATCCGTGCGTGCAAGCAAGCCGGAATTGATACCAGTAGGCTGATCTTAGATCCAGGTTTTGGCTTCGGTAAATCTCTGGAGCATAACTTTCAGATTTTAGGTGGACTGAAACAATTTAATTCGTTCAATTTACCTATTCTGACGGGACTCTCTAGAAAGTCCATGTTTGGACAACTACTTACTCGAGAAACTCATGAGCGCGTCGCTGCGAGTCTTGCCGGTGCGCTAATATGTGCACAGCAGGGCGCACATATCATTCGTGTTCATGACGTAAAAGAAACAAGCGACGTACTTAACGTATGGTTAGCGTCGGTCAATGGAGTTACTCAATGACAACAAGAAAGTACTTCGGTACAGATGGTGTAAGAGGTATGGTGGGCGAGTTCCCAATTACACCAGAATTTGCAATGAAGCTAGGCTGGGCAGCCGGAAAGGTTCTGTCTGAAAGAGGAACCAAAAAAGTTATCATTGGTAAAGACACCAGAATATCAGGGTACCTGTTAGAAACAGCACTAGAGGCGGGGTTGATAGCCGCTGGGATCAATGTGATCTTGTTAGGGCCTATGCCTACTCCTGCTGTTGCATATTTAACACAAACCTTCAGAGCTGAGGCAGGTATCGTCATCAGTGCTTCTCACAACCCTTACCATGACAATGGCATAAAATTCTTTGGTGGTGACGGTAAAAAACTGCCAGATGAAGTGGAACTTGCAATAGAAGCGAAGCTCGATGAGCCAATGACGTGCGTAACATCAGAAAAGCTGGGCAAAGCCAAGCGCTTAGACAGTGCAGATGGTCGTTATATTGAATTCTGTAAAGGCCAATTTCCAAAAGAGCTTTCTCTTGAAGGGTTGAAAGTGGTGTTAGATTGTGCGAATGGCGCAACTTACCATATTGCACCGAGTGTAATGCGTGAATTAGGTGCTGAGGTGATCACCACAGCTTGTGAACCTAATGGTTTGAATATCAATGAAAAATGTGGCGCAACGCATGTTGAAGCATTAAAAAAAGCAGTACTGGAGCATCAAGCTGATGTTGGTATTGCATATGATGGTGATGGTGACCGAGTGATGATGGTGGACCATGATGGCCATGTATTTGATGGTGATGATATTGTGTACATTATTGCCTGCCAAGCCGATAGTGATGGTACACTCGGTGGTGGTGTTGTTGGTACCGTTATGTCTAATATGGGTTTAGAGAATGCGCTTAAAGCTAGAGGTATTGCATTTGAGCGTAGTAAAGTGGGTGATCGCTATGTAATGGAGTTGCTCGCTGAAAAGGGCTGGAAAATTGGTGGTGAAAGTTCAGGGCATGTGCTTAATCTTGACCTAATTAGTACTGGTGATGGAATAGTATCGAGCTTACAAGTACTCGCCGCAATGGTTGCACAAAACAAAACCTTGAAGGACTTAGGTGAAGGGTTCAGTAAATACCCGATGAAAATGATTAACGTACGTTACAGTACCAAAGATGACCCAACAGCACACCAATCAGTAAAAGAAGCGGTGTCTGAAGTCGAAGCACTACTTGCTGGAAAGGGAAGAGTGTTACTACGGAAGTCGGGTACCGAACCAGTCGTAAGAGTCATGGTTGAAGCACAACAACAGAAGCAAGTCATCGATTTTGCACAAAAAATCGCTGAAGCTGTTGAATCTGTGAGCAATTAAACTGAAAATTGAATTTATTTCTTGTAACTTCGGGTGAGTAGCGTTAGTATCTCACCCGCTTTCTGCTACGGAGTATCGTAATGGCAACTAGGAAGCAAATTGTTGCTGGTAATTGGAAAATGAATGGCTCAAAAGAGCTACTTAGCCAAATGTCAGAAACATTAAACAGTGAATCATTCCAAGCGGATGTAATTATATTTCCCCCAGCGATGTTAATTGAACAAGCTGTTGAAAAGGGACTCACTGTAGGAACGCAAAGCGTTTCAGAATATAAAGAAGGCGCATACACTGGAGAAATTCAGGCATCACTTGCTAGTTCGTTAGGCGCGACTTACACCTTAGTCGGACATTCCGAGCGACGCGCTTTATATGGCGAAAGTGATGAGGTTGTAGCGAATAAATTTGCCCACGCTCAAGAACAAGGTTTAACTCCGATACTATGTGTTGGAGAAACCGAAGAAGAGAGAGAAAGTGAGCAGACAGAAGAAGTTGTAGCTAGACAAATAAACGCAGTTATCAAGAAATTAGGTATAGCGGCACTAGCTAACTCTGTGATAGCATACGAACCGGTTTGGGCAATAGGTACTGGTAAAACAGCATCTCCTGAACAAGCGCAAGCAGTGCACAAATTTATACGTAATTTGCTGTCTGAGCAAGACGAGCAAATTGCAAAAACACTACGCTTACTTTATGGTGGCAGTGTTAATGAAAAAAATAGTGAATTATTATTCGCACAAGAAGATATAGATGGTGGTTTAATTGGTGGCGCAAGCTTAAAACCTGAAAACTTCCTTTCTATATGTAAAAGTGCAAAAGGATAAGTAAATGTACGAAATTTTAATGGTTGTTTACTTAATCGTTGCTTTAGCGCTTATTGGTATGGTGCTGATTCAACAAGGTAAAGGCGCAGACATGGGTTCTTCGTTTGGTGCTGGTGCATCAGCGACAGTATTTGGCTCGTCAGGCGCAGGCAACTTTATGACAAAGACAACAACAATACTAGCTACAGTGTTTTTTGTACTAAGTATTGTTCTAGGTAACTTAACAACTGGTCAAATAAAGAAAACCAGTGAATGGGAAAACCTAGAGGCACCAGCTGCAACAGTAGTACCTGCTAACAGTGATGTGCCAGCATCAGAAGAAAATCCAGCTTCTGATATTCCTAACTAAGAGTTAGAAAACACCGAATTTGCGAATGTGGTGGAATTGGTAGACACGCCATCTTGAGGGGGTGGTGGCTTCGGCCGTGGGGGTTCAAGTCCCCCCATTCGCACCAAAATAAAAAAACCAGCTTATGCTGGTTTTTTTTCGTCTTTAATTTAGCTACACCGCTCTCGAGTTAATTTATGCCAATTTTCTTAATTAAGTAGTCTATTATGAGTCGAGAAAATCTTGCCGATAACTCCGCTACTGCGTCCTGCTCTCGCTAAGGTACCTATATCCTGTAGGAAGGGCGAAGTTACGCACCAATAGTTGGCTATTGGAGGTGAAGTCAATGCAGCTAGCGCTAAAGCTTTCTGCTAGAAAGGTATTAATTATCCGCAGCTCAATTTTTAGTTATTCTAAATAAGAAACTTTTAACGCTGTGAGCGTCAGATTTACTCCTTCAAATTGAGCAACTATCAAGTCCAATTGGTATTACCCTAATTGGTATGACTGACCTCAACTATCTGATGGATAGTGCAATAGCTAGTATGAGCTACTAGATAGCAGCAGCAATTTCAATTTTTTAATATATAGTACTGGTTTTTGGTATAATATATTGTTGTATATAGACTTTTCTTAAAAATTAAATTTCCAAAATTGGTATTGTTTTGGTTACAAAAACCTAAAAAGTAATTTTTATTAAATAATTATTTCAATTTTACTCAATTCTGACTATAATACCCTTCCAGAGGAAATAGATGCACCTAACGCATCTTTTTTTATGCCTGAAATTTGTATCGTGCTTATCCTTACTCGAACAAAGTATAAGGCAGAAGCAATGGTAGTAAACCCTTGCTTCTCTAGTTTACGACCTCTCGTAACTAGTTCACACACGGTGATTCCTTTGGAGATTATATGATTACAGTTTTACCTCGTCTTGGTTTATCTGCGATTTCAGCTGCTGTATTAGCAGCGGTAGCCCTTCCTAGCACAGCCTTGGCTGAGCAAGCTAATGTAGAGAAAGAAAAACAAGTTTTTGAAAAAATTGAAGTAACCGCTCGTAAGCGTACAGAAAGCTTGTTCGAAACACCTACCGCTATTACTTCGATCGGTGCAGGTGATATTGATAAGGCAAACATCAGTAACCTAGACGATATTGGTAAATTCGTCCCGAACTTGAACATCACTCGCTATGGCGTTGGTAATGCGGCGCATGCTTCTGTATTTATTCGTGGTATTGGTTTACAAGATCACGTGATCACAACTGATCCAGGGGTGGGTGTTTACGTCGATGGTGTTTACCTTGGTCGCCAGATGGGCTCTAACCTTTCACTACCAAATATTGAACGTGTAGAGGTTTTGCGTGGTCCTCAAGGCACGCTATACGGTCGAAACACACTTGGTGGCGCTGTCAATGTGATCACAAAACAACCTGGTGCAGAAGAAGTTGCACGTATTGAGGCAAAAATAGGTTCTCGAGGCCGTTTAGCGACCGATTTATACACAAGCCAAGCGTTAACGGACACACTAAGCTTTTCTGCTAGTGCATCTTATAAAGAGCGTGACGGTGTTGGTAAAGCCGTAAATTTAGCTAATCCTGAAAAAGAAATTGGCGAGGAACAAGAGTATAGCGGTCGTTTAGCTGTAAGATGGCAAGCAACTAACGACTTAGTGATTTCAGCAGCGTTCGATGGTGTTGAAAATGAGTCTGGTCAGTCTCCTTATACCATTGAGTTAACAGCTCCATTAGACCCTAACGATCCATTTAATGGTGACTTCCCACTATTAGATGCGTCAATGTTACCAGACAATCCTGATGATTTGGCAACAGCAGTTGCAGGCATCGAAAGCACTGATTACTCAGGGTGGGGTGGGTCAATTACAGCAGATTGGCAAGCAAGTGACGTTTATTCTGTCAAATTTATTGCCAGCAAGCGTAGCTCTGAATACACCGGTGGTCTTGATGATGATGCCGTGGCGCTTAATCTCTCTGAATTTCCTGAAGAAGGTGGTGCTGATCAGTATTCATTTGAGCTACAGCTAAATGGTACTTATGATTCTTGGGATTTCGTATCAGGTCTTTATTATTTTAACGAAGACGGCTTCACCAGCTCTGGCCCATTTGTATTTAGTCCATGGAATACACCAAACGGCTTATTAAATGATGGTCAGACAGCTTCTTTTGGTGGTTACGGTTATTTCGATATCAATCAAGAGACTGACGCTTATGCGGCGTATATCAATGCAAGCTTTGATGTGACTGAACTTCTTAGCATTGGTGGTGGTTTACGCTACTCTGAAGACAAAAAAGAAGCAGATGCACTGTTCCCAAGTTTTGGTACGCGTAAATACGTAAGTGCAGATTTTGACGAAGTGACGTGGGACGTGAATGCGTCATATCAGCTAACTCGTGACATTAACGTTTACGCACAAGTTCAAAAAGGTTACCAAAGCGGTGGGTTCCCACCACGCCCATTTGGTGGGCCAGATCAATTTGCTGCATTTGAAGAAACCAAAGCGATTAACTACGAAGTCGGCTTCAAAGGTCAAGTTCACGATAATGTGTCTATGATGGTTGCGGCATTCGTAACTGATTATACTGATCTTGCGTTACCATTTAATGACCCAACAGCGGGCGGCGGCTTCGTTACTATCGTAGAAAACGCAGGTGAGTCAAAAGCACAGGGTATTGAACTTGAAACAACGATAGCAATTACGGACGATTTTTCAGTTCGTAGTTCAATCGGCTACTTAGACTCTGAAATTACGCACGTTGATGAAGGGGTGATTGGAATTGGTAAAGGTGACGCTCCAGCACTGACGCCACGTTGGACAGTGATGGTAGCACCATCATACTTCCATGATCTAGACCATGGTGCAACCATTGCTGTAAATGCAAGTTACTCATACCGCTCGGATATGCAGGGGCAGTCTGTTACTCGGGCAAGCGAGTATATTGACTCTCGTGAACTACTAGGTTTTAACATCTCGTATACCAATGCTGAAGGTGATATGGAAGTGACGCTTTACGGCGAAAATGTGCTAAATGAAGTCTACGATGTTGGCCGATTGCAACAAAGTGGCTTCGTTGGTGTGATGCGCAGTAATGATAGAAGTGAGTTTGGTATTAAGTTTAAAAAAGAGTTTTGGCTAGATTAATCGAGTCCTAGTTTCAATACAAAAAAGCCGCTTAGTTTAATTGCTAAGCGGCTTTTTATTTTCCAACTAATCTGAACTTAGGATAATACCAATTTGACTTAATACTTGCTCAATTTGAAGGCGTAAATCTGACGCTAACAGCGTTAAAAATTTCTTATTTAGAACAACTAAAGAGCAAAATTTTACCTTGCCTACACGGATGCAGGCACCTTGGCGATAGCAGGACGCGGTAGCGGTGTTATCGACAAGATTTTTTCACCTCAAAATAGACCACTTAATTAAGAAAATTGGTATAAAATGTGAGTTAATCAACTAAAATACCCATGCTCAAAAGTTACCATTACTATTATCAAAAGGTGTAAGCAACACTGAACTTAACGCTTCTTGGCATGATATAGCGGCCGTTGGGTGAGGTTGGATTACGTGGGTCACCTTCGGTGATCCCTTGTTTGTCAGTGAGGTTATCCACTGCCAGTTGCAGTTTTACCCCTTCCGCAGGCTCAACGATCAGGCCAATATCCAGTTTTTCGTAGCCTTCTAACACGACGGTATTTTCATTATCACCAAAGCGGTCGTCCACAGCTGAAAGCGTACCATACAAGGTGGCGTACATACCTGACATTTCAAAGTCATAGCTTGGGGTAATACGCAGCATCCAATCAGGTTGACGTTGTGCTTTGTTGCCTTCATTGGTCGGACTGTCAGTGATTTCGGTGTCTTGCCATGTCGCATTTAAGTTGACCGATAAACCTGATTCATGGTTATAGCTATAATCGACTTCTACGCCGGTGGCTTCATTGGTTAGGATCTCAGCTGGTACACCTGGGCGTCTAACGAATGTGTCGCCCTTTACCTCATTGGTAAACAAAGTAACAAAGAGGTCGCCAGTTTCACCCATATATTTGTAACCAAGCTCTGCTTGTGTCACTTCTTTTATAAGTGACTCACCTGATTTATAAGTGTTGTAGTTGTCTCGAAAATCATCAAAGTAAGGCATTTTGTAGCCTTTATTCATGCGAGCAAATACCCCTGAATCCAAACTTAAACTGTAATCAGCACCAAGTGTCCATGAAGTTTTTCGCTCATCATAGTCAACTGTCTTGGTGATCACACCGTCCAAATCTTCATCTACTGAATATTCTACCTGATGCTGTTCGCTGCGTAGACCTAAATCCAGTTTTAATGCGTCAGTGGCTTGGTAACTCTGCGTTGTATATACAGCCCATGTAGTAGCGTCTCCCGAGCTGCTAATATCATAGTTAAAAGCACAACCCGTCACATCGCTATTACATGCTATTGCGTTTAGTGCTTCTCCGCCTTGCTCCAAAACATGATAAGCACTATTCCCTAAGCTCCACCAATCCTGTGCCGAGGTGGTGGCGGTATAAATACCAAACGCACTCGACCAGTCGCCATAGGTTTTACTCAAGGCTAAATCATTTGTGAAAGCTTCAATATCTTTTAAAACGACCCATCGGCCATATTGTTGCACTATGGTATCGCCACTATATTCATTACCAGTGACGCTTCCCGTCGCTGTTTCACCATTATCAGCTACTTCACTTAAGCGTACCGCGGCGCCTGCAGGCACTAAGCCAATTGTATTAGCGTCGCCTTTAGTAAGACTAAAGCGGTCGTTTAGCTGCCAACCATTATCGAAATTAACTTTTAAGCTACCACCTGATACATGGCCTTTCCAGCCGCGACCATCTCCTATATCGATGTTCATGGCGGTGTTATGCTGACCAAAATAAATTGTTGCCTTGCGATTATTTGTGCCTAACTGAGTAAAGCCAGCATCGACACCTTCAACGTTAAGTGGAGTTGGTAGGTACCACGCACCAGTATCGTCGGTTTGACGGGTATAAAGGTTAAACTCACCGTTAGCGAATTCTTTGGTAAGATTGATTGTGAATTGATGGCCTTTTTCTGAAGTAAAGCCGGCATCGCGGATCCCCGAAGATCGTTTGATATATCCTCCGACCATGTAATAGAGATCATTGGATATTTCGCCACTCAATACGCCGTCTATTCTATTGAGGCCATAATCTGTTGTGGTGTACTTGAAGGTTCCTTCTGTATCTGATTGACCACGTTTAAGCTGAAAGTTCGTGGTCAACCCCGGTTGTCCGTTAGACACAACTGGGTTTGGGCCACCACGCAAGCCTTCCATCATACTAATGGTTTCATCGAGCCTGAAGATTGACGTATTTTCTAAAAAAGAGAGTGTAGGGGCAGGGTAAATAGGACTACCTTGCAAACTCACTGTTAAGAAAGGCGCGTCACCACCGCCCGGAAAGCCGCGAACAAAAACATTAGCACCGGACTCACCACCTGAACTTTCAACCCATATCCCTGGCACAGCTTTAAGTAAATCAGCTGTACTTTTGGGTGCAAGCTTATCGATTTGTACGGCATCAATATTGGTTACCGCAAAACTGGCATCAATTTTTCTTATACCGGCACCGCCAGGGGTACCTGATACAATAATTGTTTCTACTTTTTCTTTGTTTTTATTCGACTGTTGCTCAGCCTGTGCTGTTGTGCTTAACGCAAGTGTTACAGCTGCGGCGATCAAGCTTAATGAGTTCGTTTTTATCACGGCTAAAGCCCTCTTGTTGTTGTCATAGACTGGTATTTTACGACTGTCTATTTTTTAAAATAGATCTTAATGCAAACGTTTGCAATGGTGTTGTTTAAAAATTTGTCATAAAACGATGAAAGGCATGGCAAATATACTTTGATTGGTTATCTTTTATGCTTATTTAGGATAGGAGATTCAATTAGTTATGGTTTAAGATCAAAAAAATTGTAAGAATACTACTCTAGTTAACTGCATGAGTAAGGGGATTTGCTTGGCTTCAACACAATTAAAGTTATCAGACTTGGCAAAATTAGCTGGTGTTTCAACCTCGACGGCGTCCCGTGCACTCAACGATAACCCACTGATAAAAAAAGAAACTCGAGAGCGTATTCAGGCGTTAGCGAAAGAACATCACTTTAGTATCAATGCTGCAGCAAGTCGCCTGCGGATGCAAAAAACCAAAGTTATCGCTGTTATCATCAATCTTGAAGCAGAAACCAAGCAATCGGTTGATGATCCCTTCTTGCTAAAAGTTGTCAGTGATATAAACCGTGCCGTGAATCGTCAAGGGTATGAGTTGCTTCTGTCTAACTCACATATGGCAGGTGAGGATTGGCACGGCTACTTTATTTCTGGTCGTAGAGCCGATGGCGTAATCGTAGTTGGGCAAGGTAAGGAGCAAGCAAAAATCGAACTAGCTGCAAAAGCTGGTACTCCCATTGTAGTGTGGGGCGACCCGAAAACCTCTGCAAACTATCCGATTGTAGGTAGTGATAATTTTGTCGGAGGGTTAACAGCTACCGAGCACTTAATTGCCAAGGGGGCTTCTAAACTGCTGTTTATGGGAGATCCAGCACACGCAGAGTTGGGAGAGAGATATCGAGGCTTTTGCCACGGGGTGGAGAAGGCCGATGTTACTGCAAAGCTGGTTAGAATTGATATTACCTCAGAAGCCGCCTATGCCAGTATTAATACATTGCTAAGAGAAAATGGGCTGACTTTTGATGGTATTTTTGCGTGTAGTGATATGGTTGCGCTTGGGGCATTAAAAGCATTAAAAGAGCGCTATGTCAGCGTGCCAAATGATGTCAAAATTGTAGGCTTTGATGATATTGCTATGGCGCAGATAAGTTTTCCAGCGCTCACAACAATTAAACAAGACACCCATGCAGCAGCGCAATTACTAGTAGAAAAACTACTCATACAGCTAAGTGGTAAGATGTGTGAATCTCAAGAAGTACCTTCGTCACTGCTTATCAGGCAATCTAGTTAACCTGAAGTTCGGTTATGAGATGAACTAACTCATTGCTGTTAAAGCAGAGCTTAATTTTTCAACTCGTATTAGAAAATAACACTCTGGGTAGCGTGATAGCATGTTTCCAAGCAGAGGTATTTTAGTTGACTCACTAGTTCTAGCTTTGGTTCAGGTTAAATAAGAAAATACAATTACTATCGCAATCATAACGTTAAGGAACTCTTAATGGTTTTGAAATGCAAACGATTGCAAAAGCGAAAAAGTCTGTCTAGACTAAAAAGGAATCACAGTGTCTTAACGAGAATAACAATGAACCGAGCACGTATAATACTTGCGATGGCTGTTAGTTACTTTCTGTTCGCTATTTTGCTCAATAGTGTTGGAACAGTCATTTTACAATCAATTCATTCCTTTGGAATTACAAAACCACAAGCTGCGACATTGGAAGCATTTAAAGATCTTCCCATTGCTATCGTGTCATTTTTAGTCGCCTCCATCATTCCAAGAGTTGGATTTAAAATCGCTTTGACTGTTGTGCTAGGAGTTGTGGCGCTGATCTGTAGCATTACACCACTGGTTGCTGAGTTTTGGATTTTAAAACTGGGCTTTGCTTCTGTGGGCGCTGCTTTCGCGGTAGTGAAAGTGTCCGTTTACGCGTTAGTTGGGCAAGTAACCGAGGGGAGTAATCAGCATTCAAGCCTTCTTAATTTTATTGAAGGTGTGTTTATGCTGGGAGTGCTTGGCGGGTACTGGGTTTTTGCGGCCTTTATCGATAGCGGTGATAACACACTTGGCTGGCTAAATGTATATTTTGTACTGGCGGTATTAAGTGCATTTACTGCAATCATTGTATGGATCTCGCCCATTGCAAAACCAGAGCCGACACAAGCGGCGGGATCTAATATTTCAGCTTTTACGGCAATGTTGAAGCTCGTCACAAAACCTTTGGTACTGGTGTTTGTCATTTCCGCATTTTTATATGTATTGATTGAGCAAAGTATCGGAACTTGGCTACCTACGTTTAACAATGAAGTCTTGTCTTTACCAGTTGATATAAGCGTGCAAATTACCAGTATTTTTGCAGCCTGTTTAGCACTAGGTCGACTTGGTGCTGGAGTTGTGCTTACCAAAGTACACTGGTATGTGGTGTTAAATGTTTGCCTTATCGCCATGGCTGTACTTGTGGTGTTGACTCTACCCATGACGGAACATATTGAAAAGGCAGCCATAACGTCTTTATTTGACGCGCCACTGGTAGCTTTCTTAATGCCTTTGATTGGACTCTTTATGGCGCCTATATATCCGGTGATTAATTCGGTAATGCTAAGCAGTTTACCTACCACTCAACATGCCTCTATGACCGGGTTAATCGTGGTATTTTCAGCCCTTGGTGGTAGCACTGGCTCTATGATAACAGGGTTCGTATTTCAGCACTTTGGGGGGCAGCAAGCGTTTTATGGCGCGCTTATTCCTATGTGTGTCATTGCGGTATGTTTATATTTTTTCAAATCGATGAGTGAGTCTAGCCAAGCAAATCCAGCTCACACACCAAGTCAACAAAAGGTGAGCTGAGGTTTTACATGCAGTACCAATCAGATTTTTACAACACAGAAATTTTTAAGGCAGTACAAAAGGCCGGTTTGTTTACAGATAGTAAAGCCTTTGCTGACGCCATCGCAAAAATACCACTAGCAGAGATTGAACAGCTGTACGCCAAGCAAAAACCAACAGGAGCGGCGCTGCTGAACTTTGTTCATACGCACTTTGATTTTGTCGCCAGCAAAGAGTTAGAGGCCTTGCCTGACTTTGCTTGTGCACAGCAGTACATCAGTGCACTTTGGTCACGTTTATCCAGAAAACCGAGCACGGTTGCTACAGGCTCTTTATTACCGTTACCTTACCCTTATGTGGTACCGGGTGGGCGTTTCAATGAGATCTATTACTGGGACAGCTATTTCACTGCACTTGGACTATTAGATGCAAATCGAAACGATCTCGTTGAGGGAATGTTAGACAACTTTATCAGTTTGATTGACCGTATCGGGCATGTACCAAATGGCAATCGAGATTATTATCAAAGCCGCTCACAACCACCTGTGACGGCATTAATGGTGGATTTGCTGTGGCAACAAAAGTCTGATGACATGCAGTGGCTCAAGCGAGTTACCCAAGGGTTAATAAAGGAACATAACTTTTGGCAAACCGGTGGTGATGTTGGTAGCACTGAGGGTAATGCGCGGCTGCGTGTCGTCACAATGCCCTGTGGCGGTACATTGAATCGTTATTGGGATCCGCTGGCAGCACCACGTCCGGAGTCGTATGTAGAAGATGTTGAATTGGCTAGTAAAGCAGTAGACCCAAGTGTGCTTTACCAACATATTCGGGCTGCATGCGAGTCGGGATGGGATTTTAGTAGCCGTTGGCTTGCAAACCCCGATGACTTGGCAAGTATCCGCACAACCCAAATTATCCCCGTAGATTTAAATGCACTGCTGGTCTTGCTTGAATTGCAGCTCGCAAGATGTTTAAAGAAACTAAATAATGAAACACAAGCCGAACATTATGATTCGCTGGCGTCAAAACGCAGTGCACTTATCCAGCGTTACTGTTGGTGTGATGAAACAGGCTGGTTTTATGATGTTAACCTTGATGATTATCAACCAACCAAAATTGTTTCACTGGCAGGGGTTGTCCCCATGTTTGCTAAGCAGGTTACACCAGCACAAGCACAGCGAATGGGTGACAAACTAAGATACGATTTTTTAAAATCAGGCGGGCTCGTCAGTACGCTAACCCCTACCTCACAACAATGGGATAGTCCAAATGGTTGGGCGCCACTGCAATGGTTTGCGGTATCGGGGCTAAGATCATATGGTCAAAACCAACTTGCAAGCGAAATTATGCAAGCATGGATTTATGCTGTTGAAACAGGCTTTGCACATCTGGGTTGTTTGCTGGAAAAGTATAACGTGGTAGAGCCAGACAAGCAGGCAGAAGGAGGAGAGTATGTTGTGCAACAAGGCTTTGGGTGGACAAATGGCGTTACCAGTCGCTTTTATCGACTGTTATCACTTGAAAATTCGAGTACTTTGACGTGATGTTAAGGCACTCTTGGCTGTGTACAAGATTAATGGCGTTATCAGTCGCTTTTATCGACTTTTAGCGTCTGAAGTTGATAGTTTTTTGGTGTAATATTAAAGGCTTGTTTAAACGCTCGGCTAAATTGACTCGGGTGCTTGAAGCCGAGTGTAAAACTAACTGCGGTGATCTGAGCCCCAGCTTTTAATTTTGCCTTAGCTTCTGTGAGCCTCCTTGCTTGTAGCCACTGTTGTGGCGTAGTTGCAAATGATTTTTTGAATTGACTAAAAAATCGACTGCGACTCATGCAGCTGAGCTTACAGAGCTTATCTACATCCAAAGGCTGCTCTAAATGCGTCTCCAAATAATGCACTGCTTGGTATAATCCATTGCGATCCGGAGTGTGTTTGACCGCATTGAGCAGAAGATCTCGGCTTTGTTGTTGTAGGAGCCTCGCTATCAGTTCATCCATTGCTAAATCGATAAAGTATTCTCGATTATTTTCATTTTCGCTAAACAGGTGGAACAGCTTTGCCAAACAGTGTTGGGTTTGCCAGTTGTGCTCGGTATGAATTAGCTGTGTTTGGTAAGTCACTTCATCGCAGAGGCTCAGAGATAATCTGTCGCTAACCGCCTTAATTTTCTCTCGGCTGATCTCAATGGCTAAGCAGGTAGTTGGCGAAGATAAGCTCGCATCTGGAAAGTCGATATGTACAGTTTGCTCGGGTGCCAGCACAAAGCTTTGATGTGGCAAAAACGGTTGATGGTAATCACAACTGTCTACATGCATCACTTTTTTGCCACTTACCATAGCGCAAAACAGCACTTCACCGGAGGTAAGCTTTACTTTATTGGCACTTTCATATGTGTCATAGATACTTAGCTCAACATTGTTGGCAGCAAAGCTTACTTTGTTTTCGATCAAACGATCAATGTGACTAACACGTTTCGCAATCTGCAAGCAATATTCTCCTTATCCGATACTTTTTGGACTGTGTGTATATATTCCAAGACGCCTTGTTAAGTTTTTAAAGCTGAATTTGGCTAATGTCAAACAGAAAAACAAATCTGGAACAGTAAGATCCAGGATAAATAACACAAGTTGCAGAGGTCAAAATGATATACGCAAATCCAAATACTGAGGGTGCTGTCGTCAGCTTTAAAACACAATACAACAACTTTATTGGTGGCGAGTGGAGACCACCTGTTGAGGGGGATTACTTTGATAATATAAGCCCAGTAAACGGTGAAGTTTTTTGTAAAGTTCCACGCTCAAGCGCAGCTGATATTGAACTTGCACTAGATGCTGCGCACGCAGCTAAAGCGTCTTGGGGTAAAACATCCGTTACTGAACGCAGTAATATTTTACTTAAAATTGCCGATCGGATTGAAAAAAATCTTGAATATTTAGCTGTTGCAGAAACGTGGGATAACGGAAAGGCTGTGCGCGAGACATTGGCGGCAGATGTGCCTTTAGCGGCGGATCATTTCCGATATTTTGCAGGGTGTATACGCGCGCAAGAGGGGACAATAGGTGAAATTGATGAGTCAACCGTCGCGTATCATTTTCACGAGCCTCTAGGGGTAGTGGGGCAGATCATCCCTTGGAACTTTCCATTGCTTATGGCTGCTTGGAAACTTGCCCCCGCGCTTGCTGCAGGCAATTGCGTGGTGCTCAAGCCAGCAGAACAAACGCCGGTCTCTATTTTGTTACTAATGGAGCTGATAGCCGACTTACTACCAAATGGTGTCGTTAATATCGTTAATGGCTTTGGTCGAGAAGCCGGTGAAGCACTTGCTACTAGCCAGCGTATCGCAAAGATAGCATTTACAGGCTCAACTCCCGTTGGTTCACATATTTTGAAATGCGCGGCGGAGAATATTATTCCTTCAACCGTCGAGTTAGGCGGTAAATCTCCCAATATTTACTTTAGTGATGTGATGCAAGCGGATGATGACTATTTAAGTAAATGTATTGAAGGGGCGGTACTGGCTTATTTCAACCAAGGTGAAGTCTGTACCTGTCCTTCTCGATTACTCGTACAAGAAGACATATATGATGATTTTATCGCAAAAGTGATTGAGCGAACCAAAGCCATCAAGCGCGGTAATCCACTCGACACCGAAACTATGGTTGGTGCGCAGGCTTCACAAGCACAGTTTGATAAAATTCTTAGCTATATAGATATAGGTAAAAAAGAAGGGGCTGAAGTTTTAATAGGCGGCGAAGTAGAAAAGCTTGGTGAAGGTTATCATCAAGGTTTTTATATCCAGCCAACCCTGTTAAAAGGCAACAACCAGATGCGTGTATTCCAAGAGGAAATCTTTGGCCCAGTAATTTCTTTATGCACCTTTAAAGATGAGGCTGAGGCATTAAAATTAGCGAATAGTTCAGAGTTTGGTTTGGGTGCAGGCGTCTGGACGCGAGATATGAATCGAGCATATCACTTTGGTCGTCAAATTGAAGCAGGCCGCGTTTGGACTAATTGCTATCATATGTATCCAGCGCACGCAGCATTTGGTGGCTACAAAAAGTCGGGTATTGGCCGCGAAACGCACAAAAAGGCCTTAGATCATTATCAACAAACCAAAAACCTACTGGTGAGCTATAGCACCAGTCCACTGGGTTTCTTTTAGCCATAGCGGGAGATACCTCCCGCAATCTTAAAGCGCTGCGCCGCCCAGCTAGGGTTAAATACAACGGTATAGTGATAGGGCAATCTCTCACATCCCTAACAGAAATAACGTAAAAAGTAGTAATCTAGTACCTATACTCGCTAAATTTAAAGCGCTGATTTTTTAAAACTATTCCTTATATAACAGTACTTTATTATTTTTCTTGCTTCGAAGTGTATCGTTGGTTGTTTTATGAATATTGTTCGAAAATATAGGCTAATACTTTGGTATACTTGTTTTTTTAAACTAATAACTCTACAATTTTCGACTGATTCTTGGGAGTTCTGGAAAAGAAACTCAAGATTTACACCGCAAATATCACCAATAGCAAACGGAGCTGCTATGTTTAAGTTTATCTCTTGGATCTTTTCGATCACCGCATTTTCACTTTCTTTCTTTTTTATCACGCAAGGCCATTACACGTTGTGTGTGGTGTTACTACTCGCAGGGCTTATTGCTTTGCCAAAGCGTGATACTGAGCTGCAACCGTTAGGTATGCGCTTACATACTAAGCATTTTGCCAATGAATCACGTTCTATCAGTTCAAAAGAAGTCATTAATTTCTTAGTTGCATTTTCACTTGCAGGGCTGAGTCTGGCGTTTCAATGGCAGAGCGTCGTTATATAAAACGGCCAGTCTGATTTTGGGTATCAGCTTGAGGCTGCAAATATGTTTAAACTGATACCTAAAGTTGCTTGTTAAATTTGTGTTAGGGCATCTCCACTTCCTACATGTTGTTCTCAGGCAATCACTCTTGTAACTGGCTAAGCTCTACTCGGATATACGTAATTTAGCCGTTTTAAATTGCAAATTCTGAGCGGTCTACCGCAATATTTTATCTTCATGCAAAGGGTAAGTTTACAGCTTCAATAAAATTCTGAACAATAGTGTGTATAATACGCAAAATGATAAAACAACACAGGTTTTGCTGTTACTTCTATGTTTAACTTATGCTGACGATAAGTCATACGCTTTTGATAGTCTAATTCATTGCTAACTGTTTAATTTACTTTAATAATATACTGTTAGCACAAAGAGCCAAGGGTCAATACCTAGGGTAATACGAGAATGGCAATACTCTTGAAGCTTTCCAGTTAGGCTGATAAATAAAGCGACAATAGGCAAGTTGATTCTTTGCCTAAACTATAGAGTGATTAAGTGAAATCGTGTAATTGATATGTGTGGTTATGTAGTTTATGTGCGAGCTTTTAGGGATGTCGGCAAATGTACCGACGGACATTTGTTTTAGCTTTTCTGGTTTATTAGAGCGAGGCGGTAATACTGGGCCACATAAAGATGGTTGGGGTATTACCTTTTATGAAGGTAAAGGGTGTCGGACATTTAAAGATCCTGAGCCGAGCTGCCAGTCGGAAATCGCTAAATTGGTAAAAGCCTACCCGATTAAAAGCGTATCAGTGATCAGTCATATTAGGCAAGGTAATCGCGGCCGAACCTGTTTAGAAAATACTCACCCATTTACGCGGGAATTGTGGGGCAGAGAAATTACTTATGCGCACAATGGTCAACTGTCTGATTACAAAGACTTAAAAACAGACTTTTATCGCCCAGTGGGCAATACCGATAGTGAGTTGGCCTTTTGTTGGATTTTAGACAAGGTGAGAGAAAAGTATCCTAACAGGCCCTCAAATATGGTGTCAGTGTTTAGGTACATAGCCAAACTTGGGCACATACTTAGGGAGAAAGGAGTGTTTAATATGCTGATCACCGATGGTATTTATGTCTTAGCATATTGCACCAATAACTTACATTGGATAACGCGTAGAGCACCATTTGGCAAGGCAACCCTTATTGACGCTGACATGGTTGTTGACTTTCAAAAGGAAACAACTCCAGACGATGTGGTAACGGTAATAGCGACTCGACCGCTAACAAACGATGAACAATGGCAAAAACTACAGCCAGGTGAGTTTGCACTATTTAAGCTCGGTGAAAAGGTATAAGTTGCATTAGTTCCTTGCCATCAGCCTGTTGGGCATCTGGCAAGGGTCAAACCGAATAATTTTTCGCATCAGTAGCTAGACTAAGCGCTAACTGTACCTAACTATTGATACGTAGGCTGCCACTTAATGTGAATCTAGAAACAATGTGTTAGCTCATTGCTTATCTACACCTCAGGTTATCTAGCTATCTGATTTTGCCTCTAAGGTTTTCAGCTCTATTTGAAATTGTTCCATCCCATCCTTTCCTTTATACATTTTCACAAGCATGTGATCATGATCGGGGGCAAACCATGCTATGGCTTGACGGTCACTGTCGTCATAAATGCGCTTAACTTTTATTGTTTTTACATTTCCAAACGGGAGGGTTATTGTTTCTTCGCCTGCAATTTCAAAGTCATAGCTACGTTGACTGCCTTTTTTGTCAATAATTGGATAGCTAAATTTGGTTTTGCCAGACTTTAAATCTTCCCTCAATTGTACTTGATAGCTAATCAAATCTTGTTGATTTTCGAGCCACTTTACTTTTAACGGATATTTTTCTTCGCTCGAGGTAATGGCATGGTTTTGATGATCGAACTTAATTTTATAGCTTTTATCAGGTCCTGTACCTTCACGCTTCATACTATAGTGAAGTGGACTGATGACATGATCTGATAGCTTAAATAATGACTCCTCAATACGCACATCTGAAAAGATCATCCATTCGATGTCACTTTTATATCGCACTGCATAAGTGGACTCTGCTACTTTGGTGAGTGTCCGAGTTGCTGTGCCATGTACTTCCCCTTTGCGAGAAACTTGGTATTCTGCGTGATATTCTTTTAGAGGATTGGCAATCGTGGAGGTGGAAAGTAGAGCGCTAATACCAATTAGCACAGCGCTCCATTTTTTATTCTTTGATGTACGGCGCACCTTGAACTGGTAAGGTTTTGTTGTCAAAAACAGCATATTCTGCTTCCATGGTTAGTCTTTGTTCGCTGAACCATTTGACCACCAAAGGGTAAAGAATATGTTCTTGCTTATGAACACGTTGTGCTAGTGACTCTGCCGTATCACCGGGAAGAATTGCAACCTTGGCCTGGCAGACCACAGGACCGCCATCTAACTCTTCTGTGACAAAGTGAACGCTAGCACCATGTTCTGCATCGTTAGCATCGATAGCTCTTTGGTGGGTGTTCAGCCCTTGATACTTAGGCAACAAAGAAGGGTGAATGTTCAACATTTTTCCCTTAAATTTTTGCACTAAATATGGAGTTAGAATACGCATAAATCCTGCTAATACAACCAAATCAGGTGTAAAGCGCTCAATTAATTGACCAAGCGCAACGTCATAGTCCTCGCGTGAGGCAAATTGCTTATGGTCTAATACTTCGGTTGTTATGCCAGCTTGTTGGGCTCTGATCAAACCATAGGCACTGGCTTTATTGCTGACGACGGCAGCAATTTCACCGTTTATATAGCTTGACTTACAAGCGTCGATAATCGCTTGTAAGTTTGACCCGCTACCAGAAATTAATACAACCAGTCGAGTTGGTGCCATTACTCGGCACCACCTAAGATCTCAACTTGTTCTTCACCTGTTTGTGCGTTTTGGATCTCACCAATGTGCCAAGCATTTTCACCTTGTGCTTTAAGTATTTCAAGGCTCAGCTCTAGTTTGTCAGCTGGAACAACTAGCACCATACCGACACCACAGTTGAATGTGCGGTACATTTCGTGAGTTGCGATGTTGCCATTTTCTTGTAACCAATTGAAGATTGAGGGCCATTGCCAGCTATCCCCTTTGATCACTGCCTTTGCCGACTCTGGTAGCACGCGAGGAATATTTTCCCAAAAACCACCACCTGTGATATGCGAAAGTGCGTGCACATCGACTTCTTTTAACAATGCTAAGATTTGTTTTACGTAAATGCGCGTCGGCTCTAGTAGATGTTCACCCAGTGTTTTACCTTCGAACTCTGCGTTGGTGTCTGCGCCAGAAACCTCTAGTACCTTGCGGATCAGTGAGTAACCGTTGGAATGGGGACCACTTGAACCAAGCGCAATTAGTTGGTCGCCTGACGCAACTTTAGTCCCATCAATAATTTTAGACTTTTCTACAACACCGGTACAAAAGCCTGCCATATCGTAGTCATCGCCTTCGTACATACCAGGCATTTCTGCTGTTTCACCACCGATAAGTGCACAACCAGATAACTCACAGCCTTTACCGATACCAGATACAACGTCTGCTGCAACGTCAACGTCTAACTTGCCAGTGGCATAGTAATCCAAGAAGAATAGGGGTTCAGCACCTTGGACAATAAGATCATTAACACACATAGCAACTAGGTCGATGCCTACCGTATCATGTTTTTTTAAATCGATAGCTAAGCGTAGCTTAGTACCAACACCGTCAGTGCCAGCAACCAAAACAGGCTCTTTATACCCAGTTGGGAGTTCACATAGTGCACCAAAACCTCCAATACCGCCCATGACTTCTGGACGGCGAGTTTTCTTCACTACGCCTTTAATTCTTTCGACCAATGCGTTGCCCGCATCGATGTCAACGCCAGCGTCTTTATAACTAAGAGACTGTTTTTGTTCGCTCACAGGTTTTCCTCAAAAGTTGCTAGATAGATTTGCTTAGAAACGCCGACATTTTACAACAATTGCATCTGGGCGGCTAGCGACTTTACGAGAAACCCTCTGTATGTGGTCAAAGGTCCTCGATTTATTTGTGAGTCTAGTATAGGAAATTGCTAGATGTTTGCTTTCAATGTAAAGGTATTTGACTTGCGTTAGATCAATATTCAGTGGCGGCAGGAGCGTACTATGAAGACAGACCCAATCAAGCAGTAACTTCATGAGATTATTGAAGAACACTGTTGTTAAAGGCGCATTGATTGGGTTTTCTAAACACGAGAATGCGTTTTATACCACCACGATTAATGGGACTAAAAAGATGAATATTGAACGCCATAGTTTAGCAAAAGAGCTACCAGAGTTTAAAGATAGAATTCACGAACTTAAATTGTCAGATGGACACTTCTCAAGGCTATTTAAAGACTATCACGAAGTAGATAATGAAGTGATCCGAATTGAGGATGGTGTAGAACACTCAAGTGATGAATATTTAGAGTCGCTGAAAAAAAAGCGCCTATGGTTAAAAGATCAACTATATAGCATTCTTAAAAGTGCTGAGTGACGATATATAACAATGCGGGCTAAGCTGGCCCGCATGCCTGCCTTTGCTTATCTTTTGCCTCTGTTGATGCCGTTTTGAGCAGGATCAAAATTCTTATCTATACTGTAACCATTGTACTCCTTTCACGATATATCCTTTGATTGCACTCACTTTGGTCATTGCTGGTAGCTTTATTATGGGATTAGCGTTTTCTCCAGCAATAAAGATCTGCCGTTTGACTTCGTCCATGGGGTGGCGTGTTTTGTTGATCCTAATGGCCTTGTTTGAGCTTGGTTACGTAAGCTTTGCGTATTTTATGTATGCTCATCTAGAGAGCATTAGCATTATTGAGCAAGGATTGAGCCTCATCTTATTCTTAGGGTCAATTTTCGTGTTTGTTGTCAATTGCCTCAGCTTGACGAGCTTGCGTGAGCTAGACGAGATAGCAAAACAAGCAAAATATAACGCGGAGCATGATTTTTTAACCGATCTTGAAAATCGGCAGCGCTGTATCGATGCGATAAATGAACGGAAATTACGACAAGTTGATTTCAGTGTTATTCTAGTCGACCTCAATAATTTTAAGCAGATAAACGATGCCAAGGGCCATTTTTTTGGTGATAAATTACTGGTAGCACTTGCGAATAAAATGCGCGCTGCACTATTACCGCGAAGTCAATTATATAGGATGGGTGGGGATGAGTTTATTATCATTATGGATGTCAGTGATGCTAACTGTATCTATTCACAAAATAATGCTTTGCTAAGCGAACTAAGATCGGGGATCGAAATAGAAGACCTAGAACTGGATGTTACCTATAGTGCTGGTGCTAGCTTATGGACAAAACAACGACAGCTAGGGGTCTTTGATCTATTGAAACAAGCTGATATAGCAATGTATTCGGCAAAACACAGCCGCCAAAGTATCGTTATTTTTGACGAAGAACTTCACGAAGGAGTTGAAGCTGAGTTTCAATTACTTACAAACCTAAAAACGGCATTGGCACGGGGGGAATTAACGCTTTATTATCAGCCGATTGTGTGTACACAAAGCGGCGATATTTATGGTGTGGAGGCATTACTGCGGTGGCCGCAAGCTGACGGCACTGTGATTATGCCTGATAAGTTTATTACATTGGCTGAGCGGAACAACTTAATTAAGCAATTGAGTGCGTTTGTTATTAACCGTGTGTTTCAGGACTTAGTAATTTTGCTGGAAGTACATTCAAGTTTAGAAGTGCATATTAATCTTTCATGCCAAGACTTTGTGGAGCAAAATTTGATAAGCACACTAGCAATGTTGTTAGATACGCACCAAATTGATCCTAAGCATGTTGTTTTCGAATTGACCGAAAGTACGGTAATGCAGGAAGTTGAAAAAGCACGAAGCCTAATTGAAACCTTAATTGAAATGGGATTTTCGGTGAGTATTGATGACTTCGGTACTGGTTTTTCCTCCTTTTCAATTCTCAAGGAGTTGCCAATCTCACAAATAAAGATTGATGGCTCTTTTGTCAGTCTCAGCCATGAGAGTGAGAAAGATCAAGCGATTGTAGAAACCAGTATGTTTCTTGCCCGTAAACTTAACTGTAGTATAGTCGCCGAAGGTGTTGAGAGCGATGCCTGTTTACAGTACTTATCCCGCTTGGGTTGCCCTTACATCCAAGGTTTTCAAATTTGTGAACCACTATCATTGAGCGAGTGTATCAAATGGATGAACTCAAGATTAATGGTCAAAGGAGCGATGAAGCGCCTAGATGGGCGATAGCTAAAAAGTCAGTTTTGGTCTTGGCGGCACAAAACCATACATCTGCTCAAAGCCTGGTATTTCATTTTCCCAAATCGGTATTTCTTCACCTATATAAGCACGAAATGCGTCGAGGAATAGGCGTGTTCTTACAGGGAGATCACGATGAGGGTAAAGTGCGTACATCGCTGCAAAATCAATGAGCTTTGTCTCGGTAAGCAGTGGCTGCAGTTTTCCGTCGGCTACCTCTTGGCCAACTAAAAATGCGGGGGCGACGATGTAACATGTTCCGGATAACACGCTTTCTAAAAGAGTATCACCATCATTCGTTCTGAAGATACTCTTAATTGGCATTTGTTGCTCTTGGTTATTTTCATCCAAATAAGTAATGCTGGTGAAACGTAATGCGTCACTGGCGTAGCTTGCAGCTGGGAGTTGAGTTAATTCTTCAAGTGTCGTAGGTGTGCCATGTGTTTTTAAAAAGGTTGGGCTGGCTACTATCAAAAAACGATTACGTGCGATGCGCCGTGCTATCAAAGAAGAGTCTTTTGGCTCGCCGACACGAAAAGCTAAGTCAAATCCTTCACCGACTAAGTCAACCAGCCTGTCTTCTAGCCTGAGCTCGACTTCAACGTGAGGAAAACGTTTTTGGAAATCATTAATAACCGGCTGTACATAGCGTCTACCGACAACTGTTGAGCTGGCGATTTTGAGCAATCCCTTTGGCTCTGTGTGGTAATTTTGCGCGATCCGCTGTGTATCACTTAGCAGTAAACGCAGCTCTTCAGCTTTTTTTACCATTTCAGATCCTGCTGAGGTTAATGAAAAAGAACGTGTTGTTCTATTCATTAGTCTTACTCCAAGCTCTTCTTCAAGCTTGGTCATCTGCTTGGAAATGACTGAACGGTCAATGTTGCGAAGTTGTGCGGCGCTTGCAAATGAACCGCGTTCTACAACGTCTAAAAAGATTAATAATCGGCTGCTAATATCCATAGTGCAAAAAAGTTCACTGATACTGATGCCATTGTGACACTAAACAATTGGAATTGCGAGGGGCATATTTACACTAATAAAGTTGTGGCAAATAGCTAACAATGGTTTAATGAAAATAGACGCATAGCTTCTAAGCGTATTACATTATTTTGAAGCATAACGTAAAGGCACAAGATGAAAGCAGTCCGATTCAAACATACAAATGGACTTACCTTCGAGCAGGGAGAGATTAATTTACCCGAGGCGAACGATGATCAAGTTTTGATCAAAGTTGAGCATGTTGGTTTAAGCTTTATCGATACTAAAGTCGCCAATTGTCCTTGTGAAGACACACCAAATCGTGTGTTTGGTATTGACGCGGTAGGCACTGTTGAGAAAGCTTGTAAAACAGGCTTTCCTGAACCCGGCACTCGGGTATTTTGGCATGGAGATATACGTGAGCAGGGCACAATGAGCGAATTTGCAATCGTCCCTAGTCATGCCTTAACTGTGTTACCAGCCAATGTCGATGGTAAACTTGCAGCCGCGGCAATCGCGCCGGCTATGTGTGCATTAATCGCGCTATTCAAATTACAGCTGAATCGTGGTGATACCATACTTATTGAAGCGGCACATCATCCAGTTGGACAAATGGCGGTACAGTTTGCAAAGCAGCTCGGAGTTGGTGTTGCTGCTTGTACACAGGCAAAGCATAAAAAGCTGGTGGAACAACTAGGTGCAGATCTGGTTTATACAGAGGATAGTCTGTCTGCTTTAGCCGAGAGGTTACAGCAACATTTTGGTGAAGCAGAGGTTCAAGGTGCATTAGACCTTACCGGCACGCAAACACAGCAATTGATCAATCATTTGGTTTTTTGTGGACGAGTGAGTTGTTTAGCTGGGTTACCTGCAATTGAACAGCATGTATTAATGAAAAAGGCACCTAATATTGGCATTGTATCTTTATGTGGGAGCTGGCTTTCTAACAGTGTCTGTGCACAGCAAAGAATGGCATTTATTGGCAATGTACTGGCCGAAAAGCTAGAAAAAGACGAAGTAAAGTTGTCCCACTTAGGATCCGTCCTAGCTAATAACGACATTCTCATCGAGACACTCGATAAGCTTGCTGATGATGAAAATATTACTTTCTTCTGTGCTGAAATGCCGTTTAACTAATTCTTGCTTTTTTAGGGTGCCAAGGCTGCGTGTAAGCCCAGCCTTGCACTTCTACAATATTTGATACATTTTCTGACATTTTTTCTTATCTGAACACCGTATACTCAAGCTACCACTAGGCTATGGCAGTAAAGTGCAGTAAATCCTTCTGTCCATGCTGTTAGTGGGTATAACTTATTATTCGATCTTATACCGATGCGCTTAGTACATGCTCTATTTAAGGGAGTAAGTCTGGCGCGAACTACGTTAAGGTTTTTTGTCTGGAAATAGATCGTTTAGTTAAGCGGATCGGTATTAATCGTGTCATCTCATATTTTATAATAGGTTTATTGATGTCAACACAGCATCAATTTGGTGCGAATTGATATGTTTATTTGCACTCGTCAAATTGGATAGACTAGTGCCCAAGGTTTAATAAGGATTAAACGATGAAAAAGTTACTCATTATTTTTAGTTTACTCGTTTTTTCGAGTATTGCTGTGGCGAATACTTCTCCATACACGCTAATCAATCAAGTAGGCGATAAGCTTTTTACAGATATTAAAGCGGTAAATAAAGAAGGAAAGGCAACTGAAACCGAAATGAAGGGGATTGTACGTAGTCGCCTTATGCCACACATTGATGTGAAGTTTGTTTCTTTCAAGCTGCTTGGCAAGCATATCAAAGGGCTAAAAAGAGATGAAGCGGTCGACTTTATTAATGCCGTTGACGATTATTTAGTAGCAACTTATGCCAGCGCACTTTTGCAGTATAAAGGGCAAGAGGTGATATTTGAAGAGTTGCCAGTTTCTGACGGCTCTGATTTTGCTACGGTAAAAGTTGTGATCAAAGAGCAAGCAAAGCCTGATATCGACATGCACTTTAAGTTTCGCCAAAGTAAAGATGGCACTTGGAAAGTTTATGACATGGTAGCTGAAGGCATTTCTCTACTGAGTGCGAAGCAAAAAGAAATCACCATGCGGATCTCTGAAGTAGGTTTGGCACAAGTCACCGCTGAACTTAAGAGCAAAGCATAAAACGAATTACTTCCCCCGACTTTGAAGTAACCAAAAGAGCACAGTATCGTTGAGTGCTCTTTTTTTTGTTATTCACTCAACTTTGTTTAATAGTGGTTTACCCACCCTTGCTGCATCAAGGTTTTCGCAGGTGACAGTAGCTATTTGTTTAAGTGCTTCTTTAGTAAAAAACCCTTGATGGCCAGTTACTAATACATTAGGAAAGCTTACTAATCGAGAAAAGATGTCATCTTGAATGATCTCTTCACTGTGGTTTTTGAAAAAAAGTTCGGACTCTTGTTCATAAACGTCTAAACCAAGATAACCGAGTTGTTTTGACTTAAGTGCTGAGATACAGGCTTTACTGTCTAATAACGCACCTCGACTGGTGTTGATAAGCATCACTCCTGGTTTCATTTTTGCAAATGCAGCATCGTCAATAATATGATAGGTGTGTTCATTTAATGGACAGTGTAGGCTGATTATATCTGACTGTGCGAGCAAAATATCCAAAGAAACAAGGGTGTATGGCCCTTCACCAATATTGGGGTCGTAAACCAGTACATTCGCCCCAAAACCGTTAAGAATGCTAACCAGTGCCTGGCCGATTTTCCCACAACCAACAACACCAACAGTCTTGTTGTATATATTGAAGCCTAATAGGCCGTTTAGATCAAAGTTATCTTCTCTGACTCGATTATAGGCTTTATGTGTTTTTCTGCTCAATGTTAGCATTAAGGCAATGCAATGTTCGGCAACCGCTTCGGGACTGTAAGCGGGCACTCTTACCACATCTATGTTGCTTGCCGTTGCAGCCTTAATATCTACATTGTTAAATCCAGCGCAGCGAAGGGCAATTGTTTTGATGTTATATTCTTTGAGTGTGGCGATAACATCGGCATTCACAATATCATTTACAAAAACGCAAATGGCATCATATCCTTGGCACAGGGCTACGGTATTTGGATTCAGAGATTCATTGATAAAGCAAAACTCAAGAGCTGAAAAGGGCTCAATGGCTTGCTTAAAAAATGGCACTTCATAGTTTTGCGAACTGAATAGGGCGATTCTCATGGTTAATGTGGCTCTCTATCACTGATTTTAGCGTTTCTGGTTTTGTTCTTGGCGCATATCTAGATACTAGCATGCCATCAGAGTTTATTAGAAACTTAGTAAAATTCCATTTAATCGCGCGATTTTGCGCAATACCTCGGGTATGAGATTTTAAATAGCTAAATAAAGGGTGAGCATCCGGCCCGTTAACTTGTGTTTTAGTACAAATCTTAAAGCTCAAATTAAAGTGCGTATTATAAAACTCTTTGAGCATTTCATCTTCAAGTGGCTCATTACGGCCAAATTGATTGCATGGAAACGCCAGCACCTCAAAACCAAATTGTTTGTACTTGTTGTGTAGCTTTTCTAGTGCTGATAATTGCGGGGCAAAGCTACATTTGCTAGCAATGTTTACGATGAGCAGCGGTCTACCCGCAAATGATTGTAGCGGTATAACTTGTCCATCAATAAGCTGTGCACTAAAACGATAAATACTCTCCATCCTTTCAGGCTCCGTGTGTTTTCTTTATGTTATTCGGTATCAAAGCAGTTTTTTCATTTGCTATGACAGAGGTGCTCGGGTATAAAAACTCCATTCTTATTAAGATAACAATGAAATAGGACAGAAATATGTCAGTGAGAGTCGCTTTTTTAGGGTTAGGTGTCATGGGTTATCCGATGGCAGGACATTTGCAAAATGCAGGCTACCAAGTCACGGTATATAACCGTACGACAAGTAAGGCTGAAAAGTGGGCTTCAGAATATCAAGGAAGTTTTGCTGCAACACCAAAAGCTGCGGTGACTGACTGTGATTTTGTATTCATGTGTGTGGGCAATGATGATGATTTACGTTCGGTAGTATACGGCGATGATGGTGTGCTGGCGGGAATTAAATCTGGTGCAGTGCTGGTGGATCATACCACCACATCAGCAAAAGTCGCCCGTGAAGTCGCACAAGAAGCGCAATTACAAGGGGTTGAGTTTCTAGATGCTCCGGTATCGGGAGGACAGGCCGGAGCTGAAAATGGCGTATTAACAATTATGGTTGGTGGTCAAACTAGTACGTTTGAAAAAGCACAACCAGTCATGGCTGCATTTGCAAGATTCAGCCAGTTAATTGGTGAAGTCGGTGCTGGACAGCTTTGTAAAATGGTTAATCAAATCTGTATCGCCGGAGTAGTACAGGGGTTAGCAGAGGGACTACATTTTGCAAAACAAGCAGGCTTAGATGGCGAAAAAGTGATTGAAACGATTGCCAAAGGCGCAGCAGGGTCATGGCAAATGGAAAATCGCTATAAAACCATGTTAGCAGGAGAGTATGAATTTGGCTTTGCTGTGGATTGGATGAGAAAAGATTTGGGCATTGCACTGGATGAGGCAAGAAGTAACGGTTCAAATTTAGCGCTTACAGCGTTGGTTGATCAGTACTATGCAGACGTTCAAGCGTTAGGCGGAAATCGCTTCGACACATCAAGCCTACTTGCTCGACTTGATGCTATCCACGACAAGAAATGATGGTGTAATCTGAGGCGAATTTATACACAAGTAGCTGGCTATTGGCAGGGAGTTAAACGCTGTTAGCGTCAGATTTACTCTTTCAAATTGAGCAAGTATTAAGTCAAATTGGTATTATCCGAAGCTCAGGTTACTTGGGTGCTATATTAGCGATAAACTGCTGATGTAGCGCCTCTAGGTTATCAAGTATTGCTGTCTTTGCGCCGATATTCGTGTGTGCTAGCAAAGCTTTGAGCGTAGCCGGCGATTGTAAATCAGCCAGTGGCTTTGCGGTGCGCCAATGACTGATATGCCACGGTTCGGCAGCAACACCACCACGAAAACGGTCGTAAGGTCGGTAAAAACCATAGCGTTCGAGGTTGCTGTCTAGCCACAGAGAGAATTCGTATTGATGCCCGCCTTCCTGGTACTCCCACGGCTCAAGCTGCAATGATTTCTGTGCTGGTAGTCTATCCCTCGCGTATACATCTATATCTGTGCCAAAATGGTGGCGGCTTGCTCCTGGAAGGGCAGAAAACAGCATGATAGCTCTGACTTTTTCTATTTCAGACAGCTCACTCAAATCGACTGCTTGGTTGTTCAAGTCAAGCACCGGCCGTCGCATGGAGAACTTATGCTCCCATATCGATTTTTGCCTTTCAAAGCTGCGAAATGCTGAAGCCATGTAAAGCGTGAAACCGGCCAGTTTTGCAGCGTTGATAAGGGATGCCAAATCATCCACAATCTCTCGGTGCACATGACGACCGTTATAGCATATGAGATGCGATTCATTCACCCCACATGCTATACACTGTGCCGCCGTTAAGGAGCGGCTAGGCAAGTAACTTCTCCAAGATTTTTTCATAGATCAATGCGAGTTGGTCTAGATCTTTACAACTTACGCATTCGTTCACTTGATGAATGGTCGCATTTATCGGGCCAAGCTCAATGACTTTACAGCCTGTTTGTGCGATGAAGCGCCCATCAGAGGTGCCACCGGAAGTCTCAGGGGTTGTTGTTCTTCCCGTTACTTCTTGAATGGCTGCCATGGTAACATCGAGCAATGGGCCAGGCTCAGTTAAAAACGGTAAACCGTTTAATATCCAATCAAGTTCGTAATCAAGCTGGTGTTTATCCAAAATCGCAGTCACACGCTGCTTGAGTTCTTCGGCAGTTACCTCAGTGCTAAAGCGAAAGTTAAACTGAACTTGTAGGGTGCCAGGGATAACATTGCCGGCACCGGTTCCGCCATTAATATTAGATACTTGGAAGCTAGTTGCTGGAAAAAACGCATTGCCTTGATCCCACTCTGTATCGCTCAACTCTGCAATTGCTGCTGCGGATAAGTGGATTGGATTTTTAGCGAGGTGTGGATACGCGACATGACCCTGCTTTCCTATCACTTTAAGGTGTCCTGTGAGTGACCCGCGACGACCATTTTTAACCACATCACCAAGCTCATGACGAGATGAGGGCTCACCGACCAAACACATATCAATTTTTTCGTTTCGCGCCTCAAGTAAGTCGACAACGCGAGTCGTCCCATTCACAAATGGGCCTTCTTCATCAGAGGTGATCAAAAAAGACAAAGATCCTTTGTGATTAGGGTGGTTATTAATAAACCGCTCTGTGGCAACAATCATCGCAGCAAGTGAGCCTTTCATATCGGCAGCGCCACGCCCATGTAACATATCGCCTTCAATCGTTGCTGCAAATGGCGGGTGCTGCCATTGGCTCTCGTCGCCAACAGGTACAACATCGGTGTGACCGGCAAAGCAAAAGTGTGGCCCTCTTGTCCCTTTTCGTGCCCATGTATTGAGCGTATCGACAAAAAAGTGTTCTTCTACATTGAACCCTAATTTTGCTAGACGCTCGTTAATCAATTGCTGGCACCCTGCATCATCGGGTGTGACTGAAGCCCGTTGGATCAAGGTCTGTGCAAATTCTACTACTTCACTCATCAGGCAAAAATCTCATCATATTGGGCTGCTTTAAAGCCTAAGTGGTATTGACCTTGATAAAGTAAGATTGGACGTTTGATCATGGCTGGCGCATCTAGTAAATGCTGTTTTGCACTCGTTTCACTTAAATTCTGCTTTTGTTCATCGCTCAGCGCACGATAGGTGGTACCACGTTTATTTAACACATTTTCCCAGCCTAAATGTTCAAAAAAAGTAGCGAGCAGGGTTTCGTCGATCCCTTCTTTTCGATAGTCATGGAAAGTAAACTCGATATTGTTGTCTTGAAGATATTTTTTTGCTTTTTTAATGGTATCGCAGTTGCTGATCCCATACATCATAACTGTCATAAAGCACACGCCCTCGCAATGGTTATTATCGGCTCTTTGGCCGCTGTAACTTGTTTTAAAGGATAATAACATGCACCAAGTTTTTGTGCATTGAGTAGCACAATTGCCGCCATTGTTTTTGCTTCACTTAGAGGAACATCGTAAAAACATAGTGGCTCACCGAGCGCGATCTTAGACTTACCAAAGCTATTAGCTTTAAGGTATTCAGGCTTGGTAAACTCACTACTGATGTCAAGGCTTAGTAACATTTTAAGGCCGTTGTTTGCCTGCACAATATACTCGCAGCCATTTCTGCGCGTTTGGAGTAACTGGCCGTGACAAGGAGAAAGCAGCAGTGGCACTCGAACCTGCACGCATACACCAATTCCCAATGCTCCCGATGCAATTACTGCGTTTGAGTGTGCTGTGAGCGGAAACACCTTACCGGTGAAAGGGCTAGGAATATGTGCGATAGGGTTGGCAATTTGTGATATTGGTCGATACTGAATAGTTGGTGAAAGTTCAATCAAAGTAGTAAATACCCGTCTTTTTTAAGCGCTTGTATAGCATGTTGAATTTGGCTCTGCTTCACAAGAATATAGTCTGTATCATACGTTGATAAGGTAAATATTGAGATGTTCGATTTTGCCAGCACGCCAGATATATTTGCCATAATGCCAGTTAAAGAAAATCCAAGCGGTCCTATTACCTCTAGCGCGCGCCAGTGAGTTTCGGCTGCAAGGCTATCGACTTTAATAGCTGACTCACAGACTATGGATAGCTCATCTGATGTTTTGGCTATAAAGAAAATTTCACTGTTTAACACCGCTTGCGGTACTGCTTCATCACAATCTAGACTATGTATCGTAAATTCTTGCTTGAGCAGCTGCAGTGTTTGCTTTGACATTACCAACCCTTTATTTGGAAAAATACCAAGTGCTTAAAACATAGTATAGTGAAGTCAAATTAAAGACCAGAGCAGATGGGTAAAAGTAAAAAATTAATTATTAAGAGCTGATACCAATTAGACTTAATAATTGCTTACTTAGAACAACTAAATAGCAAAATTTTTGTCTGGTTACGACAAGATTTTCTCGCCTCAAAATAGACCACTGAATTAAGATAATTGGTATTAGAATAACCAATGGCTTTTCAGTCACAATTTTCGTGGTTTTTGTGTCGATTTCAATGCAGCGTTATGGCGTTGTATGAGGAAATAGGGCATCCCCAGTAATTATTGTCAAAAAGATATAAATCAAGGTGTACTTTGAGAGGAAAGGGCTCAGTATTGAGCCCTTCGTCTAATAGTAGTGATTAAGCTTCGATTTGCGTCGCTTGAATTGCGGTCAACGCGATTGTATATACGATGTCATCGACTAATGCACCCCTACTTAAATCATTGACGGGCTTGCGCATACCTTGCAGCATAGGCCCTATGCTGATCAGCTCCGCACTTCGTTGTACAGCCTTATATGTAGTATTACCGGTGTTCAGATCTGGAAAGACAAATACAGTTGCTTTACCAGCCACTTTGCTGTTTGGTGCTTTTTTACGCGCGACATTTTCCATTATTGCGGCATCGTATTGAAGTGGCCCATCTATATCTAGGTCGGGGCGTTTTTCCTGTGCAATTTCTGTTGCAGCTCTCACTTTTTCCACATCAGCGCCTTGCCCAGAAGTACCAGTACTGTAACTGATCATTGCAACTCGCGGTTCGATACCAAATGCTGAAGCTGAGTCAGCTGACTGGATGGCGATATCTGCTAATTGCTCCGCAGTGGGATCAGGGTTAATTGCACAGTCACCGTACACTAATACTTGATCTGGTAACAGCATAAAAAATACTGAGCTAACTAAGGATGCGCCAGGCGCGGTTTTTATCAACTGCAGAGGCGGCCTGATAGTATTTGCTGTGGTGTTCACTGCGCCTGATACCAAGCCATCAACTTTGCCTTCAGCTAACATCATAGTGCCAAGAACTACGTTGTCTTGTAACTGCTCTTCAGCAACAACTTCAGTGAGACCTTTGTTTTTGCGTATCTCAACCATAGGCGCAATATATTTGTGCACTTCATCTTGTGGCGATAATATGGTCACATTTTCATTTAGCTCTACACCTTGCTGCTGGGCGATGCGCTCAATTTCTTCGCGGTCGCCAAGTAACACGGTCTTCGCAATGTTGCGAGCGCCACAAATCGCAGCAGCCTTTATTGTACGAGGCTCATTGCCTTCGGGTAGTACAATTGTTTTACCTGCACGTCTTGCCAGATCAGTGAGCAAGTAACGAAAAGCCGGTGGTGACAGCTTACGAGTTTTGGCAACGCCTTTAGCAAGACCCTCTAGCCACTCACTGTCAATATGGCGAGCATTGTGCTGCTTCACCCTTTCAATACGTTGCTCATCATCACTGGGTACTTCCATATTAAAGTTATGTAGTAGTAATGACGTACGCCATGTATCGGCCTCAGTGGCGAGAATAGGTAAACCAGTATCCATGGCCTGCTCACACAAGGTCATGATCTTCTCTTCGGGCTTAAAACCACCGGTTAATAATATGGCACCAATCTTTGTACCATTCATAGCCGATAAACAGGCTGCGACCAATATATCTGAACGGTCACCTGGAGTGACCAACAGGGCACCTGGGGTAAAGTGGTTCAGAATATTTGATACCGTTCGAGCACAGAAGGTCACGCGGCGCAGACGACGGTGTTCCATGTCACCTGCATTGATGACTTCGGCTTTCATGTAATTACTCAGATCAATAACCCGAGGTGCAACAAGATCAAAGTCCCACGGAATTGCGCCTAACAGCTGAAATGGGTGCTTTCTAAAAATCGGTAGCGACGCTAATCGATTCATTTCATTTTCTAGTTCATCAGGCTTGTACTGATCAACTAAGTCTGCACGTGCTCGACCATCTTCATCCAGTGGTGCATTGACTTTGTTAAAAATACAACCCAGCACACGAGGGTGGTTGACCCCGCCGTAATTACCCGCGGCGATTTCTAGTCGATCTTCAAGCTCGTCAATGGAGTCATTTCCTGGTGTTAGAACAAAAACAATGTCTGCGCCCAGAGTTTGAGCGATTTCACGATTCACACGTCCAGCATATGGCTGACGACGCGTGGGCACCATCCCTTCAATGATGGCAACCTCATCATCTTGCACCGCACCTTCGAAGCGCTCTACAATTTCCTCTAGCAAGTCGTCGCCTTTACCATCACCAATCATCTGCTCAGCATAGCTCAGCTCAAATGGTGTTGGCGGAGTAATCGTTGACCCTTGTTGTACGATAAGGGTCGATTTTTCTGGACCTGTGTCTTCTTTTCTTGGTTGTGCAATCGGTTTAAAAAAGTTCACTTTGACCGCTTTTTGCTCAAGCGCTCGGACTATACCTACAGAAACCGACGTTAAGCCAACGCCAGTTGAAATAGGAATGAGCATGATACGACGTCCCATTACTATGCTCCTTTTGCAAGTGTTGCAGCGTCGTTCGCGATCACCCACTCTTCATTCGTTGGAATAACCATCGCAACCGGAGAATGTGCGGCGTCAGTGATAATACCCTGACCACCAAATCGAGCTTTGAGGTTTTGCTCAGCATTTACCTTCATGCCAAGGAAGCCCAGTTGGTTAACCACTTTTTCACGGATAACATCCGAGTTTTCACCGATACCACCTGTGAATACGAGTGCATCTAAACCACCTAACGGGACTAAGAAGCTAGCAATTTGCTTAGCCAAACGGTAACAAAAAATATCCAAGGCGAGACTCGCTTGAGGGTGATTTTCCTGAGCCGCTTCTTCTATTGTGCGGCAGTCATTTGATAGCTCACTGATCCCAAGTAAACCACTTTGCTTGTTCAACAGCGTATCAATTTGCTGGGTTGAGTAGTTTAGGTGGTTGATAAGGAATGAAAATAAACCTGGGTCTATATCACCACTTCGGGTCCCCATAACCAGACCCTCCAGTGGGGTTAACCCCATACTAGTATCGACAGATTTACCATCTTTTATGGCCGTAACAGAACAGCCATTACCCAAATGCGCAGTGATAATACGAGATGGTGCCTGTTGCAACCCTAAAACTTCAATGGCTTGTGCCGATACGTAAGCATGACTAGTCCCGTGGAAGCCGTAACGTCGTACACCATGTTCACGGTAGAGTGAGTAGGGTAGCGCGTAAAGGTATGCGGTTTGATCCATACTTTGGTGGAAGGCCGTATCAAACACTGCAATCTGCGGTAAATGGGCAAATGCCGCCTGTGCTGCGCGTATGCCAAGTAGATTGGCAGGGTTGTGCAAAGGCGCGAGACTTGCCGTTGCTTCGATTGCTTGAATAACGGAGTCATCAATAATGACTGACTGTGTAAAACGCTCTCCGCCATGCACTACGCGATGGCCGACAGCGACAAGATCAGCATCTAAAGAAAGATCTTTGATGAGTTTTACAAGTGTAGTGATTGCAACTTGGTGTGCATCACCACTGTTAAGGGGAACGATTTCTTTGTTGCCTTGGAACTTGTACTTTATTTGTGGTGCTTGTTCAGCGAGGCGCTCGCCCAGACCTGATAATATTTCCTCTCCGGTTGCGTTATCAATGATTGCAAACTTGAGACTGGAGCTTCCACAATTAAGAACCAAAACATGCTGAGATGACATAATGACTTTCCGTTTTGACAATAACAGTTATTGCGTATTAAGCTTAAAGCTATAGCGCATATAAGCTACGCATTTAGACTAAGGTATAGTTGACAGTAAAGACGTCGATTTTACCTCATTTTTTATATAAAAGTTAGCACCTAGGAGTTATGATGCAAAAAAGTCTTATTTCGCAAGTGCAACTTGGACGTCAATACTCAAAAGAGTGGCCTATGCGCAAGGAATTAGCACCACTATTCCCCGAGTTTCGGGTGATAAAGGCGACAGAGCTTGCTTTAAATACTATGCCTATGCTGGCGGTGTTTACTCTATTTCTGCAAACTAGTCAGTTGGGGTACCAATATTTACCACAGGCGATAGCGGTTGCGCTGTTCTTTTTATCGTTGCCTGTTCAAGGGCTGTTATGGTTAGGAAAAAGGGCGGAAACACCATTAAATCCAGCACTGAATTCTTGGTACACAGAGCTTCACCAAAAGATGGTTGCGAATGGCTACGATACCCCTTTATCCTCTAGAAAGCCAAGATATCGGGAATTGGCGAGATTATTGAAAGATATGTTTGAAAAGATGGATAAAGCATTCACCAAAGAAAACCTGTGAGGTAATGTATAAGCCTACCCCTAAAAACAGTGGGTAGGCTACAGCGTGCAAGTGCTAATTTAGTGAATCACCCTTGGACTTCAACATATCCATGTTAGTTCGTAAGATAGTGCTATTCGTTGCGCTGATATTCATTAATAAAAAATGATAGCGTCACTTTAACTTTATCCATTTTTTGCAATCTGTCTAAGTGCTGCTGCTTAAATTTCCACGCAAATGGTGTCATCATGATCAGGTGCTGTACGCAAGTAAAGTCCATAGTGTGAGTCTGTTGTAACTTGGTACGATCAACTAATGTAAAACCAGCAGGGGTGTCCGGCGCTTTGTGTAGTTTCACATCGTCGTAAATGAGAGACTTTAGCTCAAACAGATGATGCTCTGCTGGTGATATCACAAATAAGCTGCCTTTTGGTTTACACAGACGCGCTAACTCTTGATCAAAAATCGGCGCGAAAATACTGACGATAACGTCAGCAAACTTATCTTCAAATGGCGCCTCCTTAATAGACGCGACACTAAACGCGACTTGAGCGTAGCGTTTTGCTGCATAACGTATTGCTGGCTTGGCAATATCTACGCCATATACCGTGGCATTTGGACAGTGACTCGCAATTTCTCGTGTATAAAACCCTTCTCCACAGCCTAAGTCCAATACTTTTTCAGGCGTTTTCTGTGCTACAAGAGAGGCGAGGTTATCTCTTAGAAACTCATAATGGTGGGTTTCAAAAAATGCACGACGTGCAGCCACCATTTCTTGGTTGTCACCAGGCTGTTTAGACTTTTTATTCTGAACTGGCAATAAGTTGACATAGCCTTCTTTGGCTATATCAAATTGGTGATTTTGATCACAGGTATAGCTAGCACCACCTCGAAACAAAGGTAGTTTACAAAGCGGGCAGCGGTAATGGGATATCATTTGTCTAAGTATTCCCTATCAAAAAAGGTTTTAACCCAATGTGGGCGGTATGTAATAAGCAAAGTGATAGCCATGCCATTTAGCATTGCTTCTGGGAACCACATGATGACAGCAAAGTGCAGGTAATTATCTGCAAGCTCGAACCAAGTATAGGCATCGACGGTGTAATAGTACATTGCGCTGAGTAAGATTTTTAAGCACCCGACGGTACCTGCAAATATAAATGCACAGACGAAGATATATACAAAAAAGTGCCTCGGTAGGTAATGATAGCAAAGCACAAATAACCCGTAACTAATGTACACTGGGAGTAAAGCGGTAAAGAGCCATAAATTACCAAACTCCGGCAATGAGAAGCCGTTGAAGTAACCATGTAATATACATGCTAAGCTTGCACTTAGCGCACCTAAACGCCATCCCAGTATAAGGCTTACAGCGGTAACACCCAAAATATGAATATCAAGTTGTGGTAAAATGCCCGCCTTAATTTGCCACAGCAACGTGAGTACGACAGCGCAACTTAACACCCCAGTTTGTCTTGCTGCAACCAGTAATAATTGTTGGTACTCTTGACGATTAAAGCTAAATAAAAATAATCCGAGCGCGGCGATAAAAGTCACGGCTTCTTCCACATGTTAATGAGATTGGCAATACTAGTTCGAGCAAAACTGTGAGTTACAGCTCAATATAGTGCGATCCTATTTGGTTTTCAGATTTACTCAGTGTGAGGGAGTACCTTGATGCTAACCGGTTAAAACCTTCTCATCTAGATAAGCTTTTGCCTTAGCGATAGCTACGTAATTGACAAGGTTTACTCCCCTCAAAAAAAGTCACTTCGTTGATATGATACGATCAGAGACTAAAAGTAGCCCAAACTGGGGCGTGATCTGAAGGCTTTTCAATTCCTCTTAACTCGTAATCGATATCACTTTCAAGGCACTTAGCCATCAAAGGCTCTGTAGCGAGTACCACATCAATACGTAATCCACGGTTGTCATCAAAGCCTTTAGAGCGATAGTCAAACCAAGAGTATTTCTCTGTGGCATCAGGTGTTAACTCTCTAAATGTATCTTTGAAACCCCAGTCCAATAACGTTTTTAACCATTCACGTTCCTCTGGCTGGAAAGAGCACTTTCCGGTTTTTAGCCATCGTTTACGATTTTGCTCACCAATACCAATATCAGCATCTATTGGAGAGATATTAATGTCACCCATCACGACTAAATTTGATTTAGGATCAGCAAACTCATTTAAATGTGTCATCAGATCAGCATAAAATTGTCTTTTATACGGAAATTTTGTTTCGTGGTTAATATTGTCGCCTTGTGGGAAGTAGCCATTCATTACAGTGACCTCAGCGCCAGAGTCACTTTCAAATGTACCACTAATCATTCTACGTTGTGATTCATCAGTGTCGGTTGCAAAGCCTTTTTGAATCACTTTGGCTGGCTTTTTGGAGAGTATCGCAACACCATAATGAGCTTTTTGTCCATGAAAATAAACATGGTACCCCAGTGCTTCGACATCATCTTTAGGAAAAGCTTCATCATGTACTTTGATTTCCTGAAGCCCAATCACGTCAGGTTGATGTTTTTCTATTAATGCTTGTAATTGATGTAGCCTAGCTCTTAGGCCATTAATGTTAAACGAGACAATTTTCATAGCACTCTCTATTGACTTTGCTGTTTTGTAGCAGAGTTTATCATTTAAAAAGAAGAGGATCAGCGATTGAAGGCAATTAACCTGAGCTTTGAGAAATTATTGCCTTTCTATCGGTGAATTTTAGCAATCACAACCACAATCAAAAGGTTGTACCAATTTGATCCGTCAAGTTGAGCCAATGTATTGGACAATGATACTTGTGCTGTGGAGAGTGAAGCACGCTACAGTAAAATTTATATAGCGCCTAACACCTTTTTTGCAGTTTAAGACAAGAAAAACTGGTTAGTAGCATTTGAACGTACCTAAAACCTAGCTATCGCAGTCGTTGAAGAAAGCGTTTGTCCCGGTATTGGTATATATGAACTTGTTAAATTTTGTACAAGTTTAGGTGTGCCATAGCGATAATTTTACCCTAGTGTAAATAGAACATTAAATAAGCAGTTTTGCATGATTTAGCTGTTTACTTATTCTACATTGTAATTATAATCCGCACCGAATCGTTCATTTGGGGTATATTATGCTTAAATCTCTCTCTTTCTTAGGTCTTGTTTCTCTAGCTTCTTCAACTGCGTTTGCGTCTCAAGTTGAGTACACGCAAGCTGACTCGTCGCCTGCGACAAAAGTGTGCGCTGTTGCTGCGGAGCAGGGGTTCAGTGCAGCACGTAAAGAAGCTGCATCACTAGGCTTATTTATTTCTCGCTTTTCACCGAGCATCAAGTGTAATGGTGAAGATATTCGTGAGTTTGCAAAAGCATCTCAGCGTATTCAAAAGCAAGAAAAGAAAGTTGAGTTAGTTGCTGAAAAATCTGATGTAGCAACTGGATTATGTATTGACGCTGTGCGTCACGGTGTGAATCATTTACGCCTTAGCAATCAACAGGTACGTAACCTTCGTTGTAACGACATGCCTGTTAAGCAGTTTGTTAAAGAATTCAGAAACGCAGCGATCTAATACCATTTGTTCTAAAACTTACTTAGTTGGTATTACTGCTACGTATCAAAATATACCGACGAATAAGGTTGGTAAAAAAATCCGATAAACAGTCGTTTATCGGATTTTTTATGTTAAAGCCTAAAAACTCTTTACTACTGGGTGTGTTGAACCATCTATTGTTTATGCTTGCGCTTTTAGATGCTCAATAACGACTTGATGATGATCTTTTGTTTTAAACTTATTGAATACATGTTTGATGGTTCCATCCTGACCCACCAGGAACGACAATCTGTGGATCCCGTCATACTCTTTACCCATAAATTTCTTCAGACCCCAAACACCGAACTCATCTGCGACGGCATGATCTTCATCAGAGAGTAGATCGAAGTTTAGCTCTTTTTTGTTTTCAAAGTTTTTTAACTTTTTCACAGGATCAGGGCTAATACCAACGGCAACGGTGTTAAGTGCAGCGAGTTCTGTTTTGTGATCGCGTAAGTTTTCCGCTTGAACTGTGCAGCCTGGTGTAAGCGCTTTGGGGTAAAAATAGACTAAGACTTGATTGCTCTTAAGTAAGCTCGCAAGTTCAATGGTTTCGTCATTTTGATTCTGTAATGAAAATAATGGTGCTTTATCACCTGCTTTCAAAGTGTTCATGTAAAATCCTTAGCGAATGCGTCTAAAAATGTAATCTACGTTTAAGGCGTGAGAAAGATCTTCAAACTGAACTTTAAAGTTATCGATATCAACATCTACAGGAATATTGAATTCAAGCTCACAGCGCATGTGAAGTTCGTCATCTTGCTCAAAGGTATCCGATTTTAGTGAACAAATACTGACGCCTTGCGCTGCAAAATAGCGAGTCACTTTGCTCAATGTACCGGGAGAATCCAGCCCTTCGTACTCCAAGGTATAACCGGCACTAAATTCCCCTTGTTGATGACTTGAGGTTCGTTTCATCATGGTCAACAAACCCAGCTCCATGCTTTTAGCTGGTAAGGTATGTTCGACACGACTGATAGAGGCCATATCACCGGCGAGTAACATAATGAAAGTAAATTCGTTACCTAATATTGCGATACGGCTGTCGATAATATTACAGTTGCAGTCGCTCACAAGTTGTGTCAATTCACCAACAATACCAGATCTGTCTTCACCTATCGCTGTTAAGACTAGCTGATGGTTTGTATGATGCGTGGCCATTTTAAAACCTCTGATTTCATGTAACGCGCCCAATTAGTTAACGCGAAATACTACCATATCTGAGTTTTAGCGCTAGCGGGATGTAATAAAAAATAGAATCGTGGATGACTGTGTGGTTGCTTGTTTTTCTGGTGCATGACAAGTAACATAGGGCAAATTTTTGGCTATGTAATAGATAGGTCAGCAAAAAGTGCTAAATCTATACTGTCATAGCGCTAATAGTTCAACGTTGCCAATATTTGGTAACTTTGTGTGAACCAATTCGGCAATCCTAAATCATAACTTTGATTCGAATAATAATAGGGTTTGCTAAGGAGTAAATGAGTGCAGTATTGGATCCCAAAATCACTGGTTCTTGGAATTGCCGTTAGTTTGAGCGGCTGTAGTATTTTCACAAATGATGCACATCATGAGAGAAATTATCGAGCAAATGCGCCAGTTAAGGTTCCTGAAGGGCTAGAGAAGCCTTATCGCGACCCTGAATTTGCGATGCCTGTAGGGCAATATGAAAACACCCCAGAACCGGTCAGTTACCGTGCTCCTCAACAAGTATTGACTGTTGCGCAAGGTAGCTGGGTTGAGCAAGGCGAAGAAGCGGCAAGGATCTTTTTTGATAAAAACGATGGTATAGACGATTTACCACAGTTTATCTGGCGTGCTGTTGATGGCGTCATTGCTTTACACGAAGCAGGTTATGAGGTTGAAAATAAAGCACAAGGTACCGTAACAACCACTTGGTATTCGCTCATTAAACCAAAAGATGGCTGGTTTTGGGAAGAGAGCAAAGCCCCTGCTAAACAAAAATTTACCTTCACGGTAGAGCAAAAAGCACACCAACGTACGGCATCAGTTTTAGCTGAACTAGTTGATTATCAAGGTGAAGAAGCGCTCACGCCATTATTAAAGCGTCACCTAGAGGTTCGAGCGCTTAACGAAGTAGTATCGGAATTTGACTATCAGTATCGTCTACTTCAGGTTGAGCTTCGCAAGCGACAAGGCGTGTTGGCATTAGAGCTAGGCTTTGATAAAGCGGGGAATTCGGCACTACTTACCGAAAAAGGTCAGCAAGCGGTGTTGGATCGTTTTTCAAACTTCCTAGAAAGAAGTAACTTTACCGTTGTCCGCGTTGATAGGGAAAAACAAGAAGTGTTAGTTCGCTATGAAGCGCCGGAAAGCAGCGTTTGGGACTCTATCTGGGGCGAAGAAGCTGTGGTGTTGCCTATTGAAAATGGTGACTACACAATAAGTGTTGCCGAAGCGCAAGACACACGCACATCAATTACGTGGAAAGATGGACAAGGCAATGTGCTAGATGCGAACACCATGAATAACTTGCATCAGGCTTTAATTGAGCTGCTTAGGCAGAAGGGTCTAACGATCTAACAAGTATAATAATTTAGAAACGAAAAGAGCTTCGGCTCTTTTCTTTGTTTTTGTGGAAGTAAAAAAATGACACAGAGCACTATGGCTACACGCAGTACCTTACAAACATGGTTTGCGTTTATCGTACCGTCATTGATTGGTATTTTTTTATTTATGACGCCCGTTGCTGTTGGCGAGGCGATGACTATTCCAATAGCCGTGATGGCAAAGTGGTTGCAAGCGCAGGTTGCGCCTTTTATCAAAGATATGATTGTTGCTATTGTTTGTATCACAGGGGTGATGAGTTTGATTATTAAGCTCTTTAAACCGCAAGCACTATTAAAAATAAACATAATAAGACACTTATTTGATGTCAGTTGGGTTTGGCTTGTAACCAGACTTATCGGCATGGTGTTTATTGTGCTTACTTTCAATGGTGTTGGTCCGGAGGCTATACACTCAGAAAACACTGGCGCACTTGTACTTAATGACCTGTTACCGGTGCTGTTTTCTGTTTTTATCCTCGCTGGGTTATTGTTGCCACTATTACTTAATTTTGGTTTACTCGAGATGGTTGGCACTTTACTCACCAAAGTGATGCGTCCCTTATTTGGTGTACCAGGCCGTAGTGCGGTAAATTGCGTCGCTTCGTGGCTAGGAGATGGTAGCGTCGGTATTTTGATGACAGCGCGTCAGTATGAAGATAAACATTATACACAGCGAGAGGCGGCCATCATAGGCACTACTTTCTCAGCAGTTTCCATCACGTTTTGTTTGGTCGTGATAGGCCAAGTGAAGCTCGAGCATCTATTTGCGCCATTTTACCTTACCGTATGTGCAGCAGGCTTCGCCGCGGCAATCATTGTTCCACGTCTACCACCACTTAGATTTAAAAAAGACATATATATTGATGGCACAGATCATAACCAAGATTCAGAAGCGGTTCCTGAAGGTAAAGGATTGCTTCGCCACTCTTTGGATGTTGCATTAACCAAAGCCAAAACAGCACCAGGTATAAAAGGTACGGTGGAAGAAGGGCTTCATAATGCACTTGATATGGTATTTGCTGTGTTACCTGTAGTTATGGCTGTGGGTACTTTTGCTCTTATCATTGCTGAATATACACCAATATTTCAGTATCTAGGTACTCCATTCGTACCTTTCCTAGAGTTTTTAAATGTGGCTGAGGCAGAAAAGGCCGCACAGACAATCGTTGTAGGCTTTGCGGATATGTTTATTCCATCAATTCTTGCGGCAGGCTCCATTGAAAGTGATACAACAAGATTTATTGTTGCGGCAATGAGTGTTACTCAATTAATTTATATGTCTGAAGTGGGTGCACTGCTTCTGGGAAGCAAAATACCAGTAAACTTATGGGAATTGTTTCTGATTTTTATTCTAAGAACGCTGGTAACATTACCCGTTATTGTACTTATGGCTAAATGGTTAATTGGTTAACTAACGCATTAGTAAGCTCCCTACGAGAGGTAGGGAGCTATAAGCATACTACCTAACGCCAGCTCGCTACAGGCCTTTCTTATCAGTGCTTGCTCTACACATAAATACCAGCTTTGCCTCTGGTTATTATGAGGAGACGGAGAACCTATCCAAGCGCAAGGCAGCGCCTTGGATGGTAAGTTCCAATATGTTGAAACTGACTATGCTCGCCAGTGTTTAGACTAATTCAGATTATCTATGTCCTTTTTTAATTGGTAACCTTCATCCGTTACAATTTGCTCAAGTGCTGCTACTCGGGATTTTAGCGCATTAATTTCAGCTTGCAGCTGTGCTTGTTGCTCCTTAGTGTGAGTGCCCGCTTTTTTAAATTCCAAACGTCGCTTGTACATCTCACTAATGATGCCGCCGCCGACACAAATTAGTACGATGAGAAAAACCATTGTAGTGCCTGACATGACAGTATTACTCCTTATAAAGAATATCATCTAGACTTTGTTTCGACTCAACTTGAAGGTTCAAATCTAGAGTTTATTAAAATTGGTATAATTTCGTAATGTTATCCGCAATAAAAAATGGCATCACGAAATAGCCCATGATGCCATTAAGTATATTAAAAAGTGAACTGACAATTGTCAGTTAGCACTCAATGATATTTACTGCCAGCCCGCCACGAGCTGTTTCTTTATATTTTGTTTTCATGTCATTACCAGTATCGAGCATGGTTTTAATGACTTTATCCAACGACACTTTTTGATCGCCAGTACCGCGCAGTGCCAGTCTCGATGCGTTAATCGCTTTAATTGAACCCATTGCATTACGCTCTATACAAGGTACTTGCACTAAGCCTCCAACAGGATCGCAAGTAAGGCCTAAATTGTGCTCCATACCAATTTCAGCTGCATTTTCAACATGGACAACGTTACCACCCATAATTTCAGTGAGCGCGCCTGCGGCCATAGAGCAGGCAACACCAACTTCACCCTGACAACCAACTTCAGCGCCTGAAATTGAGGCATTTTTCTTGTATAGAATACCAATAGCGGCTGCTGTCAGCAGGTAGCGAGTCGCAATTTCCATATCAACTTCTTTGATAAAGGTATGGTAATACATCAACACAGCAGGAAGAATCCCCGCGGCGCCATTTGTCGGTGCAGTCACAACACGGCCACCTGCTGCGTTTTCTTCATTAACCGCAAGGGCAAAAAGATCGACCCAGTCCATTGCTCGCAGCGGATCTTGATGCGTCTCAACACTTAACTTTAAGTATAAACTTGGTGCCCGTCGACGTACTTTTAGTCCGCCCGGTAGGATGCCTTCGGTCTTCATGCCGCGCTCAATACAGGCTTTCATGACTTGCCAAATGTGAAAAAGCGCTTCTTTAATTTCACTTTCGTTTCTTAGCGTCTTTTCGTTTGCCATCATCAAGGATGACACACTAAGACCAGACTCTTTGCACATCTCCAATAGCTCAGCTGCTGAATTAAATGGATAAGGTGCCGGATTTTCCGTTCTAATATCAAGGGCCGCTTGCTTCTCAGCTTCGAAGTTTTGGTCTGTAACAATAAATCCACCGCCAATTGAATAATATATTTGACTGTGGACGAGCTCTTCACCATTAAATGCCTTGATTTCCATTGCATTTGAATGTTTTGGCAGTGTTTTTCTGCGGTGAAAAACAATAGCCCCTTGTTTGGGAAACTTAACTTTATACTGTTTATCAAGATAGATAACTTGTTCATTCTCAATAGTATCAAGAATTTCAGGAACGAGATCTGCGTCAATTGTTTCAGGGTCGTAACCTGCAAGTCCTAGAATGACTGCCTTGCCAGAGCCATGCCCAATTCCAGTTTGACCCAATGAGCCATAAAGCTCTACTTTCACCGAGGTGATATTATCAATAATGCCTTGTGCTAATAAGTCTTGAACAAAAAGCCTAGAAGCACGCATTGGTCCAACAGTATGAGAGGAGGAAGGTCCAATACCGATACTGAACATATCGAATGCACTGATCATAAATTTTACTCACATTGCCTTTAAAACGGACGTCATCATAACGTGTCTGTAGAGGGAAGTAACCCAAATTCGGCAAAACTGATGGGGTAAGGCTATTTTTATGGACCACAAGCGCCAAAAAAGGGGAGAGCGAGCGCGAAACTACATAAAAGATCTCAAAACAATGAGTCGAATCACTTATGGCTACACTAGCTGGATAAACTGTTTTACGATTTTAGCTGTCGCGCCCCATAGTAAACCATGAGGCGTCATAAACCCTTCAAGAGAGACTGACTCTCCTTTATGGATAAAATTGAAGGTCTGCCAATTTTTTTGTGCCTTGAGCTGTTTCAAAGGAAGCACAAAAGTATGCTGGACTTCAGCACTTTGTCCTAGCCATTTGGCATGCTGATGTACCTTAGCTACGACGGGAGTGATTTGATAGCCTGTCAACGTGCTCAATAAGGGCAGCGTACCTAACACTTGAGATTCTGTGATAGACAAACCAATTTCTTCTTCGGTTTCCCTAAGCGCTGTATTAATAATATTGGCGTCTTGTTGTTCGACTTTACCACCTGGGAAGCAGATCTGACTTGGATGACTGTTTAGAATATTACTGCGTTTACAAAAGAGTAGGTGTGCGCGGTCATGGACGCTTACGATAGGAAGTAATACTGCACTGTGCACAGTATTTTTTCGTGCAGCTTGATTTATAGTCGTATGCACAGCGCCTTTTGTTTGCTGCACTGGCGCAGCTGATGACGCCAGTAAAAATTGCGAGATTACTTGATCAGTTTTCATTTAATACTGGTAAAATCTTGTTTACTTTATGATACGTTTCCTCGTACTCAAGCTGGGCTTGAGAGTCCTTTACTATACCACCACCTGCCCAACAATAAATTTTATTTTGATGACAAACTAATGTACGAATAGTAATGGATGTATCCATATTTCCACATGCACTTAGGTATCCTATCGACCCACAATAAACGCTACGTCTATGCGGCTCAAGCTCTTCGATTATCTCCATTGCTCTTATTTTGGGGGCGCCAGTAATTGAACCGCCAGGGAATGCGGCCTCTAATTGATCCACCGCGCATTTGCCTTCGGCCAATTCGGAAGTGATTGTGCTGACTAAGTGGTGAACCGCAGGAAAGCTCTCAATATCAAAAAGAGCAGGTGCTGTGACTGAGCCTGGTTTAGCTACTTTACCTAAATCATTTCTAAGCAAATCAACAATCATGACATTTTCAGCGCGATCTTTGGTGCTGTTGCGAAGTGCTTTTGCTTGCACAAGGTCGGCTTGCTCATCGGGCAAACGAGGCAGGGTTCCTTTAATTGGTTTAGTCTCAACAACATTATTTTTTACTTGGATGAAACGCTCAGGAGATACAGATAGCACTGCGCTATTTCCAAGTGTGTAAAACGCTGAAAATGGTGCACGATTGCTATTTCTAAGTTTCTTATAGGCAAGCCAAGGAGCACCATCATATGTTGCGCTGAAACGCTGTGCGAGATTGATTTGGTAGCAGTCCCCACTGAGTAAATATGCTTGAATCTTGTTAAACTTATCCTCGTACTGTGTTTGAGACATGTTTGAACGCCACGTTGATGTGAGAGTAAATGCGTTGTAGCACGAGGGCGCTTCTATACGGCTCAAGTAATTTGCTAGTCTATCGGTTTTTGGTTGAGAGACGTAGAACCACGCATTAGCGGTTTTATCAAAAATAAGTGCATCAGGGTACAGCCCGATATGCGTATCAGGAAGCGAAATATCTTGGTCGGCTGTACTGGGAATTTGTTCAATGTAGCGGCCAAAGTCGTAACCAAAATAGCCAAGCCATCCCCCAGTAAATGGTAAACCATGGCTAGCTTGACTTTGATTCATTAATGCCAGTTTACTTTTCATGATGGTAAAAGCAGATTGATCCATTATTTTACCGTCTAAATAAATGGCACCGTCCCGCGCTTCAAGTGTATGCAAAGGTTCAAAAGCGATAATGTGGTAGCGACTGTTGATATGTTCAGAATCACACGAATCTAACAGGATCGCTTGCGTTTCGTTTGCAAAGTATTCAAAAAGTTCAACTGCACTCAGTTGAATGTCTAATTTAACACAGTTTATTTGCTCATTTATCATTTACTTGACCTGCAAAGCTAGCCCCAAACGGGCGAGGAGGTTATCATAGTTGCTTGCTATTCCATAGTTCAAGGTATTGAAATTGACTTTCTGACGCTGAATAACAACAATTGCCAGCGTAGCGTTTCAATCCTGAACCATACCGTCGAAAATTGAGGAACCGTCATGAGCACAATCCGTCAGCAAGACTTTATTGATAGCATTGAAGATGCGCTTCAATATATCTCATTTTATCACCCACTTGATTTTGTCCAAGCGTTAGAGAAGGCCTACGAAAAAGAACAAAGTAAGGCTGCAAAAGATGCGATTGCGCAAATTCTTATCAACTCACGGATGTCAGCTGAAGGTAAACGTCCGTTGTGCCAAGATACCGGTATCGTTACTTGCTTTGTTAAAGTAGGTATGGATGTTAAGTGGGACAAAACGGACTTAACTGTTCAACAGATGGTAGATGAAGGTACACGACGCGCATACACCAATCCAGACAACCCGCTGCGTGCATCAATTGTCGCTGATCCTGCTGGTAGTCGTAAAAACACCAAAGACAACACGCCATCTGTTGTTCATATTGATATGGTACCAGGTGCAGAAGTTGAAGTGATGATCGCTGCCAAAGGCGGTGGCTCAGAAAACAAAACTAAAATGGTGATGTTAAACCCATCTGATGATGTAGCCGAGTGGGTAGAGAAAACGTTACCTGCCATGGGCGCTGGCTGGTGTCCACCGGGGATGTTGGGTATAGGTATCGGTGGTACTGCGGAAAAAGCAGCGGTACTTGCGAAAGAATCATTAATGGATCCGGTCGATATCCATGAATTAATGGAGCGTGGCGCTGAAACAGCGGAAGAAAAGCTACGTCTAGAAATTTTTGAGCGTGCTAATAAGTTAGGTATTGGTGCACAAGGTCTTGGTGGCTTAACAACGGTTGTTGATGTCAAAATTAAAACTGCACCAACCCACGCTGCATCTAAGCCAGTTGTTATGATCCCTAACTGTGCAGCTACTCGTCACGTGCATTTTACTCTTGATGGTTCAGGCCCTGCCGACTTGAAAGCACCAAAACTTGAAGATTGGCCAGAAGTAACTTGGGAAGTCGGTGAAGATACTCGACGTGTTAACTTAGACACACTGACTAAAGACGATATCCAAGAGTGGAAGATGGGTGAAACAGTATTACTTTCGGGTAAAATTCTCACTGGTCGTGATGCTGCTCACAAGCGCCTCCAAGAAATGATCAACTCAGGTGAAGGGCTACCAGAAGGCGTCGACTTTACTAATAAGTTTATTTACTACGTAGGTCCTGTGGACGCTGTTGGCGACGAAGTTGTAGGCCCTGCAGGTCCTACCACATCTACACGTATGGATAAGTTTACTGACTTAATGTTAGAGAAGACGGGACTTATCGGTATGATTGGTAAGGCTGAGCGTGGGCCTGCGACGGTTGAGTCGATCAAACAAAATAAATCCGTCTATCTAATGGCTGTTGGCGGTGCTGCATATTTAGTGGCAAAAGCGATTAAGAAGTCACGCGTTGTAGCATTTGAAGACTTAGGTATGGAAGCTATCTACGAGTTTGAAGTAGAAGACATGCCAGTAACCGTTGCTGTCGACAGCAACGGTGAAAATGCCCACACTCAGGGCCCTGCTATTTGGAAAGCCAAAATTGAAGAGCTAGATAGTAAGCTTAGTTAAGGCATCGTAACAGAGAAAAGGGAGGCATATGCCTCCCTTTTTCTGTATGTGATAGTTTACATTATCAAAGTGCTTTCCGTTTACGTAAACAGTAACTTCGGGAAATTCAAATAACTTAGATTAAATTCTGATTAAAGACTGTTTTTTAGGATATATTTGCCTTGATTTTATAATTTGTTGGATTTTATATTTGTATTTGAGTGCAAATGGGTTTATATCATCTCAATTTGTGGAATGGTGCTAAAGTTAGTGATAGAGTCTAGCCAATTTCAGCGCTATTTGCGTTTGATGAGTCGTAATATTACCTAATACCAATTTGACTTAATACTTGCTCAATTTGAAGGAGTAAATCTGACGCTAACTGCGTTAAAAATTTCTTATTTAGAACAACTAAATAGCAAAATTTTTGCCTGGTTATCGACAAGGTTTTCTCGCCCCAAAATAGACCACTTAATTAAGAAAATTGGTATAACATCAAACAGCATGCCCAAGTGGGATTGATAATTTTGGAGAAAAAGAAAGTGGCTGTATTTAACCAAGTTGAATTTGATAATCATGAGCAAGTCGTGTTTTGCTCGGACGAAGCGTCTGGCTTAAAAGCTATCATTGCTGTTCACAATACTAAGTTGGGGCCAGCGGTAGGTGGCTGCCGATTATGGAACTATGCGTCAGATGAAGATGCTGTGTATGATGTTTTACGTCTATCAAAAGGGATGACATATAAAAATGCCGTTGCACGACTGCCTTTTGGTGGAGGTAAATCGGTGATCATTGGTGACGCGAAAACAATAAAATCAGAAGCGTTATTTCGTGCATTCGGAAGACATCTTGAACGTTTAGGTGGCAGCTATTACTCAGCCGAAGATGTAAACATCACAACTGGTGATGTAATGACCATGCATAAAGAAACAAATTATGTGATGGGGCTAGAGGGCAAAAGCGGTAACCCATCTCCTTTTACCGCATTAGGTACTTTCCTTGGCATCAAAGCGGCATATCAACATAAGCATGGTCACGAAGATCTCGCTGGAGTTAAAGTTGCTGTACAAGGTTTAGGCGCTGTGGCATACACATTATGCAAATACCTTCACGAAGCAGGCGCAGAGCTTTTTGTTACCGACATTAACCAAGAGTCAGTACAGCGTGTTGTTAATGATTTTAACGCAACAGCTGTCAGTATCGATGAAATTTATGACTTAGACGTTGATGTTTATGCGCCGTGTGCGTTAGGTGCAACCATTAATGACGACACTATCCCTCGCTTAAAAGCGAAGATTATTGCTGGATGTGCAAATAATCAGCTGGCTGAATCGCGCCATGGTGAAATTATTCGCGAAAAGGGCGTTTTGTATGCCCCTGATTATGTGATAAATGCTGGCGGTATCATTAACGTTTATTATGAAACGAAACCTGAAGGTTATGATGAAGCGGCAGCAACTAAGCATGTTGAAGGTATTTACGATACGCTGACAGAAATCTTCAAGCGATCTGAACAAGAGCAAATTTCTACGCATATAATTGCAGACAAATTAGCACAAGAGATCATTAAAAACGGGCTATAATAGTGGAGCCGTTTAACTGATTTAGAGAGGGGCGCAAGCCCCTTTTTTTGTATGAAAAAGAAAATTTCTCTAGAAGCTTGGCCCCGTAAAGAACACTACGCTTTTTTCAATGAGTTTGAACAGCCGTTTTTCTCTGTGACTGTTACTTTGCAAATGCGGCGCTTATACGAGCTGAGTAAGCGAACTGAAACGCCTTTCTCACTAACATGCTTGTATGCTCTACAACTGGCATTACAGCAATACGCCCCAATCCGTTATCGTATTGAGTCAAGTGATGTTGTTGAGTACGATGAAGTGGAAATTAGCAGTGTATTTCTGCGTGATGATGAAACATTTAGGTTTGTAAGGTTGGCTCCCGAGCGTGACTTTAAGCGCTTCATTAGTATGAATCTTCACTGTAAAGCTGAACAACTGGATGGGCCGTTACTTAGTGAGCAGTTTTTATCAGAAAGTCTATCCCCAAATTGTGTCCATGTGTCAATTCTACCCTGGTTGTCATTTTCTAGTTTCAATCATGCAAGGCACAGTAGAGATGACTTTGGCATTCCTAAATTTGTTTTCGGAAAATATAATAAAGCAGATGGAACTATGCCGTTTTGTATCGAGGTGCACCATGCGTTAATGGATGGTCTACACGTCGCTGAATTCGTACGAATTTTACAGGAAAAAATAGATCAAGAGATTTGGGATAGATAAACAAATTTTGCGCTAATTTGCAGACGATGAAATAATTTTCGCATAATACAATGACATACTTTGTTTATCTTGCTGTTTTTTATGTTTATTCATTATATTTATGTGGAATATCTATTCAGCTTATTGGAATAAATCTGATGTAAAGCATTGTAAATAGCGTATGCAAAAGGTTGGTTTTACGAGAGTTCTGTATCTTTTGCTGTGTTTTTGATGTTAATTTTTTGTTTTCTATATAATTATTACTTATTTATTGACAAAAAATGTTTTCACAGCGAAGTTGACACATCGTGTTGCATTTAGCATTATTGAACGGTTGATATCTGTCAAATGATGTCAGGGTTGCTCTTACTACGTATTAAGAGCGCAAAAATTATAAAAGTAACATTACTTAATTGGTTGGGAACTATGTCTGTTAAAATCAGAAAGAGCCTTGTAGCTACGGCGCTTTTAGGCGCGACAGCTTTTGCAAGCAGCAATGTGATTGCAGATCCTTTGAATGACATACAAAAAGTAGGTCAACAAACTCAAACGGCTGCTAAAAAGTCTCAAGAAAAGATTGATAACCTATATGGTCAGTCTCAAGAAATGATCGCTGAATACCGTGGTCTTATCGACGAAACAGAACTGCTAAAAGTGTACAACGACCACGTTGCACGCCTTGTAGCAGACCAGAATGCTGGTATTGAGTCTCTTGAGCGTCAAATTGGTACTATTGATAAGACAAAACAGGACGTTGTGCCTTTGATGTATCGCATGATCGATACGCTTGAGCAATTCATCAAAGCGGACGTTCCGTTTAATCAAGAAACACGTTTAGAGCGTGTCGAGAGACTTCGTAGCATTATGACGAACTCTTCTGTAACGACTTCTGAAAAGTTCCGTCAGGTGCTTGAAGCTTACACACTTGAAACAGGTTACAGCACAACTATGGTTGCAAGCCAAGGTTCACTTGAACAAAACGGCAAAAATATCAATGTTGACTTCGCACGTCTTGGCCGTATCGCATACGTTGCTCAGTCGTTCGACCAAAAACACGCTTGGGTTTGGAATAACAACACCAAGAAGTGGGATCAACTGGGTGAAGAATATCTTAAGCCAGTTAAGAGCATGATCCGTATTGCTCGTAAGCAAGCGGCTCCTGAACTTGTAAACCTACCAATTTTTGGCGCGGAGTAATTAATGATGAAGAAACTATTTAAAGGTTTTGCAGTTGCTGCAGCGTTAACAGTTTCTGCTGGTGCCGCGCTGAATGCACACGCGAACACTGAAGCGTTGGACAAAATCTTAGAGCAGGTTAAACAAAACCGTATCTCTGAAGGCAAAATCAACAAGCAACGTGAGCAAGAGTTCTTAAACGACCGTGCTGACAAGCAAGCTTTATTGAACAAAGCAAAACGTGACTTAGCCGCTGAAAAAGCGCGTGGCGATCGTTTAAACGAGCAGTTTAAGCAAAACGAAATCACACTTGCTGAAAAAGAAGTTGAACTAGAGAATGCCAAAGGTACTCTAGGTGAAATGTTCGGTGTTGTTCGTCGTTCAGCAGCTGATGCTATTGGCTCAATTGAAGCATCACTTGTAAGTGCTGAAAAGCCTGGGCGTGCTGAAGTACTTCGTTCACTAGCGGAAGCGAAAGAACTTCCTACTACTCGTGAACTTGAAGAACTTTGGATTGCATTCCAGACTGAAATGACAGAGTCTGCAAAAGTTTCAAAATTTGAAGCTGAAGTTGCAGAGCTAAGCGGTGACATTAACGTTAAAGAAGTAACGCGTGTAGGTAACTTCAACCTAGTAACAAAAGACGGTTATGTAATCTACGATTCTGAAAACAAACAAATCGTTCCACTAGGTAAGCAACCAGGTGGTGAGCTTGCTGGTGTTGAGCGCTTAATCGGTGCATCTGCTGATCAATACGTTAAGTTTGCAGTAGACCCAACTCGTGGTTCACTACTACAACTTAATACTCAGCGCGCAACAATGGAAGAACGTTGGCACCAAGGTGACACGGTTGGTTATATCATCACAGCACTACTTATCTTAGGTGCGTTGATTGCGGTTATCCGTATGCTTGACCTATTCATCGTGAGCGGCAAAATCAAAGCGCAAATTAAAAACGCGAATAACCCGAACACAAACAACCCGCTTGGTCGTATCTTGAAAGTATACCACGATAACAAAGACCAAGACGTTGAAAACCTAGAGCTTAAACTTGACGAAGCTATCTTACGTGAAACTCCACGTATTGAGATGGGTGTAAATATCATCAAGATCCTAGCGGCTATCGCGCCACTACTAGGTCTACTAGGTACGGTTGTTGGTATGATCATGACGTTCGAATCAATCACGCTACACGGTACAGGTGATCCGAAGATCATGGCTGGTAATATCTCTCTAGCGCTAGTAACTACAGCACTAGGTCTAATTGCAGCTCTACCACTAATTCTACTTCACGCTGTTGTTGCTGGTCGTAGTAAAGCGGTTCTACACATCCTAGATGAGCAAAGCGCAGGTATTGTTGCCGCTCACGCGGAGAAGGAGAAAGCCTAATGTTAGTCCTGATGGAGATATGGGAATCTATCAGGGATTTTGTTGCTACAGGCGGCGATGTATTATACGTGGTCGCAATAGCACTCTTTCTAATGTGGGTTTTAATGATTGAGCGCTATTGGTTCCTGCTGGGCGAATTTCCTAAAATACACAAGGAAATAGTCACTAAGTGGGACGCCCGCCAAGATACTACGTCTTGGTACGCACACAGAATCCGCGATGCTTGGATTTCTGAAGCGTCTGAAAAATTAGATGAGCGTATGTTGATTATCAAAACATTGGTTGCAATGTGTCCTTTAATCGGTCTTTTAGGTACAGTGACAGGTATGATCACAGTATTTGAGACAATGGCTACTCAAGGTACGGGTAACGCACGATTAATGGCTTCAGGCATTTCAATGGCTACGGTACCAACAATGGCTGGAATGGTTGCGGCACTATCAGGTGTTTTCTTTAGCACGCGTTTAGAAGCACGTGCAAAAATGGCTAAAGAGAAGCTAGTTGATAGCTTGCCTCATCACTAGAGAGAGATTGAACTATGGCACGTAAACAACGTTTTCGTGAAGAGGAAGATGCAGCAGTAGATATGACGCCGATGCTAGACATCGTATTCATCATGCTTATCTTCTTCATCGTAACCACTTCTTTTGTTAAAGAAGCTGGTATTGAGGTTAACAAGCCAAAAGCGGCACAAGCACAAAAAACTAAGAACGCGAACATCTTCATTGCAATCCGTGAAAACGGTGAGATTTGGATGGATAAGCGTCAGGTAGATGTTGAACGTGTTAGTGCTAACCTTGAAAGTCTAATGGCCGAGCAACCTACAGACGTGGTAATTATTCAAGCTGACAAAGGCGCGAAACACGGCGTAGTAGTGAAGGTTATGGATCAGATCAAAGCGACTGGCGACAACCTGAAGATTTCAATAGCTGGAGATCAGTAATGATTCGACTTCTGTTTTCACTTCTAGCAGGTGGGGCAGTAACTCTCGGCTTGTTCTTTTTTATGTCGTATCTTATCTCCGGCGGAGCAGATAGGGCAGATGTTCAAAAAGAACAGATAATAGTTGAGATTATGTCGAATCCACCTGAATCAAAGGTGCAGCAGCGGAAGCGTGTCCCGCCTCCGCCGCCGCCACCGCCTAAACAGCCGCCTAAGCCGCAGCCGCCTCAGCCTGACGTTGCTGATCCGACAGGTGGTAACATCGGCTTTAATATGCCTAGTATTGATCTAGGTGGTACAGCAGGTGGTTTATCTGGACCAGGTGAGTTCGGTCGCGATGGTGATGCAACACCTATCGTTCGAATTGAGCCTAAATATCCACCGCAAGCTGCTCGTGATGGCAAAGAAGGTTGGGTACGCTTATCATTCACAATCAATGAACTTGGTGGTGTTGAAGACATCGAAGTTATTGAAGCTGAACCAAAGCGTATATTTGACCGTGAAGCTAAACGTGCGCTTCGTAAGTGGAAATACCGTCCAAAGGTTGTTGATGGTAAACCACAGAAACAGCCGGGCATCACTGTTCAGCTTGATTTCACATTGAACCAAGACTAAGGAGGCAGGATATGAAAAGTTTACCTAAATTTACAGCTCTTGCTCTTCTTATCGCACTGACTGGTGGTACGTACTCAGGATCAGTTTCTGCTGCGCCAAACTATGAAGAAATAGAAAAGCGTAAAGCGGCAAAAACTAAAATCATGGGTGAGCGGGTAGGTAAAAAAGTTGCCCAAGCTTTCGACTTATATAACGAAGAGAAAGTGGATGAAGCAATAGCAATGCTTCGTGAGCTAGACCCTTCTGATGAGTTTGACAAAGCAACGGTTAACCGTTATCTGGGTCAGCTGTATGCTCAAAAAGAAAATTACGCCGAGGCCATTAAATATACTCGTCAAGCAATTGCACCAGATGCGCTTAATTTTAAAGATCAAGCGGACATCATGAAGCTATTAGGTGACCTTTTATTGGGTACTGAAAAGTACGCAGAAGGTATTAAAGCCTATGAAGCTTGGATGGATTTCACTGGTGAAACTGATGGAAAAGTATATGGTCGTATTGCACAGGCATATTATGAGTTGAAGCAATTCAAAAACGTTATTGCTCCTGCTGATAAAGCAATTGCCGGTGTAGAAGAGCCTAATAAACAGTACTATCTGATGAAAGTAGCGGCTTACTTTGAACTGAAGCAGTTCAAAAATGCTGTGAAAGTTGGTGAAGAACTGGTTAGAGTTTTCCCAGAAGACCCTAAAGTGTGGACTCAACTTGGTGGTTTTTATTTGCAAACTGAAGATTACAGTAAAGGTATGACTGTAATGAAGGTTGCGTATGACAAAGGCTATTTTGCAAAAGAGAATGACTACAAAATTCTTGGTAGTTTATACTCTTTAACAGATAGTCCTTGGCGCGCTGCTCAAACTTTCGAAAAAGCCATCAAAGATGGCAAGATTGAACGTACAAAGCAGAACCTAACAGCACTTGCAAGTTATTATCATCAAGCTAAAGAAATCACTGACGCTGCAAAATTCTATGAAGAAGCAGCGAAAATTGATAATGATGCCGATCTTTATCGCCGAGCAGGTAGCTTGCTACATCAAGCACAAAAATATAGTGCTGCGGTAGTAAGGCTGAATAAGGCGCTTGAACTTGGTACTGATAAAAAAGGTAGTGCATATGCAGATCTTGCAGAAGCTTACTTCTATCAGGGCAAATTTAAGCAAGCCCACGCAGCAATCGTGAAGGCGCAGGATGACCCGAGTACTCGTAAGTTTGCGAAGAGTTGGGAAACCTACATTAAAGACAAAGCACAGCGCAAAGGCATCAGCCTTTAATAAAAAAGCCCCGAAAGGGGCTTTTTTGATTCTCAGATATGAAGTTAAGCCATGAAAAAGTATTCTTTAGCCTTGTTAATCTCAATCCTACTTTCCACGTTAACTGCATGTGGAGATAATAACCTCTCCCTCAATGAGCAAGAGTTCAGCTCAGAATTACGCGCGTTAAATAGCGCACTGTATAGACAGTCTGACTTGGAGATCAACGAGCTTCCGTTTACTGAAGCGTATCTAGAGCGTAGGCATTCAATCCTTTCAAATAAATTGCTCTCATCCAATGTAGCTATACATTCTGAATTAGATTATCTAAGAATTCAGCAGCGCTACCCCGAGCGCTACTTGCCCTGGCCTGGTAATGTACCTGTGATAGCGTATATTCAAGAAAAGGTGAGTACTGAAGTAGTTGATAAATGGTTTTTATTCGTCAAATCAAAGCTGGTAGAGGCAAGTGAAAGCAATATTAGGCTGAACCGACTTGAACACCAGGGATTACTGGAACAGTTGACTTCTGCTGATATAGCACTCCAATCACGTGATGACTTGATTAGTTACTTAAACAGCTACAAGCCAAGAGCAATGCTTGGTTTACATCAGCTTCCCAATGGTAAAGAGTGGTATCAATCTAAACTAAACTTTTATGGTTCCATAAAGACTTCACCTAACAAGGTATTGGCTAACTTAACTAAGCTTACTGTACATGATACAAATACAGTACCGCCAGTGATGCCGAATCTACATCGCCCTTACATTTTAGAGTTGCTACCAGATAGTTGTAAAAAGTTAACTGGGCTGAACTGGCGAGACGGCTTTGTTAATTTGCCAGCATCGGTTGCCAAATGTAAACAAGTAAGAAAACAGCATAAGATGTTATTGCTAACAATAATGGAAGTAGATTTGGGCTTGCACTACCAAGGGTGGTCACAACAGCAAGCATTTGTTGTGCTCAACTCAAGACTAGCGCTGAATGAACAACAAGCACAACAATTGATTGCTAATATCGTGTATTTTCCTGCAACTATTTTTGCTGCATATCCATACTTCTTGCAGCCTTAGCTTTACAACTTATACAGCGCTGAGTTGCAGGGTCTTGCTCTAGCAGCTCAGGCTCAATCGTTTGTTCACAATCGCAACAGTAACCAAATTGGCCGATCTCCATTTGACAAAGTGCAGCCTCGACTTTCATCAGCCGATCGTATTGTGGGAATTGCTCCGGATTAATCTTTTCCACCACAATATCTAACCACTTATTTGGCGGATTAACTTCTAAAGTGTTGGCAAGGTTATGTGTAAACTCATTGGGTGAGGATTTCAACTCACCTAAAAAGTCATTTCTCAGTGCAGTAAGTTCAGCCTGAAGGCTTTGCTCGTAGTTTATTACATTTTCATTCATGGGCGCTCTCCTATCCGACGCCCCATTATCATTTGGGTATAGCTTTGCTGTTATGATTTGAATCAAGGTCTGGAGATATTGCATATTTCTCAAGCACTCTAACGACATCTTGTTTGCTTTTAAGTGTTTTGATTTCGTCAAACACAAGATGGGCATCGTTATACTGACGCTTTAGATAGCTTAACCACTGTTTCGTTCTAGACGAAAAGTACTTGTCACTCATATTTTCATCTTGGTGCATTGAAGAATGCAATATGTGATAGACCACATTTTCCCATGAAAGCGGTGAGTAGGGCTTATCTGCTTTGTATGCTTTGATTTTAGCTGCTAAATCTGGCGTTGCTAATGCTCCGCGACCCAACATAAGATCTTGGCATTGGCTACGCTCCTGGCAACGCAGTGCATCCTCAACTTGCCAAATTTCACCGTTTGCGATAACAGGAATGGTTAACCTTGACAGTAAAGGCGGTATTTTTTCCCAATATGCAGGCGGCTTATATCCATCTCTTTTTGTCCGCGCATGAATAGCTAGGCTTGAGGCTCCGGCTTGCTGAACTGCATCGACAATCTCAGTGCTGTTTGCGTCGTCATCAAAACCAAGTCTAATCTTGGCACTCACCTCTTGCTCAGTTGGTACTGCTTCTCGCACCGCTTTAATAATTTGGTATATTTGCTCCGGTTCTTTTAGTAATACGGCGCCGCCTCTGCTTTTATTAACTGTTTTTGCAGGACAGCCAAAGTTAAGGTCAACTCCGTGAGAGCCGAGCTTTACAGCTTTTCTTGCATTGGCAGCAAGGGCGTGTGGGACTTGCCCTAGCAGTTGGATCCTAACAGGAGTTCCAGACTTCGTATAACCGCCATTGAGTAGCTCTGGGCAGTACCTGACGAAAACTCGGCGAGGAAAGGTGAGGTCAACAACACGAATAAACTCTGTGACGCAGAGATCAAACCCTCCAATATCAGTGAGTAGTTCACGCATTTTAAAATCGACGACCCCTTCCATTGGCGCAAGAACAAGTTTCATATAACAACCTCAGATACAGCAACATGGTGCCGCAGCAGATGACACCTTCAAAGCGCGCCATTTTAGCTAATCGTGCAATGTAAGTCATCAATAGTAGGGAGTTGGACTAAAGGTGTAATATTTGTAGGGAGAGCTTTGTTAATTTTTTAATTACTATTAGACTGGAGTAGGGTGAATTTAATACAAACACCGCGACGGTAAAGGATAGTTATCCCAAGCATACTTGAGCATGATACGGTAAACATGAAATTTTTAAAAAAGAGCGAAATAAAACTCTAGCCAGCTTGGTCTACTAATTGAATCAACTATTTTCGAGAGAGCATACAGTATGAATACAATTAAAAATAACTCTATCGCGCTTACGTTAAGCGCTGTGGTTGCAGGCACTGCGGGTCTTACTGCTACTGATGCAAACGCCAATCCATTTAGCTTTGAAACAATGACCTCGGGTTATCAACTAGATGCTGGTGAAGGCAAGTGCGGCGAAGGCAAATGTGGCGGCGATGCTAAAGGCAAAAAAGAAGGTAAGTGCGGCGAAGGTAAATGCGGCGGCGATGCTAAAGGCAAAAAAGAAGGCAAATGCGGCGAAGGTAAATGTGGCGGCGATGCTAAAGGCAAAAAAGAAGGCAAGTGCGGCGAAGGTAAATGCGGTGGTCATGCTAAAGGCAAAAAAGAAGGCAAGTGCGGCGAAGGTAAATGCGGCGGCGACGCTAAAGGCAAAAAAGAAGGCAAGTGCGGCGAAGGTAAATGCGGCGGCGACGCTAAAGGCAAAAAAGAAGGTAAGTGCGGCGAAGGTAAATGTGGCGGCGACGCTAAAGGCAAAAAAGAAGGTAAGTGTGGCGAAGGCAAATGTGGTGGTAGCCACTAATTACTGGTTATAAAACACACTTAACCCTACCTTATGGCACAGTGGATTTTGATGAGCTGTGCCATGATGTACCTCAGACTAAGCAAAACATCACCACAGAAATTGTTTTAGCTTTTCAGTATTATATCCGTCAACAGTAATCACTAAGGTGAGAGTAAATGGCAGCGAAGCTAGGTAATCTAGGACTTGGCCTACGTCGAGAAATGATTGAGGATGTGTTAAACAACCCTCCCGCGCAAATTGACTTTTTTGAAGTTGCACCAGAAAACTGGATAAAATTTGGTGGTAAGTTAGCCAAGCAATTTCAAGCGCTAACTCAAGCACACACGTTTATTTGCCATGGCTTATCCTTGTCTTTGGGGTCACCCGCACCGCTCGATACCGAGTTTCTATCACAGCTTAAAACATTTTTTAAGCAGCATAATATCCATACCTACAGTGAACATCTTAGTTATTGCTCTGGTGACGGTCACATGTATGACCTTATGCCCATACCGTTTACCGAGGAGGCTATTCGCCATACCGCAAAGCGGATCAAAAAAGTTCAAGATATACTTGAGCGTCGTATCGCGGTAGAAAATGTTTCTTACTATGCCGCTCCAGGTCAAGAAATGTCGGAGTTAGAATTTACGCTGGCGGTATTAGAAGAAGCAGATTGTGACTTACTTTTAGATGTAAATAATATTTACGTTAACTCTATTAATCATGGTTATGATGCGGAGCAGTTTTTGGCAGCGATGCCAACCGAGCGCATCACATACGGACATATTGCAGGGCATTTTGTGGAAGCTGATGATTTATTGGTAGACACTCATGGTGCTGAAGTATCTTCGCCTGTATGGCAATTGCTGCATCGAGCCTATGAGCTACACGGCGTATTTCCTACTTTGTTAGAACGAGATTTTAATATTCCACCTATGCCTGAATTACTGGCTGAGGCAGGGCAAATATCAGCCATTCAAGTTAAGTATTTCAATGTGGAAGAAAAGGTATAAACATGTCATTTGTTGAAACACAGCAAGCTTTTATGGCGTACATTCGCGATCCTGACAACCAGCCAGCGCCTAGTGGTATTGAATCTCGTCGTTTAAAAATATATCAAGAGCTGTTTTTCAATAATATAGAAGGGTTTGTGAGTAGTGCGTTTCCTGTACTTAAGAGCTTGTATCCAGCAACACAATGGCTTGCCTTAGTCAGGCAGTTCTTTGTCAAACACCATTGTAAATCACCGTATTTTCTGGAGATCAGTCAAGAATTTCTGCTGTTTTTACAAGGCGAATATGAACCCACAGCAACAGATCCGGAGTTTATGCTTGAACTTGCGCACTATGAATGGTTGGAACTTGATGTTGCCACAACAGTAGAATCACAGGATGAATATTCACTCGATGCCGATGCGCTGCGACATGCCAACCTCTATTTAGCAAGTACCACTCGAATTGCCCATTATCAATACCCAGTACATCAGATAAGCGAGACCTTTAAACCGGACAAAGTAGAGGGTCAAACCTTTAGCTTTGCGCTATTTCGTGACGACGAAGACGATGTACAGTTTATCGCATTAAATCCAATGACGGCACTAATGCTATCTGTTATTGAATCAAACGGTGGGGCGCAACTTTATGAAATTACTAGTGATATAGCCAAGCAAGTGCCTCAATTTAGTCAAGAGCAGCTATTTCAGGGAGCATTGCATACCCTTGGTGAATTGGCAAAACTAGGCATTATCAAAACGAAAAACCTTTAAGCAACGCGTAACATCGACTATTATACAGCCTGATTTTCGTCGTGCTTAAACTCGGACTAGGGCGCTGGTCAATACCATCTATATTAACTGGTGGTGCGAGTTATAAAATTAAAGGTAGTATCTATGTCTAAAGGTGACTTTAAAGATCCGTTTAATGCAAAATACTTTATTGCATTTGTTGCTGTTTTTGTTGGAATTGGCTGTCTAAACGCTATTCTTGGTTGGGCAACAGCGGTAGTTTAATCACGCAATTCATAAGGCTGCACTCGCAGCCTTTTTTGACTCTCGGCGCTTAATATACGAGTGTAAATGATTCATCCTGGCCGCGCGACTTAGAACATTAATCACATTATCATCGCCTTTTCGGCGCTAAATTGTTCGCTTTTTCCTCATCCTCACCTGTAAAATCAATCAGTCGGTTTCAACCTGATAGAAAATTGTTATAATCTGGCTCTTTTGTAATAAACTTAAAGCACAGTAATTATGACGACAGAGAATATGTCATTAATCAAAAATAGTATCGCAACGGTTCCAAACTATCCAAAACCTGGGATCATGTTCCGCGATGTTACTTCACTGCTAGCAGAGCCAGCTGCATTTAAAGCAACCATCGACGCATTCATTGCTGCATATAAAGATGGTGGATTTACTAAGATAATTGGTACCGAGTCACGAGGCTTTATTTTTGGAGCGCCGCTTGCTTATGCGCTTGGCATTCCATTTATTCCAGTACGTAAGCCAGGGAAATTGCCACGCGAGGTGATCAGCCAATCTTATCAACTGGAGTATGGCGAAGATATCCTAGAGCTACACGCTGACGCCATTGAAGCGGGTGATAAAGTACTATTAGTTGACGACTTATTAGCAACAGGTGGTACTATTGAAGCAACCGCAAAATTAGTTAAGCGTCTAGGTGGTGAAGCGACTGACGCGGCGTTTGTTATTTCGTTACCAGAGCTTGGTGGTGAAAAGAAAATCCAAGATCTTGGGATCAACATTCTCTCTTTAGTAGAGTTCGAAGGCGAATAAGCATGAGCTATCAGGTTCTGGCGCGTAAATGGCGTCCACAAAATTTCCACGAATTAATGGGGCAGGAGCATGTAAAGCAAGCTCTAGTAAACGCACTTAATGAAAAGCGTCTACACCATGCCTATTTATTCACAGGAACACGAGGTGTGGGCAAAACAACGATTGCTAGGATCTTCGCTAAAAGCTTAAACTGCGAACAAGGCGTGACTTCAACGCCTTGTGGTCAGTGTAGTGCGTGTACTGAGATTGAAAGTGGCAAGTTTATCGATTTAATCGAGATTGATGCCGCGTCTAGAACCAAAGTTGAAGACACCAGAGAGATTTTAGACAACGTACAGTACGCACCGACTCGTGGCCGATTTAAAGTTTACCTTATCGATGAAGTGCATATGCTATCTAAGCATAGTTTTAATGCGCTACTAAAAACGTTAGAAGAGCCGCCCGAACACGTAAAGTTTTTGCTGGCCACAACGGATCCGCAAAAGCTACCAGTAACGATTTTATCTCGCTGCTTGCAATTTAACCTCAATGCGATGACACAAGACCAAATTGTTGAGCAGCTGCAAAAAATACTGCCAATGGAGCAGATAGAGTTTGAGCTTAGCGCGTTACAAACGCTCTCAAAAGCCGCTGACGGTAGTATGCGTGACGCTCTTAGCCTCACGGATCAAGGTATAGCACAAACTAATGGTAATTTAACATTGCCAGCTGTACAGTCCATGCTTGGTCTAATGGACAGCGCACATGCGATTATTCTTCTGTCTGCGGTGTTGTGCCACGATGGCGAAGCATTACTTGACGGTATAGAAAGAATAGCGCGACAAAATGGTAATTTTGTCAGTGTGCTAGACGACTTGATCGCACTTTTGCACGTTATTCAATTAGCGCAGCTAGTGCCTAGTGCTGCACGTCTATCAAATTTTGATAATAACGATATCAAGTTATTTGCAGAGCAGCTAGCGCCGCAACAAGGTCAACTACTGTACCAATTACTCTTAAATGGTAAAAAAGACCTAAAATGGGCACCAGAACCTAAACTTGGCTTTGAAATGGTGATGTTACGCCTCATGGCGTTTGAAAAAGAAAGTCACGTTAGTATGAGCAACATGCCGTCTGCATCGCAGAAAGAGGCAAAGCCAAGTAAAGTAGGCAACCTGCGTGAACTTTTAAAAAAGCCAACGGCTGAAAATACCTCGGTTGCAAGCGCACCACAGAGCCAGCAGGGTACTGCACCAGTTGCACCTGCACCGACTTTGCCACCAGCCACACCCCAAGCGCCAATATCATCAGCACCCGTGGGGCCAAGCTCACAACCTGAAGCTGACGAAACACAGATAGCAAGCCAATATGATAGCGTGATGTCACAGGCCGTAGCGCAAGGCTTTCAAGAGCAGGTTGTAACGCCACAACCAGAGTATCAGTCTGCAAGTAGTACTTTTTCACCAGCACCAGATGAACAACAAAGCGAACAAGCGATATTGTCATCATCAGATGATGCGGTAGAGTCAGTAACATCTCCTGCAAGTACCCCGGTGTCAGAGCAACAAAGCCAAGCGCAGTCTGCTATAGCGAGGATTTTGAAAAATCGCAACATCTCAGGTGCTGGTAAATTGGTGGGAGCCGATGGTGAGGTAAAAAAGTCTGAGGCGCCGAGTGCGCCCATGCAAATGCCAAAGCCTGCGGCTATGGAGAATGTGCATGTCGAGCCACAGGTAGCGCAAACGGTTGAGCCTCGTCCGGTAATAAAAAAGCCAAAGAAAGAGGCGTTCCAGGCGCGTCATCGGCCAATCACAGAAAATCTAGCGCCGGAATTGCTTGAGCAGTTATCACCTGTAAAACATGATGATAATGAGCAAAAGACACAAGTTGAAATTCCAGCTCCGGAGAACTTTGTCAGCCCAATTAGCGACATTAAATTTGCATACCAAAGTGATGATTGGGCAAATATGATTGAAAAAATGCAACTAGGCGGGCGCATTCGTCAATATGCACTTCACAGCGTGTTTACGCAAGAAGGCGAGCAGGTGCAACTGCAAGTAGATGCAAGTCAACAGCACTTAGACTCTGGAGTTTTGAGAGAAAAATTAACTGAAAGCCTCAGTGCTTTGTTAGAGAAGCCAGTATCGCTGGAAATTAATTACATAGAAGCACTAAGCAGTACTCCGTTTTTAGTGCAGCAGCAGCTTGATGAGCATAGATTGATGCAAGCAAAAACAGCAATGCGCGAAGATCCACTCGTCAGCGCATTTGTTCAAGAATTTGACGCAATGCTGGATGAAAATAGCGTCCAAGCATTGTAATTAGGGGCGTTAGCCCTTATCTTTTATCACAGTAAACCAAATTGAAGTATAAGAGAGCAGAATATGTTTAAAGGCGGAATGGGCAACATCATGAAACAAGCGCAGCAAATGCAAGAGCGCATGGAAAAAGCCCAAGAAGAAATCAAAAGCTTAGAAGTCACTGGTGAAGCAGGTGCAGGCTTGGTAAAAGTCACTATGCTTGGTAGCCATAACGTACGTCGCGTTGAGATCGACGAGAGCCTTATGGAAGACGACAAAGACATGATTGAGGATCTACTTGCCGCTGCGGTAAACGACGCTGTCCGTCGTGTAGGTGAAGAAACACAAAAGCGTATGTCAGAAGTTACCGGCGGCATGCAAATGCCTCCAGGCTTCAAAATGCCGTTCTAATTTAGAATTCCATAAAAATAGCGCCTTCAGGCGCTATTTTTTTGTTTTAAATTGCGGGATACCAAATAGATACCAAATCAAAGTATCCGATATTAAATTTTGATGTGAGTACATACACATGACATTGTAACTCCACCCAATTCAGTACAGCGCTTTCGTAGAATTTTATGCAGCTTCAAGATAACCAATTGGTGTCATATCGCCAAGTGAATCATGAGGC
>NZ_JABWPQ010000001.1:0-313663 GCF_013366255.1 Pseudoalteromonas sp. McH1-7 | reverse complement strand
TGGTTGAAAGCACCGGTCTTGAAAACCGGCATACGTTAATAGCGTATCTAGGGTTCAAATCCCTATCTCTCCGCCACATTTCAAGCCCTCGAATTCGAGGGCTTTTTTGTTCCTAGTATCAAGTTTTTCCGCGCTATATTTTCAGCCGTATATACTCGATTAAAATCCCTATTAGACCAAAGTCTGCTAGTGCAGGGTCTTGGCTTGCACAATACTCTATCATGTTGAATAAATAATATGTGTAGAGAGTGTTGAATATGAAACAAGTTGGCAAAGGGGTAGGGTTTTCTTTATTGTCCCCATTGATCGTAGGCAGTGTACTTGGTATCTACTACAGCTTTACACTCGGTCGCAGTGAGATGTTCTTTAACTTACTACTTAGTGCAATTTCGAATGCTTATATCGTTGGTCTTGCCATGTGCCTATTCGTTGTCCCTGGATATATCCTCATGTTTAAGTACAACAAGGTGCAATATAGCGGTTTGCTAACATTGGGTTTACTTGGTGGTGCGCTATTCAGCTATCTTTTTTCCACACAATCGGGAGTGGGTTTTATTGTTAACGCCTTAATGTCAATGCTAGCAGCAGGGCTTTTCTTGTTTGGTTTGCGGGCACGCAATCATAAAACTGAGTGATAATTGACCGAGTAGCGTAGCTTTTACAGATAATTAATACTTTTTCAGTCGAAAAGGTTTTAATTATTTCTCCGAAAGAGTACCTTTAGCTTTTGTCGTTCAATTCGTGAATTTGATGGTAATGCAAAAGCAAGATTTTTATCAAACTTTAGTGAAACAAGCTCAGGGCTTGATCAGTGGTGAGCATAACATGGTTGCCAATATGGCTAACTTGAGTGCGCTTTTATTTACAACCCTTGAGGATATCAACTGGGCTGGGTTTTATCTTATGGACAGTGCAGATGAACTTGTACTTGGACCATTTCAAGGTAATCCAGCTTGTATCCGTATACCCGTAGGAAAAGGGGTGTGCGGAACTGCTGCGGCAAGCTGCGAAACGCAGCTGGTTGAAGATGTTCACGCATTTTCGGGTCACATTGCATGCGACGCGGCATCAAATTCAGAAATCGTCATCCCTGTCTTCAAAGATAATAAAGTGATAGCTGTGCTAGACATCGACAGTCCTAGTCTGGCAAGATTTGATGAGCAAGACAAAAAAGGCTTAGAAGCATTTGTTAAAGTTTTTGAGGAAACACTTTAATGAAGGATATGCTTCAGGTACAAGATTATTTGTTTTCCTATGCCGATGTTGGTGATTGGGAAGGCGAAGAAGAGGTGGTTGCAGAGCGCTTAAATGAGCTTATTCATCACGCCTGGGATTTACTCCCTGAAGATTTAGATTGCGATACAATTGATAATCTCATCGAAGGCATTTGGGAACATCTTCGCGGTGATTTGGCACTTCTTGAAGCAGATATAGAAGAGCTAACTGACTGGGTAACACACTATATAAACTCGTCGCTCGATGAGCAGATGTAATTAATAGGTTTAAAAATGGAAACCACAAACAAGCTAAAAGACATAAATGAAGTATTAGACTTCTTATTTTCCGAATTTCCTAAGTGCTTTAAGCAAAAGGAAGGGATCAAACCACTTAAAGTAGGTATTTTTAAAGATATCGCAGAGCGTATTGAAGGGTCTGACAAAGTCAGTAAAACTCAGGTACGTCAAGCGCTTCGTAAATACACATCTAATTGGCGCTATTTAGAAGCTGTCACTAAAAATGAGTTCCGTATTGACCTTGATGGTAATCAAGCTGAAAAGGTTGAGCAGGAACATGTGGAGCATGCGGAAAAGGCACTTGCTGAGAGCCGCGCTAAAATGGCTAAACGCAAAAAGCCACAGCGTCCAAACAATCGTGATGGCGAAACAAAATCTTACAAAAAGAAACCACATGGAAGGGATCGTCAAGACCAAAAACGCCCTAAAATGAATAATAAACCTGCTGAAGTTAAACCTAAGCGCAGTGGTAAAGTTGAACCTTTACCAGCAGAACAGGTCAAGGTTAATAACAAAGTAAAAGTTAAGCTTGGTCAAGCGCTTGTTAATGCTACTATCACTGAAGTTAAAAATGACGAAGTGCACGTAGAGCTTGTAACAGGAATGCAAGTTAAGACCAAAGCAGACAGCCTATTTATCCAATAAGGAGTTGTATATGAGTAAAAAGTTACCACTCATTTCCCTAGTCGCAGCGTTCGTATCGAGTGTTTCTTTAGCCTCGACAAGCACAGTCACCATTAAAGACTTGCCGGTTCTTAAACCTGAAGCGCAGCATACAACGGCTAGTAAGCGAGTGACCAACTTATTTACTCGACAACACTATAAACGCTTCAGCTTTAATGATGCGTTGTCTGATAAGATATTCGACCGCTATGTAGAAGCAATCGATTTTAATAAATCCTTGCTGTTGCAGTCGGATATCGAAAGCTTTCAGCAATACAGAAAGCGCTTTGACGACGCATTGATTTCAGGCAAACTCGAGTTTGCCTATGACATGTTCAATTTGAGTATGAAGCGACGTTTTGAACGTTATGATTTTGCAATAGGTCTCCTCGAAAAAGAAATGGACTTTGAGAAAAAAGACGAGTTCATCTTTGATAGAGAAGACGATAACTACGCAAATTCAATGGTTGAGCTTGATGAGTATTGGCGTCAGCGTGTTAAATCAGATGCGCTGAGATTGAAACTGACTGGTAAAAACTGGGAAGAAATTAAAGAAATACTCACCAAGCGATACAAAAATGCACAAAAGCGCTTGGCCCAAACTAACAGTGAAGATGCGTTTCAAGTCATTATGAACGCTTTTGCACGTAGCATCGAAGCACATACCTCTTACCTGTCCCCTCGAAGAGCCGAGCAATTTAAGATGGACATGGATCTTGAGCTTGAAGGCATCGGGGCGGTGTTGAGTTATGATGAAGACTATACAGTTATCCGTAGCTTAGTGCCTGGTGGGCCCGCAGATAAAACTGAAAAGCTGAAACCAGAAGATAAAATTATCGGTGTCGCGCAAGGTGAAAAAGAATTTGTAGATGTGATTGGCTGGCGGTTAGATGACGTTGTCGATCTCATTAAAGGACCAAAAGGCACTACAGTACGTTTACAGTACTTGAAAGGAGCTGATAGCCACGGTACACCAAAAGTGGTTGAGATTGTCCGAGACAAAGTAAAACTTGAAGACCGCGCAGTAAAGTCAGAGGTATTTGAAGCTAAGTACTCTGATCTGCAGAGCAAAATTGGAGTTATTGAAATTCCAAGTTTTTACAACAACCTTTCTCAAGATGTAAAAACTGAACTTGCCAAATTAAAAGAAGCAGAAGTTGACGGTGTGATCGTCGATTTACGACAAAATGGTGGTGGTTCTTTGTTTGAGGCGACACAGCTATCAGGTCTCTTTATCGACCAAGGCCCTGTTGTTCAGATCCACACAGCATATAATCGAGTTGAAAGCCAACAAGATAGAGATGGCATTACATTTTACGATGGTCCCTTAACTGTACTTGTTGATCGTTATAGCGCATCAGCATCTGAAATTTTCGCCGCTGCGATGCAAGATTATGGCCGTGCCGTTGTGATTGGTGAGCAAACCTTTGGTAAGGGTACGGTTCAGCAACATCGTGGGCTGGGTAAGAATTACGATTTATTTGAAAATCCTTTGGGAAGCGTAACTTATACCATTGCTAAGTTTTATCGTATTGATGGTGGTAGTACGCAGCACAAAGGCGTGATTCCAGACATTTTATTGCCTTCAGCTGTCAACCCTGAAGATTGGGGGGAAAGTCAGGAAGATAACGCATTACCTTGGGATAGCATCGTTAGGGCCAAATACTCAAGTTTGGATAATTTATCTTCTATGATCCAATATTTAAGTAAGCGCCATGACGAGCGAGTTCAAAAAGAGCCTGAGTTCACTTATGTCTATCAAGATATTGAACAATACAAGGCACGTAAAGACGATAAATCTATATCTTTGGTTGAAGCCGAGCGAATTAAAGAGCGTGAAGAGCGAGATGCACTCGTACTGAAACGTACAAATGAGCGCTTGAAACGACTTGGTTTGGAACCCGTCGAAGATTTAGACGATGCACCTGAAGTCATATCTGAGCTAGATCCCTATCTAGAAGAGGCAGCACTGATCACACAAGATCTCATATCGTATGGTCGAATAGCCAAACAAGGTTCGTAACTGATAAAAGGCGCTTCAAGCGCCTTTTATCTTTGTATCATCCTATCTAACCTTAGCTGCTGATAATTGATGCTAGCTATTGGTGCGCAGTTACCTTAGCGAGAGCAGGACGTGGAAGGGGGTCCCCTAAAACTTTCTGTCTAGACAAGGAGAAAGCGAAGTTGTGTCCTAGCAACAATGAGTTAGAATATTCCTTATCTAAACCTCAGGTTAATTAGTGAAATTGGTATTACTTTTATTTTACAATCTTTGCTATGATCTGCGAAATTTTTTGGGCTAATACTTTTTTGAGGCTTTTTGAATGTTAAATGTGGTTTGTCCACATCGTACAAGGATATTCAAAACGGCTCAAAACGGTATACTACAAATAAAATAATTATAAGCATGAGTCGTCGTGCATAGGAGTATTCCTTTTGAAACAACAAAAACAGCCGTCATTTGTCGACGCGCTTATCCCGATTACGCTGCTTGTCACTTTACTGGGGGCCGCCGTATATCTGTATGGTGATAGTTCTTCGTCGGGTCCTAACCAAATAGCATTGTTATTTGCTACTTTCACAGCTGCATTAATTGGCTTGAAAAATGGCTACACTTGGAAAACTTTGGAAGAAGCGATGATCAAGGGGATCACGATTTCCCTTGGTGCAATTATTATTCTGTTGATGGTTGGTGCCTTAATCGGCACGTGGTTACTATCCGGAACTGTTCCGACGTTAATCTATTACGGTTTGCAGGTTATTAATCCAAGCTGGTTCTATGCCGCGAGCTGCTTGATCTGTGGTGTGGTCGCGATGAGTATCGGTAGCTCATGGACAACGGCTGCCACTATTGGTGTTGCACTGCTTGGTGTTGCGACAGGTTTAGGGCTAGACCAGGTGGTCACGGCGGGCGCTGTTATATCCGGAGCATACTTTGGTGACAAACTTAGCCCGTTATCTGAAACGACTAATCTCGCTCCAGCAGTAGCTGGAAGCGATTTGTTTGATCATATTCAACATATGCTGTGGACGACAGTCCCAAGCTTTGTCATCGCACTTATTATTTTTATCTTTATGGGCTTCAACGCTGAGGTAAATAGCGAGGCCGGACGCATAGATGAGATCGTTTCTATATTACAAAGCAACTTTAATATAAATATTTTCATGCTAGTTCCACTATTAGTGCTTCTGGGACTTGCGATTAGAAAAATGCCCGCCTTTCCCGCTATTTCGATTGGCGCTGTGATCGGTGCTGTTTGGGCTGTTTTGTTTCAAGGAGAGTTAATTGCGAGTCAAATTGATCGCAGCCAAGGTGAATTAGTTGGCTATATTAAACTCGTATGGGCAACCTTTTTTGATGGTTTTGCCCTACAAACTGGCGATGCAAAAATGGATGATTTGCTCAGCGGTGGTGGAATGTCCTCAATGCTTACCACAACTTGGTTAGTGATGACTGCACTGATGTTTGGCGCGATAATGGAAAAAACGGGTCTTTTAGATGTATTTGTACGCAGTATTTTAAAAATAGCGAAGAGTACGGGCTCACTTATTGCGTCAACAATAGCTACCTGTGTTGGCACAAACTTGGTTGCTGCCGATCAATACATAGCGATAGTTGTTCCAGGACGAATGTTCAAAGAAGAATATAAAAAGCGAGGCTTAAAAAGTGTCAATCTTTCTCGTACGTTAGAGGATGGCGGTACTATTACCAGTCCACTTATTCCATGGAATACCTGTGGTGCCTACATGCAGAGCGTACTTCTGATCAATCCATTTGATTATGCCATGTATGCGTTTTTTAATTTGATTAACCCATTATTAGCGGTTATCTATGCGTATCTTGGTATTAAAATTTTGAAAATTACGCCACCAGAGATGAAGGTTGAAGGATCAAAGTAAGTGCTGAGATTTGAAAAGAAGCTACAAGGTTACTGATGACAATCGACGGTAGCTCAGATCCAAAAGCGAAAATCGCCTACAACGATTGAAGATGGGCGTAAATGAATTTATTTAATCACACGCCCCAATTTGGGGCGTTTTTGTAAGGAATATCTATGACTCAAAAACCACAAGCTAAATATCGTAAGGACTATATTGCACCTAGCCATCAAGTCGATGAGTTGTCTTTGACCTTTGAGTTAAGTCCACGAAATACCATAGTGACTGCTGTTAGTAAATTTCGTGCAGCTGCTGGCGCATCACAGCTAGTATTGGATGGGGTTGATTTAGAACTGCAATCCTGTCAAGTAAACGGTAAAGAGTGGCACACTCGTGAGCAAACAGAGGCTAAGCTTATATTGAATGAGCTGCCAGCTGAATTTGAACTCACCATTGTGACTCACATATCTCCACAGACTAATACTTCTCTTGAGGGGTTATATTTATCTGATGGTGCTTATTGCACACAATGTGAAGCTGAGGGCTTTCGTAAGATCACCTACTTTATGGACAGACCCGACGTACTTACCACTTACACTGTGACTATTATCGCAGAAACTAAGTATCCATTTTTGTTGTCGAATGGCAATAAAGTGGAAGAGGGCACACTTGAAGATGGCAGACATTTTGCCAAGTGGCATGACCCATATAAAAAACCCAGCTATCTATTTGCTTTGGTTGCAGGCAGCTTTGATATTTTAGAAGATACTTATCAAACCAAGTCTGGGCGGAAAGTTAAATTAGCGCTATTTGTAGATAAGGGTAATTTACACAAAGCACCACATGCTATGACTTCATTGAAAAAAGCAATGGCATGGGATGAGCTGCGTTTTGGGTTAGAATATGACCTAGATATTTATATGATAGTGGCAGTAGATTTCTTCAACATGGGGGCAATGGAAAACAAAGGCCTCAATGTTTTCAATAGTGCTTGTGTACTTGCAAGCCAAGAAACTGCAACAGACCGAGATTTTCACACTATTGAATCAATCGTTGGCCATGAGTACTTCCATAACTGGACTGGTAATCGCATTACCTGCCGAGACTGGTTTCAGTTGAGCTTAAAAGAGGGGCTTACTGTATTTAGAGATCAAGAATTTAGTAGCGATCTGGGGTCTCGAGGGTTAAATCGGATAGACGCGGTAATGGCGATGAGAACTCATCAATTTGCTGAAGACTCTGGCCCAATGGCCCATCCAATCAGGCCTGAAAAAGTAATAGAAATGAATAATTTCTATACAGTGACTGTATACAATAAAGGGGCCGAGGTGATCCGCATGATGCATACTTTGCTCGGTGAAGAGAGCTTCCAAAAAGGGATGCAGCTTTACATTACCCGACATGATGGTCAAGCCGTGACCTGTGATGATTTTGTCAATGCTATGATGGATGCCTCTGGCGTTAATTTAACGCAGTTCAAGCTGTGGTATGAACAACATGGAACGCCTAGACTAAATGTAGTGACAGAATACGATAGTGCTGCACAGCGCTATACAATGACAGTTACACAGCAGCATGCAGATAGCGATCCGATAAAAGCGCCGTTACATATTCCATTCAAATTGGAATTGCTTGATGAGCAAGGGCTGAGCATCCCGTTATTGACGCAAAAGGGTGAAATTCAAAGAGCACTCGATATTACTGAGTTTGAACAACGCTTTGAATTTGAGCAAGTGGCAACAAAACCTGTACCTGTACTATTAGAAGATTTCTCTGCACCGGTAATTATGGAATACAATTATTCCACTGATGAATTGCTACATATTTTGCGTTTTGCACGAAGCGACTATGCTCGCTGGGAAGCGATGCAGCAGATATTTATGATCGCCGTCAAAGCTGCGATTGATTCTGGTGATTATAGCTTAGACAGTAAGGTACTCGGTGCCTTATCTTCATTGGTTCAGCACCTAGAAGGAGATCTTGCACTGCTTGCAGAGTTATTAAGTTTACCTACTTTTGATACGCTTGCGAGTCAGTTTAAGACAATTCCAGTAGACGCGTTAGTGAATGTATCTAAGGCATTTGAGTTACAGATTGCTCAGGCACTACAGCAAGACTTGGAACTCGCTTATACTTCATCAACCGAGTCAGGTTCTTTAGATGCGCAGGATGTGGCCGTTCGGGCATTTAAAAATAAAGCCTTATACTACTTGGTTAGAACTGATTCGACACTCGTTGAAGATGCGCTGAGGACACAATTTGCGTCAGATAATATGACCACTAAACTTGCATCTCTCAAAGCTGTGGTATCAGCTGAGCACGAGAAGATGGAAGCCTTATTCAGCGAGTTCGACAGTCAGTGGCGTCACGACGCGTTGGTAATGGATAAATGGCTGGCACTACACGCAAGCTTGCCAAATGATGAAGTGATAACGAAAATAAATACACTTTATGACCACCCATGTTTTGAAAAAGGCAATCCAAATCGAGTACGAGCACTCATTGGTAGCTTCACCCGCAGTAACCCGGCTCAATTTCATCGAATTGACGGCAAAGGTTACGAGCTACTTGGCGACCTTCTAATCGAGCTAAATGGCATCAACCCACAAAATGCTTCCCGCATGATCACGCCGTTTATGTCTTGGCGACGCTATGATGAGACGCGTCAGAAGCTGATGAGAACACAGTTGGAACGTTTGGCGAGCCTAGAAGGGCTGAGTGATGATTTATATGAAAAAGTAGAAAAGGCGTTGGCGCAGTAAATGAAAGAGTACTTCTTTTACATGGAATTGAGTTATGACAAGTGCCTTGGTTATTACCATGGGCACTATACTTCAGTACAAGTGATCGAAGATGGCGGGAAGACGATACGCTTTCCCGCTGAGCGTATTCGTCCATTTATTTCATCGATTGGGATCAGAGGCAGATTCCGCTTAATTTTGGATGATAGCAACAAGTTTCTGTCGTTAGAAAAAGTTACTTAGTATCAGCCAAACTGAAAAACATATTTTATTTTTGTTAAATGAGTTTGTTATAAGCTTGAAATACGTGTTATAAATTATCTGGTAGGACGTCTTACCAAGAGTAAAATGCGCCCCTAGAGGCGAAAAAGCGTTGATTTAATGGCGTAGTATTTGTATTTTCTCGCTTTCGCTTCTATCGTTTAGACAACAAAAAACAATAACTCTAAGAGCTTAAGCTCTAGACAAGACCCGCCAAAAGGGGGAGAAATAATGATAAAAAGATCGCTCTTTGTGAAAAACAAAATCATGCTCGGTCTTAGTGCGGCAATCATGGGAGCTGCCGCGACATCAGTACAAGCTGCTAGTTTTGAAGTTGGTGAGTTTGATATCACTTTCGACTCAACGTTCTCTTATGGTCAAAGTATTCGTGTAGAAGACCGTAATTTTGACTTCATCGGTAAGAGTAATCATCCTCAGTTTAATTGGGATGGTTATAAAGCAACGACTGGCAATACGATCTACTCTTCGTCTCAAATATGGTCGCAACAGGGCGCCTATTCAAATAATGGTGATGCTGGTAATCTGAATTTTGATTCAGGCGATACCTTCTCACAATTATTGAAAGGGACGCACGATCTCGCAATAACCAAAGACAACTTTGGTTTATTTACACGCTTTATGTACTTCTATGATTTTGCGATGGAAGACGGAGACTTTGCATATGCCAATCCAGTGTCTGGTAAGAAAGTAGATCCGTGTGAAGATGATAATACAAGAGAACAAGTTTGTTCAGACTTTCGTTTACTTGATGCCTTTATCTGGGCTGATTTTGACCTGAATGACGGTAAAAACCCACTATCGGTACGTTTAGGTCAGCAGGTAGTAAACTGGGGTGAGAGTACACTGATATCACATGGTATCAATGTTAACCCGGTGGATATCGATAGACTCAAAGCACCAGGTTCAGAAGTCAAAGAAGCTTTTATCCCTGTTGGCATGCTTTGGGCGTCAATTGGCTTATCTGAAAACGTAAACCTTGAAGGCTTCTATCAGTATCAATGGCACGAAACAAGACTACCAGCTACCGGCAGCTACTTCTCAACTAATGACTTTGCTTCTGAAAACGGCTACATGCAAAACGTTCAGCTTGGTTTTACTTCAAACCCTGATATTGATTTATATCACTTGACCGATGCACTTAATAGCTTATACGCCGACGCAACAGCTTCACTTGTTGCACAAGGGGTTGTGCCAACTGCCGAAACAATAGGTCAGACTGCCGCTGCGATGTACATGGCATATCCAACGAGAGTAGCGCTTAAAGGAAAGGGTGCAAGTGGTATCAGCGAGCCTGATGATGGTGGTCAATATGGACTACGTTTAGGCATATTCTCGCCTGAGCTTAATGATACTGAATTTGCGCTATATTACATTAACTACCATAGCCGTAGACCGCTTATTTCAGGTAAGGCATCTAACTTTACTGGTGCCGCGCTAGCTGCTGATCTGGATTACATTAGAAATAATCCTATTACAGAAGACAACATCACAAATCTAAATGCGTTCACGCAGGCAAAGATCACATACCCTGAAGACATCAAACTTTATGGTTTGAGCTTTAATACGGCGCTTGGTGAAACTGCGCTATCTGGTGAAATTGCATACCGAGAAGATGAGCCTCTCCAAATTGATGATGTTGAGTTATTGTATGCAGGTATGGTTGAACAACTTGCAGCTGCAGGGATAAGAGAAGATTTTGAAGGTTTCTCACAGTTAAGCCAAGGTGATGATATTGCCTTCGTAAACCCTGGAGAAATTGCGCAAGGTTATATATTACGAGACACCATCCAAGCACAGTTGACAGCAACACATCTATTTGGCCCATCTTTGGGGGCTGACAGCTGGGCTGTTGTCGGTGAAGTCGGTGCCGTAACAATCAAAGATATGCCAGAGTATGATGAACTTCGTTTGAACGTGGCCGGTACTGGTCGAAGCGGAGTAATTGAAGGTGTATCGGGTCGAGAGTATGGGTTAATACATCAGGCGGTTTCTAATGGACCTGAAACAAATCCATTCCCATCTGCATCAGCATGGGGCTATCGACTGATTGCTAAAGGGGAATACAACAACTTATTTAGTGGCGTTAACTTCTCACCAAAGGTTGTGTTTTCGCATGATGTGAATGGTATAACACCAGATCCAATGTTCTTATTTGTTGAAGATCGTAAATCACTTGGGATTAACCTAAACTTTAACTACCTGAACACTTGGTCATTTGATTTTGGCTACAACACCTTCTGGGGTGGTGGTAAAACAAATACCTTCGCAGATCGTGACTTTGTCTCATTCAATATTAAGTATTCAATTTAAGGGCTTTCGTTATGTTTAGAAAACCTACATTTATCGCAGCAACAATAATTACAATGATGTCTGCAAGTAGTGCAATGGCTAAAATGAGCCCAGATGAAGTTGCACGTTTAGGAAAAGATTTAACACCAATCGGTGCTGAGAAGGCAGGTAATGCTGATGGTAGCATTCCAGCGTGGAATGGTGGTATTACTGCGCCACCAGCAGGTTATGAGGTGGGAATGCACCACCCAGATCCATTTGCCGATGACAAGGTGCTATTTACAATCGACAAATCGAACCTCGATAAATACAAATCGTTATTGAGTCCAGGTCAGATTGCTCTATTTGAAACGTACCCAGATACGTTCAAAATGAATATCTACCCGACGAGACGAAGCGCGTCTTATCCTCAGTTTGTTTACGATGCAACGAAAAAGTATGCGACAACAGCTGAACTAATTGAAGGGGGTAACGGGATCAAGAATACCGCTGTTGGTATCCCATTTCCTGTTCCTAAAAACGGCTTAGAAGCAATTTGGAACCACCTATTGCGCTTCCGTGGTTTGTCTATTGCCCGTTATGGTGGTCAGGCAATGCCAACAGAGTCTGGCGATTACAATATTATTGGTTTCGATGAACAGTTATTGGTGAAGTATTCAGCGACGGATGCAACACCTGAAGCGTTGCAAGAGTCAAATATTCTATTTAAGTTCAAGCAGCGTGTAACCGAACCTGCGCGTCTAGCTGGTACGGCTTTATTGGTGCATGAAACCATGGACCAAATTTTGACTCCTCGTCAGGCCTGGACATACAACACCGGCCAGCGTCGTGTTAGACGCGCGCCAAACGTTGCCTATGACGCACCTGGAACAGCGTCAGACAGCTTACGTACAACAGATGATTTTGACATGTTTAACGGCTCACCAAATCGCTATGATTGGAAGCTAGTAGGCAAAAAAGAAATGTATATTCCGTATAACAGTTACAAGCTACATAGCGATAAATTGAAGTACGAAGACATTCTGATGGCAGGTCATATTAACCCAGAACATGTTCGTTATGAAAAGCATCGCGTGTGGGTAGTTGAAGCTAACCTAAAAGAAGGCACTCGTCATATTTACAAAAAACGCGTGTTTTATATTGATGAGGATAGCTGGCAAATCCACGTAGCTGATATATACGATAATCGTGATCAGATGTATCGAGTAGCGATGGCACATGGTCTGAACTATTATGAAGTGCCTACACACTGGAGTACGTTAGATGTTTATTACGATCTGAACTCTCGTCGTTATCTTGCGATTGGTTTAGATAATGAAGAAGACATGTATGACTTCAGTCAATCTTTCAATGATAACGAATTTACTCAGGGTGCTTTGCGCCGTGAGGGTCGTCGTTAATTAGTGAAACATCAGGCTGGAGCTATCTCGCTTCAGCCTTCTTCCTCCTTTCCTCTCACAACTCGAGTGTTTTCTCATGATTAAGAAAGTAGTAGCAGCCTCGATATTAACTATGGCGCATTTAGCTGTGGCCGAAAGCAGCGATCAGATTGCTCCGCAGTCAGCCTTAATGGTCGCACACCCAGAACAGACACTATTTACAGATATTACCGACACAGGTAAAGCATTAGTCGCAGTGGGTAAACATGGCACAATTATATATAAAAAGGCAGAGCAAAAATGGACACAGGCATCAGTGCCAGTTCAATCCTTACTAACTGCAGTGACATTTAAAGGTAATGATATAGGTTGGGCCTGTGGCCATGATGCCAGTATTTTAAAAACCACAGACGGCGGCAAAACGTGGACAGTGAAGCAGTATTTGCCACAGCTCGAAAAGCCTTGTCTAGACATTGAATTTGTTAACCAGCAGCACGGTTTTGCAGTAGGTGCTTATGGGATGTTTTTTGAAACGTTTGATGGTGGAGAGTCTTGGAATAAGCGGTTTATTAGCGAGTTTGTTCATCCCGATGATGTTGAATACCTAAATGACTTAAAAGAACAAGATCCGGCTGGTTATGAACAAGAAACTGCATTTATTCTACCGCACTTTAATCGCTTACTTATCACGGACGATAACATGTACCTTGCAGGAGAAATGGGCTTGGTTGCTCAAAGTGAAGATCTGGGCAAAACATGGCAAAAGTTTGACTCATTTTATCGAGGTTCTTTTTTTTCTATCAACGAAACCAAAGATAATCACTTCGTCGTAGCGGGGCTTCGTGGCAACGCGTTTATCGGTAGTGGGCAGCAAGTTCAACAATTAAAAACAGATAAAACTGCCACAATTAACAATATTATTGTCGATGATTCAACGACTTACATGCTCGCCAACAGCGGTGTCATTTTTAGTATTAAAAATGGTGAAGTTACTTCAAAGCAATTAAAAAATGGCCACTCAATTTTATCTGGCGTGCTTAAAAACAAGAGCTTAGTCCTTGCGACTGAACAGGGGATTGCTGAAATAGAGGTGGGTAACTAATGCAATCATTTTTAAATCAGTTAGTTTATGTCATCTTTAGGCATCGCATTACCGTTGTCACATTTTTTATTTTGACCACGTTATTTTTGGGGTATAAGGCAACCCAAATTCAGTTAGATGCGTCATTTAATAAAAATATTCCATTGAATCATGACTATATGAAAGTCTACCTAGAGCACGAGAAGCAATTTGGTGGTGCAAATAGTATTCTGATTTCGGTGTGTGATAGAGACGGCGATATTTTTAATGAACCGTTTTTTACCCAGCTAAAAGCGGTTCATGACCAACTCTACTTTATTCCTGGGGTAAACCGCCCGTTAGTAAATTCTATCTTTGCACCCAGCGCGCGCTTTGTTGAAGTTGTTGAAGATGGCTTTGCAGGCGGACCTATCATTCCGGCCAATTTTCAACCAAATGAAAAAGGCCTTAGTGTTGTAAAGCAAAATATTGAAAAAGCTAAAGTAGTTGGCCGCATGGTTGCCAGCGACTATTCATGTGCCATGGTCACAGCACAGTTAATGGAAATTGATCCACAAACACAAGAAAAGCTAGATACGTTGGCATTTGCACAAAAACTAGAGTCAGAAATCAGAGCACCACTGAGTACTGATAAAGTTAGCATTCACATTATTGGCTTTGCGAAAATGGCCGGTGATATTGCCGATGGCGCAAAAGGTGTGGTGTTATTTTTTGCACTTGCCATCGCATTTACGTTCATCATGGTTTGGATGTTTTGTAAAAGCTTTAAGCTAACTTTATTGCCGATAGCGTGTTCATTTATCGCGGTTATTTGGCAGATGGGTTTATTAAGCACACTAGGCTTTGGTGTTGACCCCATGTCTATTTTGGTACCATTTTTGGTATTTGCAATCGGTGTAAGCCATGGCGTGCAAATGATCAATGCAATTGGTAAAAAGGTGGCTGAAGGCGTATCAAGCAAAGTTGCAGCAGAAGCAAGCTTTAAAGCGTTGTTGATCCCAGGTGGTATTGCGCTGTTATCAGATACGGTGGGCTTTTTAACCTTACTTGCGATAGATATAGGTATTATTCGTGAGCTAGCCATTACAGCAAGCTTAGGTGTAGCAGTTATTATCTTTACTAACTTAGTATTACTGCCAGTTATGGCGTCTTTTTTCGAATCAGCGAATATCAAACGAATTGGAGACGGTAAGAGTACGAGTCACGATGTGTTCGAGTCAATACGAGAGACACTTGTTAAGACAACGGACAAAAAAGTAGCTCGTGTGATTTTATTCATCAGTGTATTACTTTTTGCGTTTGGATACTGGCAATCAGATAAAATGCGCATTGGGGATTTACATGCTGGCGCACCTGCTTTACACGAAGATGCCAGATACAACCAAGACACCTTCTTAATTTCAGACCGCTATGCAATTTCGTCAGACATCCTTAAAGTGATAGTCGAAGCATTCCCCGCAGCATGTACTGATCACGATACGATGGCACGTATTAGCCGTTTTCAATGGCGCATCGAAAACCTCCCTAGTGTGCAATCAGCGGTCTCTTTGAGCTCTGTAGCTCAAGCTGTGAATGCAGGGTACAACGAGGGTAATTTGAAGTGGCAGGCACTACCAAGAAATAGTGCTTCTTTAGTACAGGCCACTTCTCGAGTTGAGACTAGCTCAGGGCTTTTAAACGGCGATTGCTCAGTGATGCCTATAATTATTTTTATGGAAGACCACAAGGCCGAGTCGATAGATCACGTTATTACTCAGATCAAAGCTTTTGCTCAAGAAGAGGGCACGGATGATGTTGCGTTTAGATTAGCATCAGGCCCCATCGGGGTGATGGCCGCGACGAACGAGTCAGTGTCACAAGCACAGGTACCTATGATGATCTATGTTTATGGTGCTGTGATCTTATTGTGCTTGGTAAGCTTTAGAAGCGTGCGAGCGACCATCGCGGTTGTGCTGCCACTGTACATTGTATCAACACTTGCGCAAGCGCTGATGGTGCAATTAGAGATAGGACTAACGGTGTCAACGCTACCTGTGATTGCTCTTGGTGTTGGAATAGGTGTCGATTACGGCATTTATATTCTATCCTCTATGATGGGACAGCTTAAGCAAGGTATGCCGTTGTCAGCGGCTTATCGTAATGCGTTAGCCGAGCGCGGTAGTGCTGTACTGTTTACGGGTATAACACTTGCTATCGGAGTAAGTACATGGATCTTCTCTGCGCTTAAGTTTCAGGTTGATATGGGTATCTTATTAACCTTTATGTTCTTGGTTAATATGCTGGGTGCTGTGTTGCTTTTACCGGCAATTGGAACGCTTCTCTGGTCTGACCAGAAAAAATAATGTGAATAATTGTGCTCCTTTTTATTTGGTATTGGCGATTTATATCTATTTTTTGTGAATAGTTGAGCAAACAGCTGAAAAGCTTGAAATGTTTTCGTCAAAAAGGCTGTTTATTAGCGTAAGAAAGGTTAGAATTTACCTGACTCCACGCTAATAAATGGCTGTACAAATAATCTACCGTTCAAAGGTGGTATAGATTAAGGAACACATAATGACACAAAATGAAGGCACGGCTTCTGTTATCCTAGATAACGTATGCAAGCTAATCCACAAAAAAGTCCATGCTGACAAAGTGTCACTTGTCGAAACGTTTGCCAAAACCTTGTACAGCAATATGTCTAAAGAGGATTTGGCACATCGTAACGACAGTGACTTATACGGCGCAGCATTGAGCCTTTGGAACGCCCTAGATAAAAATAAGTCTGACGAAGCCGTCATTCGCGTTTTTAATCCTGAGGTGGCAAAAGATGGATGGCAATCTTCGCATACTATTGTTGAGATAATTGCTAAAGATATGCCGTTTTTAGTTGATTCAGTGCGTATGGCAATGAATCGCAAAAATATTGTCTCTCACCTATTACTTCACGCTCCACTTAAGATACAAAGAAACGACGATAGTGCAATCACAGCGCTTTCTAACTTAAAAGCAGAGCAAGAATCAACCTCTACTAAAACCGTATTTTTCATTGAAATTGATAGGCAGACAGATAATTCAGCTATCGCTGAATTTAAAGCTGAGCTTGAATCTGTTTTAAATGATGTGTCTGTTGCGGTTGCTGATTGGAAGCCCATTCGTGACAAACTGGTGAGTGTCAGCCAAGAGCTGCCAACTCGTCATTATAGTTGTTCAAAAGAAGAAGTTGCAGAAGCTGTTGAGTTTTTGGACTGGCTGGTGAGCGATAATTTTACCTTCATGGGCTATCGTCAGTATGACCTTACACCAGTTCAAGGTGACTACGAGTTAAAACCAGTCGAAGGCACAAGTCTTGGTTTGATGAAAAACTCGGGAGATGATCATAGCCGCTTACTTTCAGAGTTACCTGAGGTAGCTAGAAAAGAAGCTCGCAGTAGTAACTTGTTAATCTTAACAAAAACTAACTCGCTGTCGCGTGTACACCGTCCTGCGTACATAGATTATGTTGGTATCAAGCGATTTGATACCAAAGGCAACGTGATTGGTGAAGACCGTTTTATCGGGTTATTCTCTTCGAGCTTCTACAACAATAGTGCAGCCGACGTTCCGGTACTTAAGAGTAAGATTAACCGTATCATGGAGCAGTGTGACTTTGCAAAAGGCACTCATGCTTACAAAGCCGTGTTAAATATTCTAGAAACCTATCCGCGTGATGAGTTAGTACAAGCACGTGAAAGTGAGTTACTAGAAGTGGCCATGGGCGTACTACAAACACAAGAACGCGACATGTGTAGATTTTTTGTACGCAAAGATGTCTACGGTCGTTTCTTCTCTTGTATGGTCTATGTACCAAGAGAGCGTTACAACACTGCATTAAGACGTGAAACACAGCAACTGCTGGCGCGTGCATTTAAATCGAGTGATAAAGTAGAATTCACTACTTTCTTCTCAGAATCAACGCTAGCGCGTACACATTACATTGTACGTGTCGATGACAACAATATAGATTATAACGTGAAAGAAATTGAAAATAACTTGGTTGAAGCCGCTCGTACTTGGGAAGACAAGCTACAAGGTGCATTGCTTGAAAGAGCGGGTGAGTCTCGTGGTAACGAGTTAAACCGTAAATACACCAATGCGTTCCAGTCTGCTTATAAAGACCAAGTATTACCAAGTGCTGCGGTAGTAGATATCGAGAAACTTGAACAGCTCAACGAAGACAATAAACTGGAGATGCTGTTTTATAGACCTCAAGAAGAAGCGACCTCTCAATTAGTACGTTTAAGTTTATTCCATAAAGCTGAGCCAATTCACTTATCAGACGTGATGCCAATGCTTGAAAACTTTGGTCTGCGCGTTATTGGTGAGACACCTTATGCAGTGAAGACTACTGATGGTCAAGTAAACTGGATCATGGACTTCTCTATGCTTATCGACAGCAAGGGGATCACCGACTTTGACAAAGTATCTGCACGTTTCCGTGCTGCATTGACGAATGTTTGGAATAATCGTCTTGAGAACGATGGCTTCAACCGCTTAGTTTTGTTAGGGGGCTTAACTGGACGCGAAGCGTCTATTTTACGAGCGTACGCGAAATACATGCGTCAAATTGGCGTGACTTTCTCGCAATCCTACATTGAAAACACGTTCGACCGCTACCCGCACATTGCGGCGATGATCGTTGATCTGTTCGTCAAGAAGTTCTCTCCGAAGAAAACGGCATCAGAAAAAACACTGACTAAAGTCATTGATGCTATTTACCAGGAACTAGAGAACGTTGCGAATCTTGATGATGACCGTATTATTCGTCTATACGTCGACATGATTAATGCAACGCTACGTACTAACTTCTATCAAAAAGAAGCAGATGGTACGAATAAGTCATACACGTCATTTAAGATCCAGCCAAGTGCAGTGCCAGATATGCCATTGCCACTACCAGCGTTTGAAATCTTCGTTTATTCACCACGTGTAGAGGGTGTGCACCTGCGTGGTGGAAAAGTAGCTCGTGGTGGCCTACGTTGGTCAGACCGTCGCGAAGATTTCCGCACAGAGGTACTTGGTTTAGTTAAAGCGCAGCAGGTTAAAAATACGGTTATCGTGCCTGTGGGATCTAAAGGTGGTTTTGTTTGCAAACAACTGCCAACAGAGCGTGAAGCTTTCTTCAAAGAAGGCCAAGAGTGTTACAAGATCTTTATCCGTGGTCTACTCGACATCACAGATAACATTGTACATGGTGACATCGTTCCACCAATCGATGTTGTTCGTCATGATGAAGACGATCCATACCTAGTTGTTGCAGCAGATAAGGGGACAGCTACCTTCTCTGATATCGCAAACGGTATCGCAGAGTCTTACAACTTCTGGTTGGGAGATGCGTTTGCTTCTGGTGGCTCGATCGGTTATGACCATAAGAAGATGGGCATTACTGCAAAAGGTGCGTGGGAATCGGTTAAGCGTCATTTCCGTGAGATGGACATTGATTGTCAAACAACTGACTTTACAGCGGTTGGTATTGGTGACATGGGTGGTGACGTATTTGGTAATGGGATGCTGCTTTCTAAGCACATTCGTTTGCAAGCTGCGTTTAACCACATGCACATCTTTATCGATCCAAACCCAGATGCAGCAAGCTCATATGTAGAGCGTGAACGTCTATTTAATCTGCCACGCTCAAGCTGGGAAGATTATAATAAGGATCTGATTTCTGAAGGCGGTGGTATCTTCTCTCGTGCAGCCAAAGCAATTACGCTAAGCGCTGAAATGAAGAAGATGATAGGCACCAAAAAATCTAGCATGACACCAAACGAGTTGATCAAAGCATTGTTGAAGATGCCAGTTGATTTACTGTGGAATGGTGGTATCGGTACTTACATCAAGTCTAAATCTGAAACTGACGCTGAAGTTGGGGATCGTGCAAACGATGCACTGCGTATCAACGGCGGTGAACTTGGTGCGAAGATATTTGGTGAAGGCGGTAACTTAGGTGCTACTCAGTTAGGACGTATAGAGTTTGCTTCAAACGGTGGGCGTATCAACACTGACTTTATCGACAATGTTGGTGGCGTAGCGTGCTCGGATAATGAAGTTAATATTAAGATCCTACTGAATGGCTTAGTCGCTGAAGGCGATTTGACGAAGAAACAGCGAGATGAATTACTTTACTCGATGACTGATGAAGTATCAGAGTTGGTATTAAAAGACTGTTACCGTCAGACGCATACACTTTCGATCACGAAGTCTAAAGGTCCAGCTACGCTAAAAGAGAAAGTACGCTTTATCCATGCACTTGAAAAAGATGGCAAGCTAAATCGTGCAATCGAATTCTTACCAACAGATGAAGAGCTAGCAGAGCGCGCAGCGGCAGGTAAAGACCTAACTCGTCCAGAGCTTTCAGTGTTAGTCTCTTACTCCAAGATGGTACTAAAAGAAACGTTAGTGGTTGATGAGATCTCAGAAAACCCATATTACCGTCAGCTTTTAGTTAACTCGTTCCCGTTACCACTACGTGAGCGTTTTAATGCTGCAATGGATAACCACCCGCTACGTAAAGAGATCATTGCAACTAAACTTGCGAACAATATCGTTAATGACATGGGTCTTAACTTTATGGTTCGTATGCACGAAGAAACAGGAGCAACAGATGCAGAGATTGCGATTTGTTACTCTATTGCAAGCGCTATCTTTGAAATGAAAGAAACGTGGTCAGCTATTTCTTCACTGGATAATAAGATCCCGGCAGCAGTCCAAACGGAAATGTTGTATCAATTACGTCGTACGGTTCGTCGTGCAACGCGTTGGTTCTTACGTCATCGTGATAAGTCTGAAACAATCGAGCAAACTATCGCGTTCTTTGCTCCTACATTCAAAGATTTAAGTGCAAACTTACACAACTACATGGTTGCAAACGAAAGCGAGCAAATTGTAGATAAAGCGCGCGACCTTGAATCTCAAGGTGTACCAGCTGAGATTGCACTGCGCATCGTATCGCTTTCAAGCTTGTTCTCGGTAATGGACTTAGCAGAAGTAGCTCATAGTGCGGGTCGTAAGATTGGCGTTGTGTCAAACACTTACTTCACACTGGGTGCAAACATGGGTCTACATTGGTTCCTTGACCAAATTACAGCGCAGCCTGTGGCAAACCACTGGCAAGCACTTGCTCGTGCATCTTATCGTGAAGAACTTGATTGGCAGCAACGCTCACTATCTGAGGTAGTGCTAAATAGCTTTGCCGGTGATGATAGTGACATCAATGAACAGATTGAGCAGTGGATGGATAAACAAGCTGGTTTATTACACCGTTGGCAGCAAATGCTAACTGAGTTTAAAACGTCGCAAAGCCATGACTTTGCTAAGTTCTCGGTTGCACTGCGTGAGCTAATGTTATTAAGCCATAACTGTGATACTTCCAAATAATCTAGAAATCGCTACAATACCCCAGCTTTGACTGGGGTATTTTTTTGTCTAATGTCATTGCCATAATCCATTTAGCTAAAATCACAAAAAGGTGGTTTTAGCTAAATCGATTACGTACCAATACTGAGGAGCTACCATGTTTTACGATCTTGCGCGTCGTTTTATGTTCAACAAAGATGCGGAGTGGGCACACGATTTTGCCCTAGGCAACCTTCGTCGCTTTGCAAATACGCCAATGAGCCTTGCATGGTCTCAATCAGTTCAAGACAAACCAGTTAACTTTTTGGGATTAGAATTTAAAAACCCAGTAGGGCTCGCTGCGGGTCTTGACAAAAATGCTGAGTGTATCGAAGCATTCGCACAAATGGGCTTTGGTTTTATCGAGGTAGGCACTGTTACGCCAAGACCACAAGCTGGCAACGATAAACCTAGGATCTTTCGTCTACCTGAAGCAAATGCGATTATCAATCGCATGGGATTTAATAACAAGGGTGTTGATTACTTAGTTAACAATGTTAAAGCGGCAAAATACGATGGGATCCTTGGGATCAACATCGGTAAAAATAAAGATACACCGAACGAGCAAGGTAAAGATGACTACATTCACTGTATGAGAAAAGTGTTTGAGCATGCGTCTTATATTACTGTCAATATCTCTTCACCTAATACACCGGGCCTTAGAGATTTGCAATATGGTGAAGCACTAGATGATCTGTTACAAAGCTTGAAAAATGAACAAATGGATCTGGTAGCTAAGCACAACAAGTCGGTGCCTATGCTGGTTAAGATCGCCCCTGATGTTGATGGTATTCAGCTAGCTCAAATTGCTGAGTCTCTTGTGAACAATCGTATCGATGGTGTTATTGCAACAAATACAACATTAGCTCGTGATGCCGTAGAAAACTTAGAGCATGGAAATGAAGCTGGAGGCCTGTCTGGTCGACCGGTTCGTGAGAAATCAACGCACGTTGTTAGCGAACTAAAGCGTATTACTGAAGGTAAGCTACCCATTATCGGTGTTGGTGGGATCGACAGTGCTGAGTCTGCTAAAGAGAAGTTTGCAGCGGGAGCTGATCTTGTTCAAGTGTATACTGGCTTTATTTACGAGGGACCAGAATTGGTCAAAAGGATCGTTACGTCCTTATAAGGATCGCTCATATAACAAAATGATCGAAAACAAAACGTTATTATAAAAAATTTCATCATTGCGCTTTTCGCGTTATACTCCCACTTACTGGTCATAGTTAATTAGTTTGTGGGAGAGTCGTTTTGCAAGCTTCAAAAGAGTGGCAATGGATACGCTGCGAGAAAAGAAATAGGCTGTTAATTGACTTAGGTGAAGAGCTTCAGCTTTGTACGCCTTTTCGAATTCGACACCTGACCGACGACTCTGCATCAAGCCCGACCTTTAGCCTAAACGAGGCCGAATTTTATCAAAACGTATTCGATTACCTTTGTGGTTTTTCTGTCTGGAGTGAACCACAATGCTGTCAAATTGCTTTGAATGCAACCGCTGCTAAATTCCATCTTCAGCCAATGCAAGCTAAAAGCTGGTTTTTCAAACCGTACAATGGGTGCGAGCCCGTTAGTGAAGCTGTGGTTTGTTTGCGTTCAAAACAAAGCCAAGGCGAGTTTTTGATAATAGAGCATGACGGCCAAGCAAGCCTATGTCTAAGTCTAAGTCAACAATTTATCTTAGATGAAGGAATTGAACTTGAGCAATTTCAAGCAATTAAGGTACTGAATGATAGATTATCTCCCCTAGTTTTATCGAACCTAGTACACCGAAGCGCGTAGCGATATTGAGTTAAGGAATAACACAACGTAATGTCTCGCCCATAACCATACTCTAGCTCCCAATCAAAGCACTTCTCCACAAGGTAGCTATTAGCTTTTATAAAGTCTAATTGACCCGAGCCGTTAGGTTGTATTAACTTGTACCTTATACCAATTAGACTTAATACTTGCTCAATTTGAAGGAGTAAATCTGACGCTAACCCGTTAAAAATTTCTTATTTAGAACAGCTAAATAGCAAAATTTTTTCCTTGCCTACAGGGCGTAGGTACCTTAGCGATAGCAGGAGACGGTGGCTGAGTTATCGACAAGATTTTCTCGCCTCAACATAGAGCACTTAATTAAGATAATTGGTGTTAAATCATTGTAGCAATGAATTAAGGGAATAACTATGAACTGTCTTTGCGACAAAACTTTAAAGCTGATCTACACCGACATTGAAGGCTATTGCGGTTATCAATGCCCATCTTGTGATGCAGTTTGGCTTCCTCGTAAATTTGTAGAAGCGATTAAACATACCTACCATTTTACATACGCAGACTTTCTTGCGACCCGAACACCACTCAAACAGAACGCTGTACAATCATGTCCGGATGATGGCCATAAGCTTGTTGCGTATCAGCTCAATAATGCGTCGTTTAGTGAATGTCCGTGTTGTGCCAGTATTTGGTTTGAAGCAGGGGAGTTACAGGCACTGTTGCAAAATTACCAACGCGTTAATAGCAACACGAGTATCTTAGACAAGCTAGATATTTTTAATTTGTTTAACATATTGTCTTAACGAGTTTGAAATTGGCAATAAAAACAGACGGATTGGCTTTGTCTAAAGTTAATTTGCATATAATAACAGTGCTCCTGCTATTTATCGTCTTCAATCAAAGTCAACTAATAACTAACCATAACTTGTGTGTTATACTGCGCTCAGTTGAAATTTAAGGGTATTCAAATTGCAATTTATCGCATTGACATCTATTGGTGTAGAGCAGCTACTGGTAGAAGAATTAACCGAGTTCGGTTTTGAAATTAACAAGCAAACGGTTGGGTCTGTAAAGTTCACTGGCACTAATTTAGACGTACAAAAGTTTTGTATGATGACTCGATTTGCAACACGCGTAATGTTGCTGATTGATGACAAGCCAGAAGTAAACGATAAAGACTCGCTGTATAAATTTGTGCGTTTTCAAGCTTGGCAAGACTGGTTTAGTCCTAAGCAAACGTTTGCTGTTGAGTTTAATGGCACCAACAATGCGCTAAAAAATACTCAATTCTCTGGTTTAGTTGTAAAAGACGGTATTGTTGATTACTTTAATGACCTGTTCGAACAGCGCCCCGATGTGGATAAGCAAACACCAGATATTCGCATAATTGCGAAACTGACCAAACAAGGTTGTGCGCTTTATATTGACTTTTCTGGCCCGCGTTTGTCTGACAGAGGCTATCGTGATAAACAAGGTAAAGCACCTATCCGTGAGCACTTAGCCGCAGCGCTTGTGAAGCGCAGTGGTTGGTTGCAAGATACCAATAAACCACTATTTGACCCCTGTTGCGGCTCGGGTACGTTGTTGATTGAAGCGGCATCAATGGCGCTTGGATTACCAGCCAATCCAAACAAGGATTTTGCTTTTAAACGTTTGCCAAGCTTTCGTGAAAGCAAGTTTAGCGAGTTAAAAGCGCAGCTTAACGTAGCCCCAGAACAGAAAAACCTATGGTTAATAGGTAGCGATATAGATGAACGTGTACTTGCCATAGCAGAGCGCAATGCCAAGCGAGCTGGACTTGAGTCACATATCAAATTTAAGTTTGAAGATGCCAACCAGCTGAGCCTTGCCGCCAAGCGTCCAGGTACAGTACTCAGTAACTTACCTTACGGTGAGCGCTTAGGTGGAATGGCGGAGATAATCACGCTTTACCGCAATATGGGTATTGCTTTCAAAAAGCATTATAGAGGCTGGGATTTGGCTTTATTGGCCAGTGAAGAGAGCTTGCTAAAAGTACTAAAGCTAGCACGTAAAAAATCATATAAGTTTAAAAATGGCCCATTAGATGTGCTGCTAAACCTGTATGAAATGAACGATGCGCAGGTACAACAAAATAAACAAAGTAGTGGTTTAAACTTTGAAGGGTCTAGCGCATTTGGTAACCGCCTCAAGAAAAATGTGCAGAACCTTAAGTCGTGGTTAAAAAAAGAAAACGTAAAGGCTTATCGAGTTTACGATGCGGATATTCCAGAATACAACGTTGCGGTAGATGTTTATAACGATAGTGCGGTGATTTTTGAATATAAGGCGCCGAAAGAAATTGACGATACGGTAGCGCAAAAACGTCTACAGGACGTGATCACACTGACTGCCGAACAGCTTAATATTGATCCGCTTAACATTGCGGTAAAAGTAAGAAAGCGTCAAAAAGGTCAAGACCAATACAAGGCATTAGACAAGCAAAATCGTACTGAAATAGTAGAAGAATATGGCGCAAAGTTTAAAGTCAATCTATTTGATTACCTTGATACGGGGTTATTTCTAGATCACCGCTTAGCACGTAAATTTATTCAACAACATGCAAAAGATAAGCGGGTATTGAACCTGTTTGCATACACAGGAAGCGCCTCGGTACATGCAGCTGTTGGTGGTGCTAAATCGGTCACTACGGTTGATATGTCGAAAACCTATTTGAAATGGGCGGAAGAGAACTTTGAGCTTAATGGCTTGAAGAATCCTCGTTTCAGATTTGAGCAAGCTGATTGTTTAAAATGGCTCGAGCGAGCAGTTGGTCAATATGATCTTATTTTCTTAGACCCTCCAACATTTTCAAATTCAAAACGAATGTCAGATGCCTTTGATGTACAAAGAGATCACCTAAAATTATTTGGCTGGGTTAAAAAAATCTTGGCACCTAATGGCGTACTCTTGTTTTCTAATAACAAGCGTGGCTTTAAAATCGATGAGGTTGGACTCGCGGCCTTGGGGTTAAGTGCTGAAGAGTATTCTACGCAAACCCTATCCCCAGACTTTAAGCGCAACAAACAAATTCATAACAGTTGGTTGATCCGCCATGATTAAGTGCACATTATTTCACACCGAAGGTTGTCATTTGTGTGAAGAAGCATTAGCAATGCTCATTCAGCTATTACCTGAAGCAGAAATTGAATTAATAGATATCGTTGATGACGAAGAAACGATGACGACATATCAATATCGTATTCCCGTTATCAAAAAAATCGAAACAGGGCACGAACTTGGCTGGCCCTTTTCTCAACAACAATTACAAGAATTTATAGCATAGTATGGATCTTATTCGAATCGCTAAAGCACAACTGGCTTTTGGCTCGCACCCTATACTCGATCAGGCTGATGCAGTGATTGAGTCAGGGGAGCGTGTTTGTATTGTAGGACGAAACGGTGCAGGTAAGTCTACCTTACTCAAAGTACTCGATGATCAAGTTCAACTTGATGATGGTGAGATAAACCGAGTAGGTGGTCTGAAAGTATCAAGGCTGGAGCAAGACCCTCCAAAAGGGGCAAATGGCTCGGTGTTTGACTACGTTGCTAATGGATTACCCGATGTCGCTGAATTGCTGATTGAATTTCACGAAATTAGTGAGAAGCTGCAAACTAACCAGTCTGATAAATTAATGACAACGCTTGAGCGCCTAACGCAAAGATTAGAAAGCGAGGATGCTTGGCGGTTTGAGTCAAGGATCAAGCAAGTACTGAGTCAGTTACAGCTGGATGCTAATATGCGGCTTGAAGAGTTGTCAGGAGGCTGGTTACGCAAGGTCGCACTGGCAAAAGCACTTGTTAGTGATCCTGATTTATTACTCTTAGATGAGCCAACGAACCATCTCGATATGCAGAGTGTTATTTGGCTAGAGCAATTTTTAAAAGAATTTAAAGGCGGAATCGTGTTTATTTCACACGACCGTGCCTTCATTCGCTCTATGGCAACTCGCATCCTAGATTTAGATCGTGGTCAGCTGGTTTCATACCCTGGAAACTACGCACAGTATCTAGAGCAAAAAGCCCATGATTTGAAAGTTGAAGAACAGCAAAATGCGCTATTTGATAAAAAGCTAGCGGAAGAAGAAGCTTGGATCCGTCAAGGGATCAAAGCTCGACGTACACGTAATGAAGGACGTGTGCGAGCCCTCAAAGCATTACGTGTGGAGCGTAAGCAACGTATCGAGCAACAAGGTAAAACAGACTTTAACATCGAGACTGCTGAGCGCTCAGGTAAGTTGGTGTTTGAAGCTAAGCATCTGAACAAAGCGTTCCAACAAAAAGTCATTGTAAAGGACTTTTCTACTTTGGTTATGCGTGGCGATCGTATTGGATTGGTTGGGCCTAATGGTGCTGGTAAAACCACGTTATTGAAAATGTTATTTGGTGATATTTCATCAGATTCTGGTTCAGTAAAACAAGGGGTTAACCTAGAAGTTGCATACTTTGATCAATACCGCGAAAAGCTAGACGAGGAAGCGACTGTTCAAGATAATGTTGCCGAAGGCAAACAAGAAGTCATGATGGGAGGACGCTCACGCCATGTACTTGGTTATCTTCAAGACTTCTTGTTTCCTCCAGCTCGAGCAAGAACGCCAGTAAAGGCTTTATCAGGCGGAGAAAAGAACCGCTTATTGCTTGCGAAGCTTTTCTTAAAGCCTTCTAACATCATAGTGCTGGATGAACCAACCAACGATTTGGATATTGAAACACTGGAACTTCTCGAAGAAATTTTAAATCAATATCAAGGTACTGTTTTGGTGGTAAGTCACGACCGAGAGTTTATTGACAATACTTGTGGCAGTGTGTGGGCTTTTGAAGGCGAAGGTCAAGTGACTGAAATAGTTGGTGGTTACAGCGATTTTGAGCTGTATCAGCAAAAGCGCGACCAACAAAGAAAAGATGCCCAAAAAGTTGACCAAGAAAAGCAACAGACCGCGCCGCTCAAAAAGGCGCCAGCTACGACTCGAGCAAACAAGCTGAGTTACAAATTAAAACTTGAATTAGAGTCATTGCCCAGTAAAGTAGAGGAACTTGAAGAGGCAGTGAATAAACAACAAGCGCTGGTCAGTGATCCTGACTTCTTTAAACAAGATCAGCAAACCACCCACGAGGCATTGAACCAATTGACTGAACTAGAGTCGAAGCTGGAAGCCGCGTTTGAGCGCTGGGAAGAATTAGAAGCATTACAGAATCAGCAGTAAGGATTAAGATGAAATTTAAACTTTTAGCCGCGAGTATCGCTGTTGCCATTTCACAACAAGCGGTCGCTGCAACATATCAGTTAACAGAACTACCAAGACACGCAAACAGTAAATATACCAATGTATCGGACGCGAATGAGGCGGGTGAAGTTATTGGTCAAGCATCAAACTTATTTGGTGTAAAAATTGATGTATCTTATATTGATTTTGACGATTCAAATTTAAAAAACTATTACGACAACGCGAAGCTGCAGTACGAGAAAATTGATGAACCCATCACGTTTACACTAGATGATATTCAAAATAACAATGCCGCAAACACTAATGCACAAGCGCATGCGTTTATGTTGTCTTACATCACGTCGGCGAGTCGTTCAGCATCATTGGAGTATCAGCAGGTTAACCGCTCTATTTCGCTTATGTTTAACAATAATACAGCAGAAGAGTTTGTTGTATTTGATGAGCAATCACCGGATTATCAAGGGTTAACTCGCTCTGTAAGCAATTATTTAACCGGTATTGCAGATGACGGCACTATTGTTGGGTGGGGCTCTGCGCCTTACAAAAAGATCACCTTCACCAAAGAAGGTGAAACAGAAGTAGATACCTACTTTGTTCGGGATTGGCGTAATAAGGGTGTTCTAATTACGCCAGCCGGTGAAAAAATTGCTTTAGAACCTGCATTTGCTGAGCATGGCGGCTTATCTTTAGCTACCGACATAAAGCAAACCAATGATGGTGGGTATGTGGTAGTTGGACAAAGTTCAACATCGTTATCAAAACGTACGATAGAAAGCATTGAAGATAATTGTGATGGCGTGGACGAACCTGTTGAGGTCTGTATTCAAAGGCTTTCTAATCCATACCATACTCGAGCATACAAGTGGACGTTCGATAATGACTTTAATTTAACCAGTGCAACTGATTTAGGACTGGCTTTTACACCGGATGAAGACAGTGAGATTGCTTATTCAAGTATTGCAATTGCGACCAATGCAAATGGACTGACTGTAGGTGATTCACGTGCACGAAGACAAAGCAATGATGATTTGCTTCCGAATGATCAAGCGGTTTATTTTAAAGAGGGCGAAATTAAGCGTATTAAAGAAGTTGAAAGCTTTTATGAATATAGCCAAGCGATTGATGTAAATGACAATGGCATCATTATTGGTGCTTTTGGTCGGACAGCGAATGGCTCCAAAGAGAATGACTCAACGGGTTTTTATTTCGATACTAATACCTCCGAATTTAAAGAAATGCCGGCATATTTTGAAAACTCAGTAACCGTAGTTAATGATATTAATAACAATGGTTTTGTTGTTGGTCAGGGGGTTGTTGAAAAGTCAGGCTCTAGCCGACGACGTGAAGCATTCTTATATGAAATTGGTGCAGATAAGTTGGTGAATATAAACTCTCTTCTTCCATGTAAGAGCGATGATTTTCCTTACACTATAGCGGAAGCGGTCAAAATCACCGATGATAATAAAATCTACGCTGTTGCAACGAAAACCGTTGAAAGACGTAACACATTAGGCGAGATAGAAAAAGACAGTAAGGGTGAAATAGAATATGAGTCAGTCACCTTACCGGTTGTATTAACTCCTATCTCTGGTGAGCCTGAAACTTGTACTCCACCTGAAGCTGAAACGTATGAGCGTCAGTCAGCAAGTTGGTCTTGGCTTAGTTTGCTAGCTCTACCTTTGGTTGCGCTGAGAAGAAGACGTAAATAAAGCTGGTACTAGCCAATAAAAAAAAGCCCTGAAGGGCTTTTTTTTATATTTAACACTAATGTAGCGAAGATCTTGTCTATACTCTATGTAGTTATTCTAAATAAGAAACTTTTAACGCAGCTAGTATTAAGATCTGGTGGTATGAGATTAATCAATCTTGTCCACGGTTTTGCCAAGCTTTATTGACTGAGCGTCGCCATAAATAATCAATACCAAAAAAGCCAATAACTGCAGCGATACTCGCACAAATTAACGAGCCAACGATAAAAGCAGGGCCGATGGTCGTTAGGCTTTGTGCAAGCCACTCCCAACTTGCTTCAAAATGAAACGGTTGCTGCTCTTGCCCGAGTGCGAATACACCAACCAGATATGAGCAGTAAAAAATGGGTGGCATGGTTAATGGATTGGTGATCCATACTAACGCAATAGATAAGGGTAAGTTAACGCGAAAAGGGATCGCGAGGGCTGCAGCAAGCACCATTTGAAAAGGAACAGGGATGAAAGCGAAAAATAACCCCACTGAAAAAGCCCCTCTTGCCGAGCGCCGGTTGAGGTGCCACAAGTTAGCATCATGTAATAATTTACCGAAGATTTTTAATGATTTCTGTTGTTTGATTTTATTATGATCAGGTAAAAAGCGTTGGATCGTTTTTTTCGCCATTTGCAGCTGCCGTCTACTTGGATTCTGATATGTTTTGGAATAATCCTAGGGAGCTTCTGCGCAGTATTTTTTCTTGGTAACTGGCGTGTTGCCGCAACAAGCTTATTCCTCTACTTCATGGGGCGTTATTCTAAGCCTTTTTCTCAGATATTGGCAGGATTTATTTTAGGGATTTCTGTAGTTCTTTGTCATTATGTCGTTTTTTATAAATTACATATACCACAACAATGGCTCAGCGGCCCCATTATAATTGTTGGAGAGGTGATTGAGGTCTCAAATACGCCCAGTGGTGGCGCTGTTGTAATTGATATGCAAAAAATTGCCTCTGAAGACATTGACAGCTGGCGAAGTGTTCGCGCTAAGCTTTATCAGAATGACTCCAACATTGTATTTAGTATCGGTGATAAAGTTGAGGTATTAGGAAAGCTTAAACGATTTCGTAGTCGAATTAATATCGGACTTTTTAATGCTGAGCTCCATGCTTTCAGAAAGCATCATTATTTTAAAGGCAATATCTTACGTATACAGCAAATAGAGAGTCGTCCAGATTGGCGAACATTGTATCGCCAACATATCGCCAGTGAATTACAAGGTACAGAATATGGTTGGTTTTATTATATTCTACTGACTGGTGACACTAGTAAAGCGACATTTGATAACAAACGGCAGTTCAGGCAACTAGGGCTGAGTCATTTACTGGCAATTTCAGGTTTACACATTGGTATTGTCTTTGGCTTAGCGTTTTTATCACTAAAAATGCTGCTCTATTGTAGTCCCATAACTATTCCACAACATATCAATCTGCATCAAATATGCTTAATTTTTGCGGTGTTATTATGCGCCGGATATGTGTTTGTATGCGGCTATAGCGTCTCAGCGACAAGAGCTTTGGTCATGGCTTCAGCATGGACTGCTTGCTATCTGTTTACGCTTAGGGTGAGTGCCGTGCAGATCCTTACGACGGCATTGGTCGTGGTACTGATAATCGACCCATTTGCATTACTCAACCCCGGTTTATATTACTCTTTCTTTGCAGTTGCCATTATCCTTACTTTACTGCCCAAGTCAGGGCGTGGGGTGGTTGGGAAACTGCTTGTCTTAGTTAAACTACAAGTAGCATTATTTGTCTTCCTACTGCCACTTAACCTGTATTTTTTTGCAGGGGTTAGTGTGGTCTCAACCTTCGCGAATCTTATTATCATTCCCTTTATTTCAATAATCGTCTTTCCTCTACTCATACTTCATTTTTGTGTATTTGATTATGTTGATTGGCAACTACCTTTGGATTTGGTGGATACTGTGTTGACAATGGCACTTTTAGGCTTCAAGCACCTTCCTGTTGACTGGTTAGCACTTTCAAGTGTATCCGCAGAGTTACTAATTTGTACTTACCTGAGCGTCTTGCTCTTTGTTATTTTCAGACATTACTTGAGTGTACTACCGTTATTCTTTTATCTACTGAGCAGTTTGACTAAAGTACAACCAAACTGGCAGCTTGATGTGTTTGATGTTGGGCATGGAACGGCCGTGTTAATATCTAAAAACCGAAAAGGTTTGCTATATGATTTAGGTGCAAAATATTTTGGTTATTTCTCAATATTTGAATTTGTAATTAAGCCTTACCTTAGCAACAAACGTATTCAGTTGGATGCCACGATTGTCAGTCACGATGATGGCGACCACAATGGCGGACTTGATGACCTGTATGCTTATGATGGTGGACGGTCGTTACTGCAATTTCATAACAATGAGCAACTGCTTGGTTGTAACCTTGGTAAGCATCAGTTTGCAGGACTTGACGTACAAATAATTTGGCCAAGCGAATTGTCTGGCAATGATAATAACAACTCTTGTGTGGTTCGGGTGAGTGACGGGCAGTTCTCAGTACTGTTACCGGGAGATATTGAAAAACGAATAGAAGCAAAATTAATTAATGAAGCGCGCGAGTCATTAAAGGCGGATATTTTATTGGTGCCACACCACGGTAGTGCCAGTTCCTCAAGCGAAGCATTTGTAGAGGCTGTTATGCCCAAGTTTGCTGTATTTTCAAGAGCGTTTCATTCGCCATGGAAGATCCCAAATGAGCAGGTGGTTAATAGATACAAGCGAATAGGCGCAACACTTTTAGATACAGCGTTGGATGGACATATTAGAATTTTGATTTTTGACCAAAAAATAGCAATTCAACGAGGCCGACTGGTTGAAAATTACTGGTTTCTCAGATAATCCATTCAGTTTTAGTGATTTGAAAGTTACAATAATGCCATATAGAAAAATTGAGGCTGGCAATGCAACCAACCGATAAGCAAATCTACACTAGATTATTTAGTTACGTAAAAGACTTTAAACTTGCAGCCATATTTTCTGTCATTGGAATGATAGGGTATGCAGCCATGGATGCCTCATTCGTTGCACTGATGGATCCATTTATAGACGAGGGGTTGACTGCTGGAAACCGAGAAGTACTTAAACTCGCCCCGTTTGTTGTGATTGCTCTGGTGGTAGGCCGTGGCATATTTAATTATATGGCTTCTTATTGCTTGTCTTATGTTGGTTCACAAGTCGTACGCAGCTTGCGACAGCAATTGTTTGAACATATGTTGTACTTACCGGTATCTTTTCATGATCAACATTCTAATGGTGAGCTGATTTCTAAGATCACTTTTGATACGGAGCAGGTGCAGCAGGCCGTGACTAAGGCGTTGCAAGTCTTGATAAGAGAGGGGGCATTTGTCTTTTTTCTGCTGATCACTATGTTTTATGCTAGCTGGCAGTTGTCGCTAATTTTTCTAGTTGTTGTGCCAATCGTTGCTGTTATTGTCACCATTGTTTCAAAACGTTTTAAAAAAATATCGAAGAATATACAGGATGCTATGGGCGAAGTGACAAAGAGCTCAGAGCAAATGATGTCTGGTCACAAGGTGATCCATGGTTTTGGTGGCCAAGATAAAACCATTTCGCACTTTGCCAAAGTGAATAATCATAACCGCCAACAACGAGTAAAAATGGATGCAACCAAGGCATTGAGTGTGTCGGTTATCCAACTCATTGCAGCAAGTGCCATGGCCGTTATTCTTGCTATTATCGCCATGCCTTCTATGGTGGATAAGATTTCATCAGGCACCTTTGTAACGCTCATTACCTCAATGATGATGATGCTTCGCCCACTCAAGCAGCTCGCTAATGTCAACAGCGATTTACAACGAGGTATATCGGCAGCAAAAAGTGTTTTTGCCGTGATTGATTTAGAGCAAGAAAAGGACACTGGCACGCAGCCTTTGGTGCGTGCAAACGGTGATATTAAAATACAGAATCTGACTTTCACTTATCCGTCTAAAAATGATCCAGTGATTACCGCATTAAACTTAGATATAAAGGCAGGGCAAAGCATTGCTTTTGTTGGCCGAAGTGGTTCTGGCAAATCTACAATTTCAAATTTATTGCCACGTTATTATGATATTGACTCTGGGAGTATTGAACTTGATGGGGTTGATATCAGTGATTACAAGCTGGCGGATTTACGTGCACAATTCTCAATTGTATCTCAGCAAGTGGTACTATTTAACGATACTATCGCTAATAATATTATGTATTCACTCGAACGTCCGTTATCGGATGAAGCGCTAGAGCGTGTGGCAAAGCAAGCCCATGTTTGGGAGTTTGTTAAGGATTTACCAGAAGGCTTGAACACTCTAGTTGGAGAAAACGGAGTGATGCTTTCAGGTGGTCAGCGTCAACGTATTGCAATTGCTCGTGCAATTGTAAAAGACGCGCCGATTTTAATATTGGATGAAGCTACATCAGCATTAGACACCGAATCAGAGCGCTTAATTCAGCAAGCCCTAGAAGAGTTAATGCACGACAAGACCAGTATTGTTATTGCCCATCGCCTGTCGACAATCGAGCATTGCGACCAAATATACGTATTAGATAAAGGTAAAGTTATTGAGCAAGGAGAACACCAACAGCTCGTTGCCCAGCAGGGGATGTATCACGCACTTTGTAAGATGCAATTTGGTGAACAATAAATGGCGTCAAGAATCGAACAAAGCTGGTATAAAAAGCCTGGGCTACTGACTTTATTACTACTGCCGCTGGCATTATTGTTTGGCCTAATAAGTGTTGTGCGAAAAAAGCTTTATACACTTGGTGTAACTAAACAATACAAAGCGTCAGTGCCAGTTATTATTGTGGGTAATATTAGTGTCGGAGGAAATGGTAAAACACCGTTTGTACTTTGGTTGGTTCCTTTTCTTGAGCGGCTTGGTTTGAAAGTGGGGATAATCAGCAGAGGGTATGGTGCAAATCCTCCGACTACGCCATTTTTGGTGACCAAAGACACGCCAACAGAGCAAGGCGGTGATGAGCCTTGTTTGCTTGCTCAAAGATTAGCTTGTCCAGTGATGATAGGCGCTGACCGACAAAAGAGTATTGAATCATTACTACAACACCATAATATTGATATTATTGTCAGTGATGACGGATTACAACACTACAAACTGGCGCGAGATATAGAGTTTTGTATTGTAGATGCCGAACGTAAATTTGGTAACGGTTATTGGATCCCAGCAGGTCCACTTAGGGAGCTACCTAGTAGAACGAAAACCGTCGACTTAACAGTTTATAACGGTGGCTCAGAAGCATTTTCATATGCTTTAGAGGGTACCGGGTTTTTCCATGTCACAGACAATTCGCTGGCAAATGAAGTACACACTGAAGGTGTATCTGTATGTGCTATCGGCAATCCAAAAAGGTTTGAGCATACACTACGAGAGAAGGGCATTGATCTAACTCATTGTCTACATTTTGCTGATCATCACCCTTATCAACCGTCGGACTTTTCACCGTTTAGTGGTGATTCTATTTTTATGACAGAGAAAGATGCGGTAAAGTGTCGCACCTTTGCAAAAGATAATTGGTATTACTTGAGAGTGGATGCCAAACCAACACAAGCGCTTGAAAAAGCAATACTCGAATTACTTAAAGATAAAGGGATCCATCATGGCCTTTGATACCAAATTACTAGAAATAATTGCCTGTCCTGTGTGTAAAGGTAAATTAAGATATGACAAAGAAAACCAAGAGCTCATTAGCACCGCGGCTAAACTTGCTTATCCAATAAAAGAAGATATTCCGGTGTTGCTAGAAAATGAAGCGCGAGAGCTAAGCAGTGATGAGGTTGAACAGTGGAATTCATAGTCATTATTCCTGCTCGATATGCGTCTAGTCGATTACCAGGTAAACCCCTAGCTGATATAGCAGGCAAACCCATGATCCAGCACGTGTATGAGCAAGCGTGTCAATCCGGTGCTACAGCAGTTTATATTGCAACTGATCACAGCGCGGTGTTTGATGCAGCAAAAGGATTTACTGATAACGTACTTATGACTAAAGATGATCATCAATCTGGGACTGAGCGATTAGCTGAAGTTGTAGAGCTGCTTGAACTTGATGAGCAAACTTTAGTGGTGAATGTTCAAGGGGACGAACCGCTGCTAGAGCCTGAAAATATCGCGCAAGTAGCTACTTTATTACATCATTCCGATGCACCAATGGCGACATTGTGTGTTGATATTGATGATGTAGAAGAAGTGCTGAATCCAAATGCAGTAAAAGTGGTGTCTGATATTCATGAAAACGCGCTATATTTTTCACGCGCGTCCATTCCATTTCAGCGTGATAGCATGTTAAAGCTCGACAAAAATAATGTCCCTGTAAATCATTTTAATCGCCATGTAGGGATATATGCCTACCGCGCGGGCTTTATTAAAACCTATTTGTCGCTCAGTGTTTCACCACTAGAGTTACAAGAATCGCTAGAACAGCTACGTGTGTTATATCATGGCTATAAAATCAAAGTAGCTAAGGCGATAAAGCCTGTGCACAGCGGCGTTGATACGCCTGAAGATTTGCAGCGTGTCCAAGAGATACTAAATGGATAAGCTTAAGCTGATTGCTGATGAGGCGGATTATATCGTAGCCTATAAGCCGTGTGGGGTTAACTTCCACAGTGAAGAAGGCCCTGGCTTTGTATCGTTACTAAATACGCAACTAGGCTATCAACTATTTCCAGTCCACCGCTTAGATAAGGTAACATCAGGCCTTATTTTACTGGCTAAATCGAGCCAAGCGGCAAAGCAGTTTACAGAGATGTTCACGTCGCGGAAAATAGATAAATATTATCTTGCAATGATTAAAGCCAAACCCAAAAAAAAGCAAGGTTGGATAAAGGGTGATATGGCCAAGTCTCGGCGTGGTACATTTAAGCTAATGAAAACCAAGCTAAACCCAGCTATAACTCGCTTTTATTCTCACTCCGTTGGCGTTAATTTGCGTGGATGTATTATTAAACCATTTTCAGGTAAAACGCATCAGATCCGCGTTGCACTGAAAAGTATTGGTGCACCGATCCTAGGCGATCTTGCGTATGGTGGGGAACCTGCGGACAGAACATATTTACACGCCTTTTGTTTGGAGTTTGAGTGGCATGATAAGTTGGTGAGCTACCAAGCTTGTCCTCCAGAAGAAGGCGCATTTACTCACCTTTTAACACATGAAATATTTGCAATTTGGCAAAAGCCAAGTCAATTAGAGTGGTAACATGACTGATTCAAATACAGAACTTAGGTTTGGCGGTATTGCTCGTCTATACGGTAACGCAGAGTTAGAAGCATTAAGCAAGGCACACTTTTGTGTTATTGGTATTGGTGGTGTTGGCAGTTGGGCTGTTGAAGCGCTAGTTCGAACTGGGGTAGGCAAGATAACGCTTATTGATATGGATGATATTTGTATCACTAATGTTAATCGCCAGCTGCATGCTCATAGTGAAAGTATCGGGATGCAGAAAATTGAGGCGATGCGGGATCGTTGTATTGCGATTAATCCAGCTTGCGAGGTCATCCTTATTGATGACTTCCTGATGTTAGATAATATTAGAAGCTACATCCAAGATTTTGATTATGTTATTGACTGTATTGATGCTGTTAAAGAAAAGGCGGCGTTAATCGCCCATTGTAAACGCAATAAAATACCCGTGATCACCACAGGTGGTGCAGGTGGACAGACCGATCCAAGTCAGATCCAATACTCAGACGTTGCAAAGACTACGCATGACCCATTACTAGCAAAAGTTCGTTATATTCTCAGAAAGCAATATAACTTTAGCGATAATCCAAAACGCAAGTTTGGCGTAGATTGTGTCTATTCAACTGAGCAGCTGGTTTATCCAAGTAGCGATGGCACCGTATGTAAAGCCAAGCAGCAAGCTGAAGGTGGAAAAAATATGGACTGTGCCACAGGGTTTGGCTCAGCCACGATGGTAACGGGGAGTTTCGGTTTCTTTGCGGCCTCTAAAGCGATACGAAAGTATTTAGATAAGCAAAGCAGAAGTAGCAAGTAAGTGTGCTCATATGAGCACCTTGAACGCTTATGTTGTTAACTGTCCGCAGCTCAGGTTAGTATTACGCTAACCTATTCGCTTGCATCTGGATCTGGTCGACAATCGCCCGTATACCATTGCCTCTTGAAGGGCTTAAATGGCTGATTAATCCTAAGGACTCAAAAAGCGTATAAGCACTAAATTGGCTTGCCTGTTCCGGTGTTTTCCCTGCATATGCTGCGATGATAATTGCAAGTAATCCTTTCACGATCCGCGTATCTGAATCTGCAATAAGCACAAGCTGTTGTGCACTTTCGTCTAAGTCGACGTATAACCACACTTTACTGTCACAGCCCGATACTAATGCAGATCCAACTTTTAGTGCCTCTGGAAGTTCAGGAAGTTGTTTACCAAAAAGCATTATTTCTCGGTACTTGGCTTGCCAGCCATGACTTTCTGATAACTTTTTTGTGATATTTTCAATATTCATCGTTTAATCTAGTAATTCAATTGTGGCTTTTAAGGCATTAATAAAATGCTCGACATCAGCTTCGTTATTGTAAAATGCTAAACTTGCTCGCACTGTTCCATTGACATTAAGCATGTTCATCAACGGTTGAGCACAATGATGTCCGCTTCTGACGGCGACACCATAGGTGTTGAGTAGTGTAGCAAGGTCATAGTGATGCTCATTTTTGTAATTAAAACTGACAATTCCCACGTTGTTCTGCGTGTCACCATACACGGTTACGCCTTTAATTTGGTTTAACTGTTGTAAAAGGGACTGATAGAGGGCTCGTTCGTAGCGCTGAAGTGCCGACGGGCTAATGTTGTTCAAGTAATCAACCGCAGCGGCCAATCCTATGACGCCAGAGATATTAGGCGTGCCAGGTTCAAATTTACCAGGAGCATCACGGTAAGTGGAGTGTGCAAACGTTACCTCTTGGATCATTTCTCCTCCCGTTTTATATACGGGCAGGGTATTGAGCAAATTATATCGACCATATAATCCTCCAACACCTGTAGGCCCCAACGCCTTGTGAGCAGAAAAAACATAAAAGTCGCAATCCAATGCTACCAAATCAGGCCGTAAGTGCATAAAAGACTGTGCGCCATCTATGACTGTCTTCGTACCAAGCGTTTTACAAGCTTTTATAAGAGATTCGATGGGGTGTATATTACCAAGCGCATTAGAAGCATGTCCTATCGATAAGATATCTGGTTTATGTGTTTGCAATAGCGAAATAGCACCCGCTTCATCAAGCACACCATTTTCAAGCATTGGCAACACTAACAACTGTGCGCCGGTACGCTTACATGCTTCTTGCCAAGGCACGATGTTAGCATGATGCTCAAATGGGCTGATCGCTATTTTACTGTTTTCATTTAATGCTTGGCTGAGGCCATGAGCCAAAAAGTTTAGTGATTCTGTGGCACCACTGGTCCAGACAATTTCTTTTGCAGAAACATTTAAAAATTTGGCGATAGTTTCACGTGCGGCTTCATATCGATTTGTCGCGTTTTCACTCAGTGTATGTAAACCTCTGTGTACATTTGAATTCTCAGCTTGATAAAAAGTTTTGATGACATCAACAACTTTGTTCGGTTTTTGTGCAGTTGCAGCTGAGTCGAGGTAGCAAAGCGGCTGCCCATTTAGTGATTTGCCTAAAATAGGGAAGTCGTCGCGCAGAGAATGTATATCAGTCATAACGTACCTGAGTTAATTTGGCAGCGGGATTTTAGCTAATAACTGTTCATAGTTAAACAAAAAAGGCCGCGTTAAGCGGCCTTTTGCAATAAAACGTCAGTATTATCTGTCGCTTTGTGATTTATAGTCGCGTGCTGTGTAGCCTTTGTAAAGCTGACGTGGACGACCAATCTTATGACCTGGCTGAGAAAGCATTTCGTTCCAATGTGAAATCCAACCGACAGTACGAGACATCGCGAAGATAACAGTGAACATACTTGTTGGAATACCAATTGCCTTAAGAATGATACCTGAGTAGAAGTCTACGTTAGGGTATAGTTTCTTCTCGATGAAGTACGGGTCTTCCAATGCAATTTGTTCAAGTTTCATTGCCACGTCAAGCAATGGATCTTGAATGTTAAGTTCTTTAAGCACTTCATGACACGTTTGACGCATTACTGTTGCACGTGGGTCAAAGTTTTTATAAACGCGGTGACCAAAGCCCATTAGACGGAACGGATCGTTCTTGTCTTTTGCTTTGGCAACATACTCGTCAATACGGTCAACAGAGCCGATTTCTTCAAGCATCGTTAAGCAAGCTTCGTTTGCGCCGCCGTGTGCAGGGCCCCAAAGTGATGCAATACCAGCTGCAATACATGCGTATGGGTTTGCACCTGAAGAACCTGCTAAACGTACTGTCGACGTTGACGCGTTTTGTTCATGATCCGCGTGAAGCATGAAAATACGGTCCATTGCTTTAGCAAGTACCGGGCTTACGTTGTAATCTTCCGCTGGCACAGAGAACATCATGTGCAGGAAGTTTTCAGCGTAGCTTAAGTCGTTGCGCGGATACACGAACGGCTGGCCAACGTTGTATTTGTATGCCATTGCAGCGATAGTTGGCAGTTTTGCAACCAACTTAACCGCACAACGCATGCGTTGATCTTCATCAGAAATATCAAGGTCTGAATGATAAAACGATGATAATGCACCAACAACACCACACAGCATAGCCATTGGGTGAGCGTCTACACGGAAGCCTTGGAAAAACGCAGCAATTTTCTCGTGCATCATGGTGTTGCGAGTGATCTCATCTGAGAACTCTGCTAGTTGTGCTTCGCTTGGTAACTCACCGTTAAGTAGTAAGTAGCAAAGTTCAATATAGTTAGAATTTTCAGCAAGTTGCTCAATAGGGTAGCCGCGGTGAAGCAGTACTCCTTTGGCACCGTCAATGTAAGTGATAGACGAGTCACAAGAGGCAGTCGACATAAATCCTGGGTCATACGTAAATAGCCCGTGAGCGCCTAATGAACGAACGTCAACTACGTCTTGACCAGCTGTACCTTCGTAAATTGGTAACTCAATCGGATCGTGACCATCAATATGGACTGTGGCTTTTTTATCTGCCATCTATTTGTCTCCTATTTAATAACAATATTCTGATTGTTATGTTGTGATACTAATGTTAAGCAAATTCAGATCATTCTAACTTATAACCTAGGCTAAAAGTCAATTTTTATGTGATTTATGCATAAATGTATAATAAATATTCTATAGCGATTAAATATTAGACCATTCGCTAATTCGCAAGCGTCTCTATCTAAACAAGAATTGTAAAAGGCCGCGTAGCCTTATATACTGTCAACGGTTTTATACCGTATCGTCTGTGGGTAAACCTATTTTTACATCAATTTTTTACACTCCAGTGAACTTTTTGGTGTCCTAATTGGTTTATCTAGAGTGTGCCATCTACATTTGCAATATGTAGGTGGGTTTCATAAAAACAAGTAGATGAGCTCCTTTGTGGGCAAAGATGGGCAAGTAACTGTGAAAAAGCAAAGACCTGTAAATCTAGATCTTACGACTATATCTATGCCACCAACGGCTAAAGCGTCGATCCTTCATCGTGTAACCGGTGTTGCGTTTTTCTTCGCTTTAACCTTTGTGATTTGGGCTTGGTCTGAATCTCTTTCTTCTCCTGAAGGCTTCGAGTTTGTAAAAGAACTGATGTCTGGCTTTATTGCGAAATTCATCGCATGGGGCACCCTAACTGTATTGTCTTACCACATTATCGGTGGTATCCGTCACATGATTCAGGATATGGGACATTGGGAAGAATTAGAATCAGGCAACAATAGCGCGAAGATTGCATTAGCACTTTGGGTTATCGTAGCAATTTTAGCTGGAGTATGGATATGGTCTTAAATCAAGCGACATTGAAGCGTGATGGCGTACAAGACTACGTATCATTGCGCGCGACTGCGTTAATTATCCTAGCTTATGCGGTATTCATCGTAGGCTATCTGTTAATCACACCTGAACTTACTTATGAAGCATGGTCAGGGTTGTTCTCAAACTTGGCTGTGAAAGCAGCAACCATGATCACGCTAGTATGTATGATGGTACATACACGTATTGGTTTATGGCAGGTTCTAACTGACTATGTTAAGAACTCAACAACCCGCTCTATCCTTAGCTTTGTATTAAACCTTATGGCGCTAGCTTACGTAGCTATTGGCCTGTTTGTTCTGTGGGGTGTTTAAGTGAAATATAACGTACGCGAATTTGACGCAGTTGTAGTTGGTGCTGGTGGCGCGGGTATGCGCGCGGCACTCGCTATTTCAGAATCAGGTAAAACTTGTGCTCTTATTTCAAAAGTTTTCCCAACTCGTTCTCACACAGTGTCTGCACAAGGTGGTATCACTGTTGCGCTAGGTAACTCGCATGAGGACAATTGGGAATGGCACATGTACGATACGGTGAAAGGGTCAGACTACATTGGTGACCAAGATGCCATCGAATACATGACTAAAACGGGTCCTGAAGCTATCACTGAGTTAGAGAATATGGGTTTACCTTTCTCTCGTTTTGAAAATGGTCGCGTATATCAGCGTCCTTTCGGTGGTCAGTCTAAGAATTTCGGTGGTGAACAGGCTGCACGTACAGCGGCTGCGGCCGACCGTACTGGTCACGCACTGCTACATTGCTTATATCAGCAAAACGTTAAAAACAAAACCAACGTGTTCTCAGAGTGGTACGCGCTTGATTTAGTTAAAAATGATAAAGGCGACGTAGTCGGTGTTACCGCAATTGACATTGAGAGCGGCGAAGTCGTTTATTTCAAGTCTAAAGCGGTTGTGTTGGCAACGGGCGGTGCAGGTCGTATCTACGCATCGACTACTAACGCACACATCAACACGGGCGACGGCGTAGGTATGGCTGTTCGTGCTGGCATTTCAATGCAAGACATGGAAATGTGGCAGTTCCACCCGACCGGTATTGCTGGCGCTGGTACACTAGTGACTGAAGGTTGTCGTGGTGAAGGTGGTTACCTTCTGAATAAAGACGGTGAGCGCTTCATGGAGCGTTACGCGCCTAACGCCAAAGACCTTGCTGGTCGTGACGTTGTTGCACGTGCAATGATGACTGAAATTCGTGAAGGCCGTGGCTGTGAAGGCCCATGGGGTACGCACATTAAGCTTAAGCTTGATCACCTAGGTGAGGAAATGCTTAACCTTCGTCTTCCTGGTGTCTGTGACTTATCTAAGACATTTGCACACGTTGATCCAGCGAAAGAACCTATTCCGGTTATCCCAACTTGTCACTATATGATGGGTGGTGTACCGACAAACGTTAATGGTCAGGTGCTTAGCGTAAGTGAAAATGGCGATGAGCGTATTGTAGAAGGTTTATTCGCAGTAGGTGAAATTGCATGTGTATCTGTACATGGTGCAAACCGCCTAGGTGGTAACTCACTACTTGACCTTGTTGTATTTGGTCGCGCAGCTGGTAATTTCTTAGGTACTTACTTGAATGACTTTGAGTCTACAGGTGATGCGTCTAAAGATGACGTTGATAATGCGTTTGCACGTTTCAATCGCTGGGAGTCGTCTGAGGTCGGTAAAGGTGAAGACCCAGTACAAATTAAGAAAGACTTGCAAGAGTGTATGCAGCTTAACTTCTCAGTATTCAGAGAAGGCGACGCAATGGCAGAAGGACTTAAAGAGCTTAAAGAAATCCGCGAGCGTCTTAAGTTTGCACGCCTTGATGATAAGTCATCAGAGTTCAACACGCAGCGTATCGAATGCTTAGAGCTTGATAACTTGATGGAAACAGCATACTCAACAGCAGTAGCTGCTAATTTCCGTACTGAAAGTCGTGGTGCTCACTCTCGCTTTGACTTCCCAGAGCGTGATGATGAAAATTGGTTGTGCCACTCAGTTCATCATCCGGAATCTGATTCGATGACTAAGCGTAAGGTTAACTTTGCGCCTACGACTCGTGAAGCGTTCCCACCAAAAGCACGTACATACTAGGAGTTCAGCGATGGCTACTTTAGAATTATCAGTTTATCGTTATAACCCTGATGAAGATTCAGCACCACGTATGCAAGACTACACTCTAGAAGTAGAGGAAGGTCGTGACATGATGGTGTTGGATGCTCTGATGCAGTTAAAAGAGCAAGATCCAACTTTATCTTTCCGTCGTTCATGTCGTGAGGGCGTTTGTGGCTCTGACGGTGTAAACATGAACGGTAAGAACGGCCTCGCCTGTATTACCCCAATTTCTGCAGTGCAGAAAGGCGGTAAGGGTAAGATCGTTATTCGTCCATTACCGGGGTTACCAGTAATTCGTGACCTAGTAATTGATATGAGTCAGTTCTATACGCAATACGAGAAGGTTAAGCCTTTCTTGATCAACGACAAGCCAACTGGTGGTGAAGAGCGTCTTCAGTCTATTGAAGACCGCGAAAAACTAGATGGCTTGTATGAATGTATTCTTTGTGCATGTTGTTCAACGTCTTGTCCTTCTTTCTGGTGGAACCCAGACAAGTTCATCGGTCCTGCGGGTCTTTTACATGCTTATCGTTTCTTGGCTGATAGCCGTGATACAGCAACAGAAGAGCGCCTTGCAGATCTTGATGACGCGTTCAGCGTATTCCGCTGTCACAGTATTATGAACTGTGTTAGCGTATGTCCTAAAGGTCTTAATCCAACTAAGGCAATTGGACAAATTAAATCAATGTTGTTAAACCGCTCGGTATAACACATACTACTAGCTAAGATGGCAAGCAATCGCTTGCCATCTTGTTTTCGTTTGAGTTTCTGCGCTAGATAAAAGGGCTAATAGATGCACGAAGGTGTGATGAAGGCATGGCTAGAATCTTCGCATTTGTACGGCGGCAACGTTGCGTACGTAGAAGATCTATATGAGGCGTATCTAGATGATGCAGCTTCAGTGCCAGAAGAATGGCGAGAGGTGTTTGATCAACTACCTAAAGTTGATGGTGTGGATGTTGATACAAAACATTCCGAAGTAAGAGCGCAATTTGCGGAACTTGCAAAAAACAAACACAGAGAAGTCGTGGTATCAACAGAGGGTTCTGCTGACGCCAAGCAAGTTAAAGTTCTGCAGTTAATAAATGCATTTCGTTTTAGGGGTCACCAAAACGCGAACCTAGATCCACTTGGGATTTGGGAGCGAGAACGCGTTCGCGATTTAGACCCCGCTTTTCATGATTTAACTGACGCAGATCTAGAAAAAGAATTTAACGTCGGCTCTTTTGCATGTGGCAAAGAGACGATGAAGCTAAAAGACTTGTACGCTGCACTAAAAGCGACATACTGTGGCTCTGTCGGTGCAGAGTACATGCACATCACGTCTACCGAAGAAAAACGTTGGTTACAGCAGCGTTTAGAATCGACCTTCGCTAAGCCACAATTCGACAAAGAAACCAAATTAAGAATCTACAAAGGCCTTACTGCCGCTGATGGTTTAGAGAAATACTTAGGGGCAAAATTTCCAGGTGCAAAACGTTTCTCGTTAGAAGGTGGTGATTCTTTAGTACCTATGCTGAAAGAATTAATTCACCGAGCAGGTGAGAGCGGTCAGCAAGAAGCTGTTATTGGTATGGCACACCGTGGTCGTCTTAACGTATTGGTTAACGTATTGGGTAAAAACCCACAAGAACTATTTGATGAGTTTGCTGGTAAATACGGTGAACATGCAGGTTCTGGTGATGTTAAATACCACATGGGCTTCTCGTCAGACTTTGGTACAAAAGGCGGCAATGTCCACATGGCATTGGCGTTTAACCCATCTCACCTTGAGATTGTGAACCCTGTTGTTATGGGGTCTGTACGAGCTCGTCTTGACCGATTAAATTGCCAAAGCGGATCAAAGGCTTTACCTATTACGATCCATGGTGATTCAGCGATCGCTGGACAAGGTGTTGTTCAAGAAACTTTCAACTTGTCGCAAACGCGTGCATACGGTGTTGGTGGTTCAATTCGTATTGTTGTGAACAACCAAGTTGGCTTCACGACGTCAAAGCGTGAAGATACACGTTCAACAGAATACTGTACTGACATTGCGAAGATGGTTCAAGCACCTATCTTCCATGTTAACGCTGACGACCCAGAAGCGGTTGCATTCGTTACACAAGTGGCACTTGATTTCCGTAACAAGTTCAAGCGTGACGTAGTGATTGACTTAGTATGTTACCGTCGTCACGGTCACAATGAAGCGGACGAGCCAAATGCAACACAGCCGCTGATGTATCAAAAGATCAAAAAGCACCCAGTACCTCGCCAGCTATATGCTGAGCAGCTTGTACGTGAAGGTGTGTTCTCTGAAGAAGATGCAAAACAAATTTCTGAAGACTACCGTAACGGCTTAGATAAAGGCGTGTGTGTAGTAGAAGAAATTCAAAAAGAAACTAAGCATTCTTCGGATTGGTCTAAATATGTCGGTCATGACTGGGACGCGCCATATGAGCCAAAAGTTGAGTTAGAAAAACTCAAAGCGCTCGGCGAAAAGATTGCCAATTACCCAGAAACGCATAAAGCACAATCGCGTGTGAAAAAGATATACGACGATCGTAAATTAATGGCGAAGGGCGAAAAGCTATTAGATTGGGGTATGGCAGAGACGTTAGCTTATGCAACGTTAGTTGACGAAGGTACTGATGTTCGTTTAACGGGTCAAGACTCTGGTCGTGGTACATTTTTCCACCGTCATGCTGTCGTGCATAACCAACAAGATGCCGCTACTTATCTTCCGCTACAAAACGTACGTGAAGGTCAGGGCGTATTTGAGGTTTATGACTCGGTGCTTTCTGAAGAAGCGGTACTTGCATTTGAATATGGTTATGCCACAGCAGAACCTACGTCATTGGTACTGTGGGAAGCACAGTTCGGTGACTTTGCAAATGGCGCTCAAGTTGTATTCGACCAGTTCTTAAGCTCAGGTGAGCAAAAGTGGGGACGTTTATGCGGTCTAACACTACTTCTACCTCATGGTTATGAAGGTCAAGGCCCAGAGCACAGTTCATCACGTCTAGAGCGTTATTTACAGCTATGTGCTGACCACAATATGCAAGTATGTGTGCCGTCAACACCAGCACAAGTTTATGCAATGTTGCGCCGTCAATCGGTACGTCCATTGCGTCGTCCTTTGATTGTGATGACACCTAAATCACTACTACGCCATCCGTTAGCTGTGTCTACGTTAGAAGAGCTTTCAGAAGGCGTGTTCAACAACATGATCGACGAGATTGATGATATCAATCCAGAAAATGTTGAGCGTGTCGTATTCTGTAGCGGTAAAGTGTACTACGAACTTTTACAAGAACGTCGTAAGCAAGAGTTGAACAACGTTGCTATTGTTCGTGTTGAACAGCTATATCCGTTCCCTCACAAAGAAATGGACGAGATCATGGCTCGCTACCAGCACGTGAAAGATTTTGTTTGGTGTCAAGAAGAGCCACAAAACCAAGGTGCGTGGTATTGTTCACAGCATCATTTCTGGGAAGCTATTCCATCTGGCGCTAATTTAACTTACGCAGGTCGCAAGGCCTCAGCTGCTCCAGCATGTGGATACATGTCTACACATACTAAAGAACAAAACGCGTTAATTGCTGACGCTTTAACAATCAAGAAATAAGGAATAAGAGATGACAACCGAAATTAAGGTTCCTGTTCTTCCTGAGTCTGTTGCTGATGCAACGGTTGCTACATGGCATGTAAGCGTTGGCGATAAAGTGACTCGTGATCAAAACTTAGTTGACATCGAAACAGATAAAGTCGTTTTAGAAGTCGTAGCACCTGAAGATGGTGTTATCGTTGCAATTTCAGAAGAAGAAGGCGCAACCGTTCTTGGCGAACAGGTTATTGCACAATTAGGTGCTGCTGATGAAGCAGCAGCGCCTGCACAATCAAATGAAAAAACAGCAGCGCCTCAGTCGGCGCCAGCATCAGAAGGTAAAGAAGTGGACATTAAAGTACCTGTACTTCCTGAGTCAGTAGCAGATGCTACTATCGCAACTTGGCACGTTCAACCAGGTGAAGCGGTTAGCCGCGACCAGAACTTAGTTGATATTGAAACAGATAAAGTGGTTCTTGAAGTTGTTGCACCTGAAGACGGTGTGATGGGTGAACATATTCACGCTGAAGGCGATACCGTACTTGCTGAACAAGTGATCGGTAAAATTGTAGCCGGTGGCGCACCAGCGGCAGCATCTAGCGAGAAAAAAGAAGAAGCACCAGCAGCATCTTCTGACGAAAACTCAGATGTACTAACACCATCTGTTCGTCGCCTTATCGCAGAAAAAGGCCTTGATGCTTCTAAGATCAAAGGTTCTGGCAAAGGCGGTCGTATCACAAAAGAAGACGTTGACGCCTTCCTTAAAGCGCCAGCAAAAGCAGAGTCTAAGCCAGCTGCATCAGCACCTGCTGCCCCTGTTGGCGAGCGTACACAAAAACGTGTACCGATGACACGTCTTCGTAAGACAATTGCTAACCGTCTACTAGAAGCGAAAAACTCAACAGCAATGTTGACAACGTTTAACGAAGTAAACATGAAGCCAATCATGGATCTTCGTAAACAATACCAAGAAGTGTTTGAGAAGCGTCACGGTATCCGTTTAGGTTTCATGTCTTTCTACGTGAAAGCGGTAACTGAAGCACTTAAACGTTTCCCTGAAGTGAACGCATCTATCGACGGTGATGATATCGTTTACCACAACTACTTCGATATCAGTATCGCGGTATCTACGCCTCGTGGTCTGGTTACACCGGTGCTACGTGACTGCGATAAGCTATCAGTTGCTGAAATCGAAAAGAACATTCGCGAACTGGCTATCAAAGGTCGTGACGGTAAACTAACAGTTGATGATATGACTGGCGGTAACTTCACAATCACCAACGGTGGTGTGTTTGGTTCACTACTTTCTACACCTATCATCAACTTACCACAGTCTTCAATCTTGGGTATGCACAAAATCCAAGAGCGTCCTATGGCAGTAAATGGTAAGGTTGAAATCTTACCGATGATGTACCTAGCGCTTTCTTATGACCACCGTCAAATCGATGGTAAAGAGTCAGTTGGCTTCCTAGTGACAATTAAAGAGTTGCTTGAAGATCCAACACGTCTACTGCTAGACGTATAATATTTGTTTAAAGAATAAGCTGTATGCTCGCATACAGCTTTTTTTTTGCGCCTTTGGTCTAAGTGGGGTTTTCATCAGAAGCCTTGGGATCTATACTATGTGCGCAATTTGGGATAGCTGACTATTTGCATAAATATTCAGCTTTTTTAGTATAAAAAATTGGATAAAGCATCATGAATTTGCATGAGTATCAGGCAAAACAACTTTTTGCCGAATATGGTTTACCTGTATCAGAAGGCTTTGCTTGTGATACACCTCAAGAAGCAGTAGAAGCTGCTGGTAAAATCGGTGGAGACAAGTGGGTTGTTAAGTGTCAAGTACACGCAGGCGGCCGTGGTAAAGCTGGCGGTGTTAAACTTGCAGACAGCAAAGACGAAATCCGCGCATTCGCTGAAAACTGGTTAGGTAAAAACCTAGTTACTTACCAAACAGACGAGAAAGGTCAGCCAGTTGCTAAAATCTTAGTAGAAAGCTGCACTGATATTGCAAATGAACTATACCTAGGTGCTGTTGTTGACCGTGGTTCACGTAAGATCGTGTTCATGGCATCAACTGAAGGTGGTGTAGAAATTGAACAAGTTGCAGAAGAAACGCCTGAACTAATTCATAAAGCTGAGATTGACCCACTTGTAGGTCCTCAAGCTTATCAAGGTCGTGAGCTAGCGTTCAAACTAGGTTTGAACCCAACTCAAGTTAAGCAGTTCACTAAGATCTTTATGGGTCTAGCGCAAATGTTTATCAACCACGACTTTGCACTTCTAGAGATCAACCCTCTAGTAATCACAGACGCTGGTAACCTACACTGCCTAGACGGCAAAATTGGTGTTGACGGTAACGCGTTATTCCGCCAGCCTAAAATCCGTGAGTTCCACGATCCTTCACAAGAAGACGCACGTGAAGCACACGCAGCAAGCTTTGAGCTTAACTACGTTGCACTAGACGGTAACGTTGGTTGTATGGTTAACGGTGCAGGCCTTGCAATGGGTACTATGGACATCGTAAACCTACACGGCGGTAAGCCAGCTAACTTCCTAGATGTTGGTGGCGGCGCAACTAAAGAGCGTGTATCTGAAGCGTTTAAGATCATCCTTTCTGATGACAATGTTAAAGCAGTACTAGTAAACATCTTCGGTGGTATCGTACGTTGTGACATGATCGCTGAAGGTATCATTGGTGCGGTTAAAGAAGTTGGCGTAAACGTACCAGTAGTTGTACGTCTAGAAGGTACTAACGCTGAAGCTGGTCGTGAAGTACTAGCTAACTCAGGCCTTGACATCATTGCAGCTGAGTCATTAACTGACGCTGCTGAGAAAGTAGTTGCTGCTGCGGAGGGCAAATAATGTCTGTACTAATTAACAAAGATACTAAAGTAATCTGTCAAGGTTTCACTGGTGGTCAGGGTACTTTCCACTCTGAGCAAGCTATCCAATACGGTACGCAAATGGTTGGTGGTGTTTCTCCTGGTAAAGGCGGTACAACTCACCTAGGTCTACCTGTATTTAACACAGTACGTGAGGCGGTAGAGTCAACTGGTGCAACTGCATCTGTTATCTACGTACCAGCTGCTTTTTGTAAAGACGCTATCCTTGAAGCGATTGACGCAGGTATCGAGCTAATCGTATGTATCACTGAAGGCATCCCTACGCTAGATATGGTTGATGTTAAAGTGAAGCTAGAAGAAACTGGCGTTCGCATGATTGGTCCTAACTGCCCAGGTGTTATCACTCCGGGTGAAACTAAGATTGGTATCATGCCTGGTCACATCCACATGCCTGGTAAAGTAGGTATCGTGTCACGTTCTGGTACTTTGACTTATGAAGCAGTTAAGCAAACTACTGACGCTGGCTTCGGTCAATCTACTTGTGTTGGTATCGGTGGTGACCCAATTCCAGGTACTAACTTCATCGACGTACTTGAGATGTTCCAAAACGATCCGCAAACTGAAGCTATCGTAATGATCGGTGAGATCGGCGGTACAGCTGAAGAAGAAGCGGCTGAGTACATCAAGCACAACGTAACTAAGCCAGTAGTTTCTTACATTGCTGGTGTTACAGCGCCTCCAGGTAAGCGTATGGGTCACGCTGGTGCAATTATCGCAGGTGGTAAAGGCACAGCTGACGAGAAATTCGCAGCACTTGAAGCTGCGGGTGTTAAGACCGTTCGCTCTCTTGCAGAAATCGGTTCTGCACTAAAAGAGAAAGCGGGTTGGTAAGTTAATACCATCGTTTTAAAAAGGCTCCTTATGGAGCCTTTTTTTGATCTCGATGATGGCTTATATTACTAATTCGCTCAATTAAGTGAACTCCATGTAGGCAAGGTATTAATTACCCGGAGCTGAGGTTATTTGGTTGCTGTAAATAAGCAATTTTTAACGCTGTTTGCGTCAGGTTCACGCCTTAAAATTGAGCATGTATCAAGCTCATCGTTACTGTGCCGTTACAAGCTGTATTCTCTTTCCACTTTAGCGATACGGGTGGTATAGCTTTGATACCATTTATTATTACCGCTTTTTTGCGCTTCAATGTGCTCAGCATTCGCTTTCCATGCTTTGATTGACTCCAGGTCTCGCCAATAAGAAACCGTGATCCCAATTTCTTCACGCGCTGATTCTAATCCTAAAAATCCGCGTTGAAGCATAGCAAGCTCGACCATTCTCGACGCGGTTTGGGCGTAGCCCTCGTCGTCTTCATTTTTTATATTGGTAAAAATTACGGCGTAATAGGGTGGCGGTGGAGTCGTTGCTATCATAAGTTGTGGCGCAGTAAATTGTAGGTGTGAAGTTTATACCAATTAAGCTGTGCTCAAATCAATCATGATAAATAATGAGTTACTCATCAGAACAACTCATCATTTATTGCTAATGCTATTCGACCCCAAAAGGGTTGTCTATGCTGTGGGCAGGTTCAGTAAACCAACGTGGGCCATCGTCGGTCATATAGAAATGGTCTTCCAAGCGAATGCCAAATTCGTCAGGAATAACCAGCATAGGCTCATTTGAAAAGCACATTCCAGCGGCAAGCGGCTCTGGGTTGTCTTTGACTAAATAAGGCCATTCGTGGATATCTAAGCCGATACCATGTCCAGTGCGATGTGGGCAACCTGGTAGTTGATAGTCAGGACCTAGCCCATTGCTGGCAATATATTCTCTCGCGGCTTTATCAACAGCGCCGCAACTCGCGCCAACTTTGGCTGCGTTAAATGCTGCAAGTTGCGCTTGCTTCTCGATTTGCCAAACGGATTTTTGCTTTTCACTGGGGTCGCCAAAAACATAAGTACGGGTGATATCACTAAGATAGCCGTGTAACTTACAGCCTGTGTCGACGAGAACCACATCGCCTTTTTTCAACGTTTGCGGATTTTTCACGCCATGTGGGAATGAGGACGCGACACCGAATAACACAATACAAAAATAATTGCCCGGCGCACCCACTTTTTTGTGCGCTTCATTAATAAAGGCTTCCACTTCGGTTGTGGTGATCCCTTCATACAGCATAGATGCCGTCGCTTTATGTACGGCAAGTGTCATGTCCATTGCGCGTTGAATAAGGGCAATTTCATTTGCCGATTTATGCATTCTGCAATGTGCGGTTACTGCCTTTGCATTAATAAGCGAAAGCTCTGGTGCCGCGAGTCTGATCCCATCAGCAACAAAAAACGCAGTGCTTTCGTCAATGGCGAGTGTACCTGTGCTATCAATATTGAGTGTGTTAACTACGTTTGCGACAAGCTCGTAAGGAGATTCTTCTTCTTGCCAAGTATGGATAGGGCCTTCAATCAGCCAATAATCTTTAATAGAGCCAATTTCAAAAAATGGGACGATAAACTGGACCTGTCCGGTGGCGGGTAAAATAGCGCCGACCAAACGTTCACTGGCGTACCATTGTAAACCGGTAAAGTACTTTAAATTTGTACCTGCATTTAAATAGAGTGCATCAATGTTGTTTTGCTGCATATAGTGTTGAGCTTTTTCTATTCTTGCTAAATACTCGCTTTCGCCAATCGGTGCTACGCCTTTGGTCATATCTTCTAAGTTATCTAGCGCTTGCTGCGCACTTTGGTATGCAATACCTTTCATTTTTGTGCTCCTTGTTTAATTAAATCGAGCAATACTAAAAGGAGTAAGATCGATGTCGTTGGGCTTGTTGTCAATAAGATCTGCGATACATTCACTTGAAATTGCGGCTTGGGTCAGTCCTAGGTGTTGATGACCTAGTGCAAAATAAAGGTTGTGATGATTAGGCGCTTGTCCGATGACGGGTAAATAATCTGGGAGTGAAGGGCGGCAACCAACCCACAAGTTATCATTTTCCTGTGGCAGCGATGAGTTTAACAGCATGCGTGCATGATGTAATAACGCGTGAGCACGGCTGTAGTTGGGTTTACTCTCCAGTGTGGCAAATTCTACTGTACCGGCAAGTCTTAACCCTGTTGTCATTGGCGTCATAATGAACCCTCGTTCACTTGATGCGACGGGTCTGGTAAGCGTATTATTCACTGCCAACATGTTGTGATAACCACGCTCGGCAATCATGGGCAGTGAGTAACCTAAAGACGTACAGAGCGTTTTACTTGCAGCACCTGTTGCCACAACTACTTTGTTAAAGGCCATCATGTGGCTTTTGGAGTGAAGTGTATAGCCATGCCCTGTGTGGGTAATATTATCGATTGAGCCTTGCTTGAAAGTACCGCCTAGCTGCATAAACTGCTCATATAACGTCAAACAGAGGGCGTAGGGATCTGTGCTATGCGCGACTTTATCAAAATACAGTGCTGAGGTAATGGTATTTGATAGGCTCGGCTCCATTTCTCGGGCTTGATCACCTGTTAGTAAGCTCACTGAAACGTCCTGCTCGGCGTATTTGTGATAGCTTTGACGCGCTACGCTTTCGGCGCCTTCAAATACCAGTAAACTGCCGTTGCTAGATATAAGTGTATGATACTTATCACCAAGCAAACGTTGATATGCGGGGAGTGCGCGTTCATTTAAACTTCTAAGTGCGATTGTACCTTTATGGAAGCAGCTACTTTTCATTTGCTTTAAGAATCGTACAAACCAAGGAATATTTTTGAGTAAAGAAGTAGTCTCAATTCGCAAAGGCCCAAGCGGATTGACTAACATGCTAGGCACCTTTGTGAGTATATCTGCATCTGCCATGGGAAATATTTGCTCTGTGGCAAAATGCCCCGCGTTGCCCATAGAGCAACCCTCTGCGGGCTGATTTTTATCGATCAAGGTAACAGCGTGGCCTCGTCGAGTTAATTGCAGCGCTGTGGTGATCCCAATAATCCCAGCACCTATTACTGCAATGTTATTATTATTTTCCACGATTTACCTCACCATCTTAAATTGTATTTCCACATAGCCATCAATCAGGCCTCGTTTAAATACCAAGAAGAAAAATTTATTACATATAAATCATAAGACTACAGAGAGTTAAGCCAATCATTTGAGTGGATGGCTAAAAAATCTCAAGTTGAATATTGATTATTGTATACAATATACCTATGATAGCAAGCACAATAACTAAACAACTTAATGAAAGGCGAGAACCATGAAGGTAAATTGGCAGGGTGTATATCCAGCGGTAACCACTCAATTCCATGATGATGAAAGCATCAACTTTGATACCACAAAAGCGATGATAGATAACCTGATTAACGAAGGGGTTCATGGCATCATAGTATTAGGCACCGTAGGTGAAAATTGCTCACTCACGGCTGACGAGAAACGCCAAGTCTTAAAAGCTGCAACAGAAGTGGTAGGTGATAGAGTGCCACTACTTAGTGGTGTGGCTGAGACCACAACAGCACTGGCTATTGAGTTTGCCAAGGATGCAGAAGCGCTTGGCATAGATGGGCTGATGGTATTGCCGGGAATGGTCTACCGTTCAACCGAGCGTGAAGCTATTCATCATTACCAACAGGTGGCGCGCAGCACCGCGTTACCTATTATGATTTACAACAATCCAGTGACCTATGGTGTCGACGTGTCAATCGAAGGCATGAAAACCTTAGCTGAAGAGTCCAATATTGTTTCTGTAAAAGAAGCAACGGAAGATACCCGTCGTATTAGCGAGCTGTTTAGCGCATTTGGCGATCGCTACGTGGTATTTGGTGGTGTTGATGACATCGCACTGGAAAGCCTGATGCTTGGTGCAACGGGTTGGATCTCGGGATTGACTAATGTATTCCCACGCGAGTCAGTGGCTATTTATAGGCTTGCTGAGCAAGGTCGTTTTGAGGAAGCGCGCGCTCTGTGGCGTTGGTTTTTACCTTTGTTACGCTTAGATACAATCCCAACACTGGTGCAGTGCATTAAATATGCCGAGCAGCTAGCTGGACGAGGTAGTGAAGTAACTCGCTCGCCAAGATTACCTCTCACTCAAGAAGAAAAAGCCTATGTAAGTCGCTTGTTCGATGAAGCAATGGCAAATCGAATTGACTTAAGCCAATTTAACTTGGACTAAGCGTATGATTTTGGGCACCTATTATTGTATTGATGGCCATACCTGTGGCAACCCTGTGCGCTTGGTCACAAGCGGTCATCCAACGCTTTTGGGTGAGAGCATGAGTGAAAAGCGCCAACATTTTTTACGTGACTACGATTGGATAAGGCGCGCACTGATGTTTGAGCCCAGAGGCCATGACATGATGTCGGGTGCCTTTTTATATCCACCGACCACTGCTGATGGGGATGTGGCAATCCTATTTATCGAAACCTCTGGGTGTCTGCCGATGTGCGGACATGGCACTATCGGGACAGTCACTTTTGGCCTTGAAAGCGGCCTTATTACTCCAAAAGAACAGGGTGTACTCAAACTTGATACTCCAGCGGGGCGCGTGAATGCCTATTATGAAATGAATGCAGGTAAAGTGACTTGGGTAAGGCTCTATAATGTACCGGCATTTTTGGCGTATCAAGCGGTGCCTGTCCACGTTGATGGGCTAGGAGAGCTTACTGTTGATATCGCTTACGGCGGTAACTTTTACATAATTGTTGAGCCTCAAAGTCTATTTGCTGGCGTGGATCAAAGTTGCGCCGCTGAATTACTGGCATGGAGCCCTAAAGTGCGCGCGGCAGTTAATGCGCAAATAAACCCTATCCACCCTGAAGACTCTACCGTGTGCGGTGCCTCCCATGTGTTATGGACAGGCAAGCCACAGCATTCAGATAGTCATGCAGCAAACGCGGTATTTTATGGCGATAAAGCACTTGATAGGTCACCTTGTGGCACAGGCACAAGTGCAAGAATGGCGCAGCTATATGCAAAGGGGCTGCTAAAAGAGGGTGATACCTTTGTTCACGAGAGCATCATAGGCAGTCAATTTATCGGTAAGGTCGAAGGCACAACTGAGGTCGCGGGAAAAGTGGCTATTCAACCAAGTATTCAAGGTTGGGCACGTCAAACGGGGAGTAACTGCATTACAGTAGATGACGAAGATCCTTACGCATTTGGTTTTCAGGTGCTCTAGCCATTAAGACTGAAAGAAAACAGGAGCTAACAATGAATTTATCAGGAAAGAGCTACATTAACGGTGCGTGGCAAGCTGCGCAAAATGCAACAACATTTTATGCGTTTTGTCCTGCAACCAATGAATCGTTAACGCAAGCATTTTTTAACGCCAGTGAAGCACAAGTAGAGGAAGCCGTTAATGCAGCAGAGCAGGCTTTTAAGGCTTATCGTAAAACGTCGATGACTGCTCGTGCAGAGTTTCTAGAGACCATAGCACAAGAAATTCTCGCCTTAGGTGATGAACTAATAACTACCACGATGGCTGAAACTAACCTGCCACGAGCAAGGCTTGAGGGCGAGCGTGGCCGCACGGTCAACCAATTAAACGCATTTGCCGCAGCGCTGAGAGATAACCTAGCAGAGCTCAGTTTAGATAAAGAAGAGCAAGCGGACCCAAATCGCACTCCGCTGCCTAAGCCAAAAACACAGCTTAAGCATATTCCAATTGGCACTGTTGCGGTGTTTGGTGCGTCAAACTTCCCGTATGCCTTTTCTACGCTCGGAGGCGATACCGCAGCTGCGTTAGCCGCTGGCTGCCCTGTGGTATATAAAGGTCACCCAGCACATCCGGCAACGTGTGAGCTAATGACTAAGGCCATCGCCACAGCAATAAGTAAGTGTGATATGCCAAGCAGGGTGTTTTCAATGCTGCAAGCCAAAGTGTATGATGTCGCGCATTGGTTGGTGGAAGCTAAGCCTATCAAAGCGGTTGGGTTTACAGGCTCCTTTGGTGTTGCAAAAGCATTGCAAGACACCATCGCGAAGCGCCATGAACCTATTCCGCTTTACGCTGAGCTTGGCAGCGTGAACCCGCAAATTGTTTTACCTGAAAAAGTTCAGGCACAAGGCGCAGAGCTTGGTGCACAATTTGTCCAGTCTTTACTTATGGGTAATGGTCAATTTTGTACTAGCCCCGGTATTTGGTTGGTGCCAAGTAGTAGTTCGCAAGCATTTATCGAGACGGCTAAGCAAAGTGTTAGTGGAGCGCCTTCTGATACCTTATTGACTCCGGGCATTTTAAAAGCTTATCAAAACAGCATCGCGGCGCTAAAAGCACACCCTCAAGTAACGTTGTTGAGCGCTGGTGAGCAAGCACAGCCGTTTCACGCCAGCGCTCACTTGTTCCTGACGGATAGCGAAAGCTTTGCAACCGATGCAAGGCTTAAAGAAGAAGTCTTTGGGCCAAGTGCTTTAGTGGTGAGCTATGACAACTTAGCGCAGCTTGAAGACTTAATCGCAGACTTAGATGGACAGCTCACCGCCAGCATTCACGGCACTGAGTCTGACCTACATCAAGCTAAAGACATCATGGAAGCGCTACAATACCGTGTAGGTCGACTGATTTATGGGCAAATGCCAACAGGCGTTGAAGTGTGTGCCACCATGAACCATGGTGGGCCGTTTCCGTCATCAACCGATGTACGCTCAACATCGGTAGGGTTAGAAGCGCTCAAACGATTCGTAAGACCAATTTGTATACAAAGTTAAGCAAACCAAGCCCATAGTACCGCTATGGGCTTTTTACTGTATTGTACTTAAGGCGGTGTTCATGCTTATAGCGAGGTTGAGCTGTAGGTTGGTACTTAAGAGTTTTTTGCTTGAGTGGATATGTATAGAGTGATAAGTTAGCGCTTTTCATAACAATAATCGGAACAGTCATAGTATCCATGGTTTGTAAAGACACAGATAAAAAGCCTAATTCACCAATCAACTCAAATAAGCACAAGTTCAAGCTAGCGCTGGTTTTAGGGGTCATAGCGCTAGTCGGTACTGTTGTATTTTTTGTCCTGACCAGTAATTTTATTGCGGTTGACAACTGCTTAGACGCTGGGGGAAGCTTCGACTACGCACTAGAGACTTGTGTTCACTAATAAAGTCATCGTTATACGGGTCGTTCCTAATGCGATATTGCTGGGTTCGACTTAATGACGAAGAGCAAATATATTTGTTCGTTTACAGATAACCCATAAAGCGAAACTCGGTACAATAAACATAAACCTAATTTTGCGCAGACACTGATAACTCAATACATGACCCTGTAATTAATTAAGACAAACATGCAATTTGCATTCAGATACGTTTATAATGGGTTCATAAAACAATAATTACTAAAGATTATGGCGATTGTACATAAAACTCGAACTCAATTAGTTGCTGAAGCAATTCGTGAAAAAATCCTCACTGGCGAAATCAAAGCGGGCGAGCCGCTAAGGCAAGCCGCACTGGCGGATGAGTTAAATGTCAGTCGTATCCCAGTTAGAGAAGCCCTTCTGCAACTAGAAGCTGAAGGCTTAGTTAACTTTGAAGCGCACAAAGGTGCGACAGTCACGCGTTTAAGTGCCGAACAAATTGATGAAATATTTGACTTACGCGCATTGTTAGAAGCCGAGCTATTACGTCACTCAATCGAAAAGTTAACCGCGCGCGACCTATTAGAAGCCGAAGCCATCTTAGCTGAACTTGAAGAAGCCACTGCCGCTGGTGATACACAGCTGGCAACGGGCAAACTCAACGCCGAATTTCACAGTAAACTCTACAGCAAAGCACAGCGCCCACAAACTCGCGAGTTGGTGGATGTGTACAGCAAAAACTCTGAGCGCTACGTGCGCATGCACATCCTTCTTGCCGGTGGCATTAAAACTGCGCCCGAGGAACATCGCCAGCTATTAGAGCTGTGCCGCGATAAAAATACCAAAGGGGCCTGTGACTTTTTGAAAAAGCATATCACTGGCGCAAAAGATGATATTAAAGCGCTGCTGCTAAAGCTTGAAAGCGAGCAATAGGTAAATTTGGTTGTATAAATCTCAGTGGATTTCTGAACCGTAGTCATATTTACTACCATGACTGTTGTTCAGGATGCTGTGATTACATGTATTGCACGGACATAATCATATTTAACGCCCCCAACATTGATCCACATCATCCTCGCAAGACTAAAGTCTCATCAAAACTTGGCGGCTTTTTATCTATCTTTACTCTGTTCTAGCAAAACTGAGTAACCTATTATGACAACAACAACCTATCAGCAGGCATACCACACATTTTCCCAAGACCCAGAGGCATTTTGGCTCAACGAAGCGGCACGGCTTGATTGGCATACGCCACCAAAAATCGGACATAACCAAGACCAAGAGGGGCTAAGTCATTGGTTTAGTGATGGTTTGATGAATACCAGTTATTTGACACTTGACCATCATGTACATCAAGGCCGAGGCGAGCAAACCGCATTAATTTATGACTCGCCGGTGACGAATACCAAACGCAAAATTAGCTATCGAGAATTGCTCTCTCAAGTGAGCCATTTTGCGGCTGGCTTAAATCAACTTGGTGTTAGCGTAGGTGATAGGGTGGTAATTTATATGCCCATGGTGCCTGAGGCGGTTGTTGCTATGCTTGCCTGCGCGCGCGTGGGTGCTATTCATTCTGTGGTGTTTGGCGGTTTTGCGCCCCATGAGCTTGCGGTGAGAATAGATGATGCTAAACCAAAGCTAGTGATCAGTGCTTCTTGTGGAATTGAAATAGGTCGCACTATTGAATACAAACCTATGCTGGATGAAGCTTTATCGTTGGCAAAGCATCAAGTGGAACATTGCATTGTGCTACAGCGTGAAGCATACCAAGCACAGATGTCATCGCCAAGAGATCTAGATTGGACGGTGGTGGCAAATACACCAGAATCTTTTGATGCTGTGCCTTTACCAAGCACGCATCCGCTTTATATTTTATATACCTCTGGCACCACAGGCACACCCAAAGGAGTAGTGCGAGAGCAGGGGGGTCACGCTGTGGCATTAAACTACAGTATGAAAACCGTTTACGGCATGGAGCCCGGTGAAGTATTTTGGGCAGCATCCGACATTGGCTGGGTTGTGGGGCATTCTTATATTGTCTATGGCCCACTGATTTATGGTTGCACCAGCGTGTTATACGAAGGTAAACCGATTAAAACCCCGGATGCTGGGGCGTTTTGGCGAGTGGTTGAAGAATATCAAGTGGCAGCGCTCTTTAGTGCGCCCACGGCATTTCGTGCCATTAAAAAAGAAGATCCGAGCGCGGCGCTATTGGCTAACTACAACACCAGCAGTTTAAAAACTTTATTTTTGGCAGGTGAGCGACTTGACCCTGCCACCTACGACTGGTTACAGTCCACCACAAAGCTGCCGGTAATTGACCACTGGTGGCAAACAGAAACGGGTTGGGCTATCGCATCTAATCCCGTTGGAATTGAGCTGATGCCCACAAAAGCGGGCAGTGCCACGGTTCCCATACCTGGCTATCAAGTTGAGATCCTCGATGTCGACGGCAGTACATGTGAGGCCAATCAACAAGGCGTTGTTGCAGTTAAATTGCCCCTTCCCCCAGGTTGTTTAACCACTATTTGGAATAATACGACGCGCTTTAAAGGCAGTTATTTGTCTCAATACCCCGGTTATTATCTCTCTGGTGACGGCGGCTATTTTGATGAAGGCGGCTATCTGTTTATTATGGGCCGTACCGATGACGTAATAAACGTAGCCGGACATAGACTGTCAACTGGTGAAATGGAAGAAATTGTTGCAGGCCATAATGCTATTGCAGAATGCGCCGTATTTGCCGGTAAAGATGAGTTAAAAGGCCAAGTGCCTATTGCTATGGTGGTATTAAAAGATGGTGTAAACACCACTGAAGCGGCCATTACAGAGGAAATAAGAGTCTTGATCCGAGAAAAAATCGGCGCGATTGCCTGTCTTAAAACTATTAGAGTCGTTGAGCGTTTACCCAAAACCCGTTCGGGTAAAATACTTAGAAAGAACTTACGCCAGCTGGTGGATGGAGAAGATATTATCGTACCGTCTACCATTGATGACCCAGTCATTATTGAAGAATTAAAACAGCTGTGGGGTGAGGGTCAGTACCAATAGTTTTGTATGTCAGCGGGTTACTCCAATGCCAAACATTCAATATTTAATGTGGCTGGTTTATCCCGCGATAAAATATACCTCAGGTAGGAGCGGGTTCACCCCGCGATCTTTTGAGTACGGTTATCGTTTTAACCTAATATCACGTTAAGTCATGGCTACCTATGCTGCTGAGCTAACAGAGTGAACTTTGTGCTAAAGGGTTACCGACGTTGAGTAGGAGCGGGTTTATCCCGAGATCTTTAATACAGCTCTCTCAAAAATCCATCATCACAACAACCCAACACAACCAACCGCTGTCCGAAAACTGTCCGGTGTCCGTCCAACTTCTCTAATTTACATCGTTAAAATTAATAAAATCTATATAAAACAATAATATAAGTTCTGGCACGTTACTTGTTATTAATTACTCATCATATTAGCGGACACCAACTTGTCCGCATGGAGGTAGCATGATTAAAGATACAAGTGCGCAAGACAAACAAGTCGCCAAAAAAAGAACCATAAAAAAGCCTGTTATCGCTTTACTTACCCTTGGGATCACCTTAGGTGGATTAACCAGTGCTTGGCCAAGCATTAACACGATTTTATCTGCCGAGCAGGCGGTGTCGCGGGAGCAAATACGTCTTGCCACAGTCGTAAGAGGTGATATCAGCGAAGATATTCGTGTTGAGGGGCGTACGCTCGCTGCGAATAACCCTGATTTATACGCTATTGCATCAGGCACGGTAACACTCAACGTTAAACCAGGTGATACCATAGTTGCAGGACAAATTTTACTCAGCATTGACAGTCCTGAGTTGGATAATCGTCTACTTCAAGAGGAAGCGACGTTTGAACGGCTTCAAACAGAAGTTGAGCGCCAGCGGATCTCAATCAAGCAGCAGCTACTCGATACCAAACAACGCATGGAAATGGCGAAAGTAGAACTGGAAGCCGCTGAGCGGGAAATGGCGCGATCAAAACAAAGTATCGAAAAGCAAATCATCTCAAAGCTAGAGCTTGAGCAGTCCATGGTCGAGCTAAAGCGCGCACAATTGCAAGAGCAGCATGCCATTGAGTCTTTAAAACTGGAGCAAGAGCGGCTCGCGTTTGAGCTCAAAAGTAGCGAACTCAGTCTAACTCGACAACAACATATTCTAGAAGAAGTGCAGCGTCAGGTTGCTGCACTTAATATTGTTTCGCCTCTGTCGGGGATTGTTGGTACGGTACATGTGCAGCAAAAACAGTTCGTGCAGCAAGATGCGGCGCTCATATCATTGGTTGACCTTTCAGAGCTTGAAGTGGAAGCACAAATTCCTGAAATTTATGCAGAAAACCTAGGTGCAGGCATGGCCGCTGAGGTATTCATTAATCAATATCAATACAGCGCTAAGCTAGTTGCAATTTCCCCTGAAATTGAAGCTGGCCGCGTGAGTGCACGGGTGCGATTTGACGAGCAGCCAAGTGGTCTTCGTCAAAATCAAAAGGTATCAACCAGAATTATTCTGTCGCAAAAGCAAGACGTACTCAAAGTAAAAAGAGGTGCATTTGTTGAAACAGGCGCTGGGCGTTTTACATACACAGTTGTCGGTGAGCAGGCAGATCAAACATCCATTCAGCTTGGTGTAAAAAGTATTTCTGAAGTTGAGGTTATCGATGGCTTGAGTGAGGGGCAAGAAATCGTGATCTCAAGTTTAGAGCCGTTCAATAACAAAGCGCGAGTGTTACTCGGTAAGTAAGTCAGCCGCGCATCAAATAAGAATGAGAAGGAATAAGTAATGTTAAAAATGAATGAAGTAAGCAAAATTTACCGCACTGATCTGATTGAGACCCATGCGCTGAGCAATGTGAATTTGAGCATAGATGAGGGGGAGTTTATTGCCGTTACCGGTCCATCAGGTTCAGGCAAAACGACTTTTTTGAATATTGCCGGTTTATTAGAGCGCTTTGAACGTGGAGACTACTATTTAGATGGTGAAAACGTTGCCAATCTTAACGATAAAAAGCTGTCACAGCTAAGAAATGAAAAAATTGGTTTTATCTTTCAAGGTTTTAATCTTATCAGCGACTTATCTTTATATAACAACGTTGAAGTTCCCCTTATTTTCAGAGGAATAAAAGCCAGTGAGCGCAAAAAACGCATTGAAGAAGCACTTGAGCTCGTTGGGCTTGCAAGCCGCATGAAACACTACCCGGCACAGCTAAGTGGTGGACAGCAGCAGCGTGTTGCCATTGCCAGAGCATTAGCTGGAAAACCTCGGTTCTTATTAGCAGATGAGCCAACAGGTAATTTAGACAGCTTAATGGCAAGGCAAGTGATGGACTTGTTACAAGAAGTAAACCAAGCGGGTACTACATTGATTATGGTAACGCATGACAATGAGCTGGCAAGACGAGCAGGTCGTAACATTCAAATTCTTGATGGCGAACTCACTGACATCACTAAATCTCAGCTAACTGATCTGGCAGTGTAGGAGCAGGCAATGAAAGAGTTAGTAATTTTAGCTTGGCAAGGGTTAAAACAAAAGCCCAAGCTCAGTGCTCTGATGGTGATCAACCTAGCAGTTGGGATCACATTAATGTTAACGATGTCAGCTATTGTGAAACAAAGCAGTAGTGAGGTAATTGGCTACAAGGGGGATAGCTTATACACAGCTGGCCTCAACTATTTTGACGTCGATGAAGACGTGAACGACTTTAGGCAGTTTCCTCGTTGGACGTATCAAGATGCTCAGGCCCTTCAACAAGCGAATTTACCGTATGAATATGTATCGTTTAACTATACCACTGAATTTATCGTGGGGCTTGCAGATAATTCAGTTAGGCCAATAAGTGTTGAGGCGTCAGGTACAGATAGTGGGATGTTTAATGTGCTTGATGTGCCGTTTATCTATGGTACCGCGTGGAATGCGCAAAGCGAGAAAAGTGGCGAAGCAATCGCTGTTATCAGCAAACATGCCAACGATCACTTATTTGGTGGAGTAGACTCTGTAGGGCAGTTTATTCAGGTTCAGGGAGAGCAAATACGAGTTGCTGGTGTAGTCGACCTAACGCGCTATAAACGTCGCTTTCAAGATTTAAGTTTTAGTAATAATTATAATCACGACGTATTTATCCCTCTAAATTATGCTTATGCGCAAAACTTTCCGAGAACGGGACAGGTAACGTGTAGAACCGACGACTTATACACAACAATCAGTCCTCGTAGTGGCAGTATCGATATGCTGAAAAGTGCAGAATGTGGTTATTTGACGGTGTGGTTTCAGTACCACAATGACGTAGAATTGGTGCAGTTGGCCGAATTAAAAACATGGTTGAATAATTATATTAAGCAGCAGCAAGCGCTTGGTCGTTTTCAACATAAAAACCTTACCGACTTTTATAGCATGGGCGAGTTGTATATTTTGATCCAGCGCTTTATGGCATGGGAAGCTATTTACCTGACTTTTTCTTACTTATTATTTGGTATTTGTTTAGTCAATACCGTTGGTATTCTGCTGGCTAAATTTCAAGCTAATCGCAAACTTATTTCCCTATATAGGGCACTTGGTGCCAACCAAAGCGTGATCATGATCATTCACTTTTTAGAGATTTTAATGTTAACCCTAGCTGCCATTGTCCTTGGGTTTATATTGGCGTTCGCAGGTCTTGAATTGATGTTCCATTTACGCATGTACCAAACTGACTATATGGCCATAGCAGAGCAAGTAAGGCAAATCTATCAGTTCGATAGTGAATTGGCGCTTGTGACAACGCTAGGTATTTTCTTGGCAGTCGGACTGTCTGGACTATATCCGGTGTACCGCAGTAGCCGCGTATCACCAGCATCGGAATTAAGGGGATAAACATGGCGATTAAACACATTCTAAGCTTAATTCTAAAGCAAAAAAGTATTGCGTTATTAATTATTTTACAAATAGCTATCACAGTGATGATTGTCAGCAATACCGCATTTATTAGCTACGCAACATTACAAAATTGGTTGATCCCATCAAAGCTTGAAGAGCGTCAAATACTCAATGTCACGACGCGGGTATTTGATACCTCAACCGATGTCCCAGCCCTAATAGAAAAGGACATTCAAGCGATTGAAAAAGTGCCTGGTGTTATTGCAGCGTCTTATGCTGGTCGAGAGTTGGTATTGAATAGCTTAGGCCCAGGATGGACTATTTTTAAAGACACCCAACCAGAAACTGACTACCGTGTATTTGGTTATTTTGGTCTTGATGAAAAAGGCGCAGATGTACTTGGACTTGAGCTTGTTGAGGGGCGTAAATTTTATGCCAGTGAATATATTAAAGGAGATGAAACAACCAAAAATGCAGGGGTTATGATGATAAGTGAAGAGCTAGCTAAGTCGTTATTTGGTGATAGCTCTGCTCTCGGTCAATTCGTGTACATTTCAAGGCAGCGCATCGCGCATCAAGTTATTGGTGTATATAAAGGCAAAATGCTGGGAGAAGGTGCAACGTATAGCCAACAGCCATATCATTCCGGAATTGTTCCTGAAGTTATTTGGGGCAATCGTCAGCGGGTAAATTACTTAGTCAGAGTCGAAGCTGGAGTGTCTGAGCGGGTGCTCGAAGACGTCGAAACCGCACTCTATCATACAGATGGGCGAATGGTTGACCGAGTCGAGTTTGTAGGCAGAGCTAAAAAACGTTTATGGGATGGCCGGAGCACCTTTGCGCTCACCATGGCAGGGATCAGCCTGATTGCTTGTGTGGTAACAGCACTTGGCATCGTTGCACTCGTTAGCTTTTCTGTTAGCTTACGTAAAAAAGATCACGGCATACTGCGTGCTCTGGGAGCTTCTAAAGGTCAAGTAATGTGGTCTTTAATAAAAGAAAATACAATTTTAGTCTTTATCGGTTTAGTGCTAGGCTTTGGCCTCTCGATTTTGCTTTACTATTTTTTGATGCACAACGTTCGCGTGCAAAGTGTGGTGGAGATCCCGTTATTAGTCGGGGTTGCTATTTTCACTTGGCTTGTAAGCACCCTTGCGGTGTACGTGCCAGCCAAAGAGGCGGCTAAAGTGTCACCGGCTCAAGTAACCAAATCGAGTTAATAATAAAAACAACAAAGCCCCGTATGGGGCTAAATCTATAAATTAGGATCAAAAAGCGTTCATGAGTGTATTGGTAATTGACGATAATCCAGATGTAATTCAAGCCATTAAAGTCCTTCTGTTGCTCAACGATATTCAGTGTGAAGGTGTCACTTCTCCGCAGCAAGGGTTAGAGATGGTGCGCAGTAAGCAATTCGACTTGGTCATTCAAGACATGAACTTTACGCGGGATACCACAAGTGGCGACGAAGGCAAAGCGCTGTATAAAGCGATTCGAGATATAGAGCCTGACTTGCCTATCATCTTACTTACCGCGTGGACAAACCTAGAAATGGCGGTAGAGCTTATTAAAGATGGTGCGGCAGACTACCTAGCTAAACCTTGGAAAGACCATAAGTTGATCACCTCAGTGAAAAATTTGCTCGAAATGCGTGAATTGCAAGAGCAGGTGAGTAGCGCGGCAAATCAGCGTAATGCGCGAGTGCAAAAATTAAAGGCACAATATGATTTGTGTGGTGTGGTGGTTGCCGATCCTGCCATGTTGAGCTTGCTCGAAATGGCAACTCAGGTTGCCCATTCTGATGCACCAATATTGATCACAGGACCAAACGGGGCAGGTAAAGAAAAAATTGCAGAAATCGTGCAAGCCAATAGCAGCTATAAACATAAGCCCTTTATTAAGGTAAATGCTGGAGCTATTCCAGCTGACCTGATTGAGGCCGAATTATTTGGGGTTGAAAGTGGTGCGTATACAGGCGCACAAAAAGCCAGAGCTGGGCGCTTTGAAGCGGCTGATGGCGGAACCCTATTTTTGGATGAGATAGGTAACTTGTCTTTGGCTGGTCAACAAAAATTACTGCGAGTATTGCAAAGCGGTGAGTTTGAACGTGTTGGCAGTACGGTGACAAAAAAGGTCAATGTAAGGGTAATAAGTGCTACCAATAGTAATTTACCAGAAGCTATCCGTGCAGGTGCTTTTAGAGAAGACTTGTATTACCGAATTAACATGATAGAGCTGAAGTTGCCGCCATTGTCTGAACGTAAAGAAGATATAGCCGAGTTGGTAGAACACTTTTTACCTAGCAGTAAAACAATAAGCAACGCGGCAATGAAGCAGTTAAAGCATCATTCTTGGCCGGGTAACGTCCGAGAGCTAGAAAACACCATAGGTCGCGCAGTGCTGCTGAGCTCAGGACAAGAAATTGAATGCGCGCATTTGGCGATTCAAACGCCGCAGCATGGAACTGTACTTGAGTACACACAAGCAGATATTCAAGCAGCGTTAGACAGTGCGGATGGCGTTGTTAGTAAAGCTGCAAGAAAGCTTGGGCTAAGCAGACAGGCACTATACCGCAGAATGGAGAAGTTTGGTTTAAAATGACGGTATCTCTTCAAGCAGCAGTGTCTGCATGCGTTTTTATCTCATTGTTAGTATTTGCAAGTGTTGTTGGCTTTGCTTCGGCTTTATTGTGGCCTATCACATTATCGCTGTCAGCTGGGCTCCTTAGTGCAGCGCTTGTGGGACTATTAAGCGTTCAATATTGTATTGGACGCCAGCAGCGAATAATCGATTGTTTGACAAATGGGCTTCGTAGCTTTAAAGATCAAGATTTCTCAATTCAAATTACCCATTTTGACAGCATAGAAATGGCTGACTTAATTCTAGAATATAATCGTTTATCGACAACACTAAAAAAGCAGCGCCACGCCACAAGCCAACGAGAGTTGTTACTCGATACGATTTTACAAGTGTCCCCGGTATCTATTTTGTTGCTCAACCAATTTGACCAAGTCATATACGCTAACGACAAAGCCGGAAAATTACTTAATAACAATAAGTCGTTAAGCGGCCTAGTGCTTCATCATGCCATTGCAAATGCAGACCCAAAGCTGCAAACTATTTTGCTACAAAAAGAATCCGGATTTGTGACTTTTCAAGCCAATGATGAAAAGCAAAGCTATTACTTTTCAAGGCAGAGCATAACGCTCAACCACCAGCCACATGTATTGTTAATGTGTCAAAACTTATCCAGCGAAATGAGCCGTCAAGAAGTGGGGCTATGGAAAAACGCCATTCGGCTGATAAGTCATGAGCTTAATAATTCATTAGCGCCCATTTCTTCGTTGACCAACTCGGCAAATACAATTGTAGAGCGCAGCGCCAAAGAGCAAAACCACGCCCTTATTCAACTATTGCCCGACATGCTCTCGACGATTAACCGCCGCACGGAAAACCTCAGTGAATTTGTGGCTAAATATAGCGAATTTGCAAGATTACCTGCGCCAAATATTACAGAGCAACCCTTGCAGCCTTTACTTGATACCGTTAGCAAACTTTATGACTTTACTTTGCTGGCTCCACTCCCTGTAGAAAGTGCCTTTTTCGATCCTATACAGGTAGAGCAGGTGTTGATTAATTTAGTTAAAAATGCGCATGAATCAGGGTCTAAGATAGATGAAATAGGCGTGAAGCTGCTGGTTGATTATCAACGACTCATTGTTGTAGTCGTGGATAGAGGGGCGGGAATGGAAGAAGAAAAGCTTGCAAATGCAGTACTGCCATTTTTCTCCACAAAACCAAGTGGTACAGGTATAGGGCTGAGTATTTGTAATGAAGTCGCCATTGCCCACGGTGGACAACTTAAGCTATTTAATCGCAAAAAAGGTGGCTTAATGGTGCAGTTTGATTTACCACTCGTCGCACCAAAAGCATAGCTTTGTAATGACACTTACCCATATCTGGTAGGAGCGGGTTCACCCCGCGATCTTTTAGGTTGTAATACCGCACCCTATGCCACGGAAATCTTTTTGCTCGGATAAATCAAGACCTACAAATAACAAGCTTCACAGGTTTAGCCTGCTGGCCTCACTTTCTGTTAAGCTCATATCTGGTAGGAGCGGGTTCACCCCGCGATCTTTTAGGTTGTAATGCCGCACCCTAAGCGGCGGAAATCTTTTTGCTCGGATAAATCAAGACCTATAAATAACAAGTTTCACAGGTTTATCCTGTTGTCTTCATTTTTTGCTAAGCCCATATCTGGTAGGAGCGGGTTCACCCCGCGATCTTTTAGGTTGTAATACCGCACCCTATGCCACGGAAATCTTTTTGCTCGGATAAATCAAGACCTACAAATAACAAGCTTCACAGGTTTAGCCTGCTGGCCTTACTTTCTGTTAAGCTCATATCTGGTAGGAGTGGGTTCACCCCGCGATCTTTTAGGTTGTAATGCCGCACCCTAAGCGGCGGAAATCTTTGTCGTGGTAAATCACGACCTACAAATAACTCCTGTTGAGCGCATATCTATCGACAGGCAAAGGCAGAGCAGCGATACTCAAGCAAATTGACCATATAGGGATATAAACTTGAACGCGCAAACTCAAACCAATAACTACTTTTTACTCTTTGCCGGCGTGTGTACAGCGATTGCCGCAGTGGCGCACATTGGCTGCATTATCTTCGGTGCATCTTGGTATCGATTTTTTGGTGCCGGCGAAGAAATGGCTACTATGGCCGAGGAAGGGCTTATTTATCCTCACCTTATCACTGCCGTTATCGCTACAATTTTACTGCTCTGGTCATGCTATGCGTTTTCAGGGGCAAAATTGGTCCGGCAATTACCTTTGATGAAAACCGCTTTGTGTGTAATAAGTTTAATTTTCTTAATAAGAGGAGTTGGCTTTGTTTTTATCATGCCAACTATCCCTGATAACAGCATGACATTTTGGTGGGTGAGCTCCTCCATTTGCTTGGTCATAGGCGGCGCTTTTGCGCTTGGAACCAAAAAAGCTTGGTCAAAAATTTAGCCGTTTTAAAAGCCAGCACTTCAGGTGCTAGCTTTTATTCAGATTGGGGAGCTAACCTTATTGATCCAGTGCTGTTCTAACACCGGCTTCAAGTTCTTCGTGAACAGATTTAAATAACCCAAGTTGGCGTTCTATGATATGTTCAGGTACACCCGCCATCGCGCGCACGATGTTGCCGTACAAGCGCTGCTTTTGGGCATCATCAAATAGGCAATATAAAGCACGAGGCTGTGAAAAGTCATCATTATCTTCGCGGTGGTCGTATCTATCTGCCATTCCCTAAAGTTCAAGAGCTGGGCGTTTATACTCTGGAATCTCTTTTGGGCCTCCCATTGAGTTAGGCTCGTAGTAAGCATCTTCGTTGCCACCGGGTTCATTGTTAAAGAACCGCATTGCACCGTCTTTGTGGTAATGATGCACCGGGCATTTTGGGCGATTAACAGGCAATGCCTCATAATGGGTACCGAGTCGGTAGCGGTGCGCATCAGCATAAGAGAAAATGCGTGCTTGCAACATTTTATCCGGAGAAAATCCAATTCCAGATACTACATTAGACGGACTAAATGCGGCTTGTTCTATATCAGCAAAATAATTGTCTGGTATGCGATTTAATTCGAGTGTACCAACATCGATGAGGGGAAAGTCGCCATGTGGCCATACTTTGGTTAGATCAAACGGATTGTGTTGGAACTGTTTTGCTTGCGCTTCAGTCATCACCTGAATTTTCATATCCCATTTCGGATAATTTCCGCGTTCTATCGCCGCTAGCAAGTCCTCTTGAAAACTCTCCCTGCTTTCGCCAATTACCGCTTTAGACTCTTCATCAGTATGATACTGGTGGCCTTGCTGGGTTTTCATATGGAACTTTACCCAAACTCTTTGGTTCTCTTCATTGATCAAACTAAAGGTGTGAGAGCCATAGCCATTCATGTGTCTCACATCCGTTGGCAAGCCACGATCAGACATTAAAATTAATACTTGATGCAGGCTTTCCGGTGACAGAGACCAAAAGTCCCATTGCGCGGTGTTAGAGCGCAGGTGAGTTTTTGGGTGACGCTTTTGGGTGTGAATAAAATCTGGGAATTTATACGGATCACGGACAAAAAAGACGGGGGTATTATTGCCAACTAAATCCCAATTACCTTCTTCAGTGTAAAACTTTATCGAGAAACCTCTTACGTCACGCTCAGCATCCGCAGCCCCTTTTTCGCCAGCTACCGTTGAAAAGCGCATCAGAATATCGGTTTGCTTGCCAACCTCAGCAAACAGTTTTGCCTTGGTATACTGGCTTATGTTGTTTGTTACTGTAAATGTTCCAAATGCACCCCATCCCTTAGCGTGAACGGTACGCTCTGGAATCCGCTCTCTATTTTGATGCGCCAGTTTTTCGATCAACTGGTAATCCTCAACCAGCAGTGGACCTTGAGGGCCTGCGGTCAAACTATTTTGATTATAGGCGATTGGATTACCTGCGGTGGTCGTTAATGGACATTTCGTCATTGCTCGTTTCCTTGTATGTAAAATATAGCGCTGAAGGGAGCAAAAACTAAGCCAGGTTAAAAATTCATACTTATCATTGGCTTATATTTCTAATTTAATCGTTATGGAGGAATTTACAGAGAAAAATTTTCATAGTGAAAGTTATTTTCCCAGTTAAGGGAAGTAGGATTTGCATACGGGTAAGATACTGTATAGTTGTCTGAAATGCAGCGGTTTACCCGCTGCGAGTTTAGGAATGAATGTTAACTAATACCAATTTGACTTAATACTTGCTCAATTTGAAGGAGTAAATCTGACGCTAACAGCGTTAAAAATTTCTCATTTAGAACAACTAAATAGCAAAATTTTTGCCTCGTTATCGACAAGATTTTCTTGCCTCAAAATAGACCACTTAGTTAAGCAAATTGGTATAAAAGCTTAGAAAAACCTTGTTGAATTCCATAGACGTGTTTTACCACTATCTAATCCAACAAACTGCACAGTGCCGCTGGTTACATCAGCTGGTAATGTGTAACTCAGTGTTTTAGCTTGTGCGCCATAAGCAAATGCAGGAATACGTTTTACTTTTGTGCCGTCAATATACACATCTACATATTCAGTATTTGTTACGTCAAAACTATACAGGCCATTCGTCTGCGCAATTGGTGCGAATCTATCGGACTCAAATACGACTGTTGCCTGAGCGGTTGGTTTTGCAAGCAACTTGCGGGCGATAGTGTTGAAGTCTTGCGTGTCGCCGTCAAAGATGTCTTCAACGTTATAGCTAACGAGTTCATCTGCGACACAGCCATAGTCTTCAATGAGTGCATTAATATGATGACCTTGACGTACAGATTGACGCCATGAGACGCGCATACTTTGCTCATAAGGAAGTGCTTGGTATGGCGCACCAACGTATTGTACAAATACATTGTGTTCAAGCACGTTCGCGCCACCAGCACCTGTGCGTTCATGTTGGCCAAATACCGTCGCGATGCCGTTATCCTGCATACCACATGTAAACATATCACCTGCTGAATAAGTGTTGGCATTGGCCCAAATGCCAACATTACCATAGTATGCTTGGCCAATTTGGTTGGCAGCATCTTTGGTGATAAATGAAGTGGCAGCTGAATACTGCTCAGTCGTACCTTTAACATCAGCTAACACTTGACGCCAATTGTCGCTAAGAAAGGTGCCAAATTGCGAGTTATTCAGAATATGGTGATTCTCATCTGTATTAATAAAACGTACGTGTGAAGGCGTTACGCGTTTTGGTGTAAACAACTGCAACAAGTAGTCGTTGTATACAATGTTACCACCTGGGTTACCTCGAACATCAATGATAAGCGCTTTGGTATCGTTAAGTTTATTATCTAAAAGATCAATAATAGCGACGAGCGCAGTGTTAACACCGTTTGTAGGTGAGAATGATGCGAGTTTTATGTAGCCTACTGACTCTCCGTCAACCTGTACTTTATTCCACGTCACGGTCGGCTCTGCGGTACCATTTGCAGCTAACATAAAGGTATCATCTTGCGCTGCCGCTTCCAATTCTTTAAATGTCGCAAACTCATAGTTAATACTTTGAGTAAATTGTGCCGTTTCATCCTGTGCTGTGGCAGGCGCGTTGGGTTTTGAATTAAATACTAACCAAGGCACGTTAATGGAGTATGTTTCACCTGTTTCATAGGACTCAAGTGTAATCGTTAACGCATCTTGTTGTGGTGGGAAGTGTTTGTTATGTGATTTGATAGTTAACGTATTGACAGCCCCAACAAATCCGCCGTCAGGGTTGGCACCGCCACCTTTAAATAAATTATTGTTTACCGCTTCAATAATCGGCTGGCCATTGTAAGCGACAACCTTATCACCTAAAGATACAGAGGCAATTTCTGGCGCAAGTACGGTGTAATTTTGCCAAATTCGGTTTACGCGTACTTCTTTACTACCTTCTGCGCTGACTGTTTGGGCAAAGTGAACCGGTACAAACGAAATAAAGTTTTTCATTGGCGCTGGGTAGTTATAGTCCAAATGAAAATCTCGTTGTGACAAGAAGATTTGTTGCAGCTGCTGGTGGAATTGAGTAGAGCTCAAGTTCCCCATGTTGTTAATTAACTCATCAATTGCGACCACAGGATCTAAGTGGCCTGCTGGAGAGAGACCATAGTACAGGTTCTTGGCATATTTATTTACGTATAAACCGTCAAGTAGCAGTTTTGCTTGCTCAGCGACTAATGCTTTTTGCTCATAACTATAATCTTGAACGCTGATCTGGTTACGCGTGTCTTCAAGGTAAGAAATTTGTGCTATTGCACCCGATGTAAAGCTCAATGCCAAAACGCTGGCTACTGTTGATAATTTAAACATATTGTTATTTTCCTGTATGTATTAACAAGACTGTTTTATATCTTTTGGGTACAAATGTCGATACAGTTTAAATAAAATGATAATAATTTATGGTTTTTACTGTTTGGTATTAGGTGTTATTTCTGATTGTTCGCTTTTTAGCTGAAATTTGATGCAATAACGCAATGGTTCCTTGGTAGGGGGATTGGCTCGCTACGTATCAAGTAACTTGCTGTACAGAAAAGAAATTAGCTAACCCATGGTTTTAAATATTAGGCTAAATGATTTCCTTACTCAGCCTAAAAGTGCTAGGTGGCGATAAGCTAAATTTTCCGCCTTGTTGCCTATACGAATATCGGTATCTTGGCGATAGCAGGGGGAGTTATCGAAAAGCTTGTCTTGCCTCAGCACAGAAAGCTTAATTAAGTAACCTGAGCCAACGGATAATTAATGCCTTTCTAGCTGCCAGTTTTAGCACTAACTGCGTTGAATTCACTTCCAACAGCGGCTATTGGTATAACAGTGATTTGAAGGCTAGCTGCGCTAAAGGTGGTTATTTAAAAGCACAGCGCAGTTAGCATGAGGATTGATAGCTCAGCGGTGTTGATTATTTCACGCTTTGACTATGCGGTTTGGTGTAGCTCTTGCTCCATCTGATCTCGCATTTTAAATTTCTGTAGCTTCCCTGTTACAGTCATGGGATAAGCATCTACCAATCTAATATGTTTTGGTATTTTAAAGTAAGCGAGCTTTTCTTTTAAAAATTCACGAATATTATCTTCAGAAATGTAGTGGCCGGGCTTGAGTTGCACCCAGGCGCATACCTCTTCACCATACCTGTCATCTTGAATACCAAATACTGCGGCATCCTGAATGTCTGGGTGGTGATACATTACCTCTTCAATTTCGCGAGGGTAGATATTTTCGCCGCCGCGAATAATCATATCTTTAATACGGCCGACAATACTCACAAACCCTTGCTCATCCATTACCGCTAAATCGCCGGAATGTAGCCAGCCATCAGCATCAATGGTCGCAGCTGTTTTTTCAGGGTCTTGCCAATATTCTTGCATTACACAGTAACCTCTCGCACATACTTCTCCGGGCGTCCCAATGGGGGCGATATGTCCAAGTTCATCAATAATTTTAACTTCGGTGTGCGGCATGGCCCGACCGACAGTTTGGACGCGCTTGTCGATGGGAGAGTCAATCTCGGTAATGTTATTAATGGGGCTGCACTCAGTTTGGCCATAGCCAATTAGCACATCAGTCATGTGCATTTGTATTTGTACTTGGCGCATTACTTTTTCAGGGCAAGTTGAGCCTGCCATCACGCCTGTGCGCAGGGAGGACAAATTGAATTCGCTAAAATTAGGATGCTCTAATTGAGCAATAAACATCGTTGGTACACCATGAAGCGCAGTACACTGCTCCTGCTCGACAACCTGAAGTGTTTTTAACGGGTCGAAGCTATCGTTTGGAAATACAGCGCAAGCGCCTTTACTTAAACATACTAAGTTGCCAAGTACCATGCCAAAGCAATGATAAAGTGGGACAGGAATGCAAAGCTTATCTTGCTCTGTGAGTTTCATGGCATTGGCAACCAGTAGTCCATTATTGAGAATGTTTCGATGTGTCAGTGTGGCGCCTTTTGGGTTTCCTGTGGTGCCAGAAGTAAACTGAATATTGATTGCCTGATCTGCATTTAAGTTAGCTGCGATTGCGCTTGCTTCTAAATAGTGGGCGTCATTTGCCATCTCTAGCAGAGCTGAGAAATTCATGAACCCAGGTTCACTATCCTCATCAATCAGTACAATTTGTTTCAAAGATGGAAGACGTTTGGAGGTTAGCTCACCAAACATACAGTCATAAGATTCTGGTGCTAGCTCTCTTATCATATCTACATAATGGCTATGCTTAAACGATTTTGCCATCACTAGCATCTTGCATTCTACATTATTGAGTACATACTCAAGCTCGCTTGGTCGATAGGCGGGGTTTATGCAAACCATAATGGCACCAATTTTGGCTGTTGCAAATTGTACCAAGCTCCATTCAAGGTTATTGGGAGACCAAATACCAACTCTATCCCCAGGTTGTATGCCAACTGCCAATAGGCTAGCGGCCAGTTGATTGATCTTATCGAGATACTGCCGATAAGTCAGACGAATTGATTGATGAGAAACAACAATCGCTTCTCTTTGTGAATGATTGTCGACAATGTTGTCGAAGTACTCTCCTATTGTCAGATTAGTTAATGGTGTTGTTTGAGATCCTGTAAAGTAACTTTTTGTAAGCTTGTAGTTATTTAATTCTTTGCTCTCTGTAGTCATGACATGTCCTTGCTGTTGATCGGTAATTATACCAATTTGACTTAATACTTGCTCAATTTGAAGGAATAAATCTGACGCTAACAGCGTTAAAAATTTCTCATTTAGAACAACTAAATAGCAAAATTTTTGCCTTGCCTACACGGATGTAGGTACCTTGGCGATAGCAGGACGCGGTAGCGGAGTTATCGACAAGATTTTCTCGACTCAAAATAGACCGCTTAGCTAAGCAAATTGGTATTATTATCGTTATGTACATTCAGTGATAACGTAATTGTCGACAAAATCAAGTTTAATTGGATGAAAAGCATGAATTTAAGACTAATGGATAGTAATAAAGCATGGGAGTAGAATAATAATAAGCTTGTTATTTAACCAGAGGTTTGGATAAGGAATATTCCAACTCATTGTTGCTAAAGCGCAACTTAGTTTTCCTTGTCTAGTCCGAGAGATTTGGGGATAGCAGCACGCGGTAGCGGGGTTATCGACAAGATTTTCTCGCCTCAAAATAGACCACTTGATTAAGATAATTGGTATTAATACCAATTTGACTTAATGCTTGCTCAATTTGAAGGAGTAAATCTGACGCTAACAGCGTTAAAAATTTCTCATTTAGAACAACTAAATAGCAAAATTTTTGCCTTGCCTATATGGATGTAGGTACCTTAGCGATAGCAGGACGCGTTAGCGGAGTTATCGACAAGATTTTCTCGCCCCAAAATAGACCATTTAATTAAGCAGATTGGTATAATTATCCGAAGCTCAGATTGCTTAGGATAAAAAACGCCTGAGAAATTCAGGCGTTTTACTTTGGCTTGCGATTAAGGCGGGTTACACCAGCCCTTCATCTGTTTCTACATGCTCTTCTTTGTGGTGTTTGGCAATCTCATCTGAAAGCGCTTGTTTGGAGCGTTTTTCTGATAGTCGCCTTGCCATTAGCCAATAGAAGAATAATGGTAAGAAAAATACCGCGAGGAAAGTCGCAGAGAGCATCCCACCCATAACCCCTGTACCAACACTGTGTCTTGCTCCTGCACCTGCGCCTGAGCTCATCACCAAAGGAACAACACCAAGGATGAAAGCAAGTGAAGTCATAATGATGGGTCTAAAGCGTAGTCTAGCGGCTTCTAGTGCTGCAGTGGCAGGACTCCATCCTTCTTGGTATTTCATCAATGCGTATTCAACGATCAAGATAGCATTTTTACTGGCAAGGCCAAGTAGCGTCACTAAACCAATTTGGAAGTAGACATCGTTGGTGAGTCCTGCAATCCAAATCGATACTAGTGCGCCAAAGGTGCCAAATGGTAGTGCTAGCATCACAGAGACCGGTAATGACCAACGCTCATAAAGTGCCGCGAGGATCAAAAATACCATGATCACAGCCATACCTAGGGCAATACCAGTGGTACCAGAGTTTTGCTTCTCTTGGAACGCAGAGCCTGTCCATTCGTAAGTCATATCTGGGGGGAGTACTGCATTAGCGATACGCTCAAATTCAGCAATAGCTTGTCCTGAACTGTAACCTGGCGCGGCTTCACCCATTAACTTCACCGCTGATAAATTATTATAACGGTTCATGGTTTCAGGACCTCGGCTGTATTCAATATCTGTAAAGGCAGAGATAGGAACCATTTCGCCACGATTGTTTTTCACATATATGCGTCCAACATCTTCCGGTGTCATTCTAAACTCGGCTTCTGCAGACATAATAACTTGCCATGCACGACCAAATTTATTGAAATCGTTAACGTAGTAATTACCCAAATTAGCTGCCAGAGCGTTAAACGCTGAATTGATATTAACTCCCATGGCACGGGCTTGTTCACGATCCATATGCACTTTCAACTGCGGCGCATCAGGACGCCATAGCGTTTGAATACCTGTAAGGATTGGACTCTTCTGGGCTTCAGCCATGATCATCTGCATGCCTTGCTTTAATTTAGCAGGATCAGAGCCGCCTTTATTTTGCAAGAAGACTTCAAACCCACCTGTAGTACCCAATCCAAAGATAGGAGGTGGATTAAAAGCAAGTACCAATGCTTCGTTGATGTGTGCGGTCTTCATAAATAGCTCACCAACAAGTTCTTTCGCTGACACGTCTCGCTCATCCCAATGTGTTTGTGTCACAAACATCGTCGCGGCGCTATTTTTGAAACCTCCGCCGATGAAGTCCATTCCCGTAAACGCCACAACGTTTTCGTTAGCTGGGTTTGATTTCGCAGCTGCGATGACTTCATTGGCTACTTTAGCGGTGCGCTCTAGTGAAGAGCCATCAGGTAAAAATACAGCAATCATGTAGTAACCTTGATCTTCGTCAGGTACTAAAGAGCTTGGTGTTTTTTGCCACAAAAATACCGTTGCACCAATCATGGCTGCCATCAATGTTAGGCCAACAAAACCACGGCGAACCATAAAGCTAACCGCACCAACATAGCGTCCGGTTACACGATGGAACCAGTCATTGAACCACAGGAAGAACTTGGCATCTTGTTTGTGCTCGTGCTTAAGCAGCAACACACAAAGCGCAGGCGTCATCGTCAGTGCAACCACACCAGACAAGCTAACCGAGATCGAAATAGTGATCGCAAATTGGCGGAATAGTTCACCTGTTAAGCCACCTAAAAAGGCGATAGGTACAAACACTGAACATAGCACCAGCACAATCGCAACGACAGGGCCACTTACTTCCTGCATGGCTTTAACCGCAGCCTCTTTAGCCTGTAAGCCCTGCTCGTGCATAATACGCTCAACGTTTTCAAGTACTACGATGGCATCGTCTACCACGATACCAATAGACAGTACCATGCCAAACAGGGTTAATGTGTTAATTGAATAACCGAGCATATAGAGCCCTGCAAATGTGCCAAGTAAAGATACTGGTACCGCAAGTGTTGGAATTAGCGTTGCACGCCAGTTTTGCAAGAATAGGTAGACCACTAAGAATACCAAGATCATTGCTTCACCTAATGTTTTTAACACCTCTCGAATTGAAACTTCTACAAATCTTGTGGTGTCATAAGAGTTAACGTGAGCAAGACCGGTAGGGAATTGAGGTTTGATCTGTTCAATTTCCGCTTCTACAGCCTTTGCTACATCTAGTGCGTTTGCACCTGGTTGTAAGAACACACCGAGTAATACAGCCTCTTTAGCGTTGATAGTACCTTGGAAGTTATAGTCTTTTGAGCCTAGTGCCACGCGTGCAACATCTTTAAGGCGAAGTGTTGAGCCGTCAGGATTTGCACGAACAATGATATTCTCGAACTCTTCTGCGGTAGATAATCGACCTTTTGCGGTAACACTGTATACCAAAGACTGCGCGTCTTGAGAGGTTGGAGTTGCACCAATACTACCTGCCGCGTACTGAGAGTTTTGCTCTCTAATTGCACTGGCAACTTCATCCGCTGTAACTTCAAGCTGACTCATAATATCTGGGCGCAACCAAATACGCATGGCATAATCTTTAGCACCAAAGATCTGTACGTTGGTCGTTCCAGGAATTCGCTTAACACGGTCGAGGATATTCATCGTGACGTAGTTTGACGTCCAAAGACTATCTCGAGTTCCATCTGGCGAATAAAACGCATGAACTTGTAAGAAGTTAGAAGAGGTTTTCTGAACAACCACGCCTTGACGTCTCGTTTCTTCAGGTAGTCGAGCTTCAACCTGCTTTACACGATTGTTTACGTCTACCGCAGCCTGGTCGACATCTGTGCCAATCTCGAATGTCACCGCAATTGTTGTGACGCCAGAGTTGGTGCTTGTCGATGTCATATACATCATGCCCTCGACACCCGTTATGGCATTTTCGATAGGGGTCGCGACAGTTTGCTCTAACACATCAGCGGAGGCTCCAGGGTACACTGCTCGAACCTCGACTTGAGGTGGGGCAATTTCAGGGTACTGAGCGACTGGTAAGCTGCGCATTGCTGCCAGACCTGCTAGTACTATCACAATTGAAATAACAAAGGCAAAAATAGGCCTATTTATGAAATATTTGGAGAACATCAGGTTATTCTCCTTGCTCGCTCACAGATACCGGCATACCGGGGAAGAAAATTCTAGCCATTCCCTCGACAATCACAGGTTGACCTGTTTGCAGGCCCTCACGGATCACCCACATATTTTCGTTGTTAAGTTTAACCCATTCACCAACTTTAACTGGTGCGGGTAGGGCAACGGTCGTACCTTGTTCGTTCTTAGTTGCAATGTATACAAACTTACCTGTGCCGTTATCCAATACAGCACGTTGTGGCAACACAATCGCATTGTTTCGTACGGCTCCAGATAACTTGACTCGTACAAATTGCCCCGGTCTTAGTTCACCGTTTTCGTTTGGGATGCGAGCTTGCAGTTCACTGGTGCCAGTAAAACGATTTACGCGAACATCGCTAAAGTTTACTTTACCCACTTGAGCGTATAACGACCCATCTTGAAGAATAATTGTGGTATCAAACTCATTGTGTTCTGGTAAAGACAATAAGCCACTTTCCACGTCTTTTCGTATCGCTAATTGCTCGCGCTCTGAAAAGCCAAAACGAGCGCGGATAGTGCTAGTATCAGTTAGCTCTGTTAACAATACGCTAGGTCCTGAAACATAACTGCCCTCAGACATCAGCTCTCGTCCAACAATACCCGAAACCGGAGCCTCAACTTTTGCGTATTCTAAGTCCAGCTCAGCTTCTCTTAATGCCACTTTGGCAGACTCAAGGTTTGCAATCGCAACATCATATGCTGAAACAGAGTTATCAAAATCGCGTTTGGATACTGAACGCTCGTTTTTTAGTCGCTCAAGTCTGTCACGTTCGCGTTTAGTTTGCTCTACGTTTGCTTTTGCTGCTTGCAGTGCTGCTTTTGATTTTTCTACGGCTAACTCAAAAGGCTTAAGCTCTATGGTAAATAGCGATTGCCCAGATTTTACAAACTGGCCTTCTTCAAAATTTCTCGACTCGATGATCCCTGAAACACGAGAACGGATCTCTACTTCCTTATCACCGGCAAGCGTTGCAGGTAACTCGATATCAAATGGAACCGATTGGGTGGTAACTTGCTGCACGCTCACTTTTGCAGGAGGCATTGCATGGCCACCTCCTTGTTTTGGTGCTTCTGAACACGCGGACAAAGCGCCAAGCGTGAGCATTAAAAAAGATAGGTGTTTTGCACGACTACGTATTGATGTTGGATACATGAACACTCCAATTCCTATATTATCATTTTATGCTGCCCAGCGGGTTTACTGGGAATATCTTGCAATTTGCCTTTAATAACAAACAGTTGCCTATAATCACATAGGCAACTGACGCAATTCCATGTCTCAACCACACCAAAGTTAAGGCACTTTGAACGACAATTAAGCAAGTAAACGCTAGTGTATACTTAAAGAAATAAAAGGTAAACGACTCCGTGTACTTTTCTTTTGTTTAGGTATACGATCATGTGTACTTTTTATTAACGAATTTTTTGATTAAAATAAAGGGAATGTTGATTTATTACAAAGAGGGCTTATCTCCATATCAGCCTTACTTGGTATACAACTTACCATGTGATTTAGCAGCTAAATAACCTTTGCCCATTGGTGTGGGCGGTGCTTGAGCGAGTTTTTAGGTCAACTGTTACCATTTACGTTTTATCTGGTATTGATAATTCGTAAAATTCAGTAGTCAAAAATGCACAGGCTAACAAAATAAACCATGAGATACTGGCATCCTAAGTGATGACCTTTTGCTTATCCAAACGTTAGGTTATGTAGATGGCTCGCTTTTCCCACTATTAATTAAAGACAGAATAAGTAGATGACGCAACTTTCACCAAAACAGCATTCAATTTTATGCGCAGCGATTGAAGAATTTGCGCAAAAAGGTTTACAAGCAACCACGATGGAGTCGATCAGCCAATCAGCTGAAGTATCCAAACGAACACTGTATAAACATTATTCAACAAAAGATGAATTGTTTGATGCTGTTGTCGAATTGTTGATTGAACGGATAAAACCTATAACGGCAATACAGTTTATTCCGAATTATGATTTTTCTGTGCAACTACAGCACCTCGCAAAAAGCGCGATGACGTTGTTAAATGATGAAGATTACATGCGCTTATCTCGGATAGTGATGATTGAATCTATGCGCAGCTTTGAACAAGCTCAGAATTTGAATGGCAAATTTAGCCATTGTGAAGCTGAAATGATCCAGTGGTTTGAGGATGCAGCAAATGCAGGCTGTTTAGGGGATTTTGATGCAGATCTTGCGGCCGCGTACTTCTGGGGAGCGCTCAAAAAGCTTGGGTACTGGGAGCGGGCGATTAAATGGCAAGCTCCACTTCCTGAAGCAGAGCTTGACATATTAGTTGAAAAGGCGGTGGCATTATTTTGTAACGGTGTTACTCAACGCCAATAAAGCCGCCTGTTTGGTGGGACCAAAGTTTGGCATAAATGCCACCCAAGGCTAGCAAGGATTGATGGCTGCCTTCTTCAACAATCTTGCCTTCGTCCATTACTATTAGTCTATCCATTTGCGCTATGGTGGAAAGACGATGAGCTATGGCGATTACGGTTTTGCCTTCCATCAGTGCATCTAAGCTTTCTTGAATTGCCTGTTCAACCTCTGAGTCTAACGCCGATGTTGCTTCATCTAATATCAAAATAGGCGCATTTTTTAATAACACTCTGGCAATAGCGATACGCTGTCGCTGGCCTCCTGATAATTTGACGCCACGTTCACCGACTTGAGCATCAAAACCTGTATTTCCATGACTATCTTCTAAATCTTGAATAAAGTCGTACGCTTGAGCTTCTTTTGTTGCTGCGATTAATTCTGCTTCTGAGGCATCTGGGCGACCGTAAAGAATATTGTCTCGCACGCTGCGGTGCAACAGTGACGTGTCTTGTGTCACCATGGCGATATAACGCCTCAAACTCTCTTGCTTAACCTCTGCGATATTCTGATCGTCAATGTTAATGCTACCATTATCAGTATCATAAAATCTTAGTAATAGGTTGACGAGTGTAGACTTACCAGCACCTGAGCGTCCAACAACACCTATTTTCTCCCCAGGTTTAATATTGAGGTTAAGATTTTCAATAACATTATGCTGACGTGCAGCATCTTTTCGTTTATAAGCAAAAGTTGTGTTACAAAAATCTATTTTTCCTGCTTTAAAAGCCAATGGTGCAGCGGTCTTTTGATCGACAATTTCAAGTGGTCTAGAGAGAGTATTCATGCCATCTGCAACGGTACCTATATTTTCAAATAGGCCGCTAATTTCCCACATTATCCACTGTGCCATGCCGTTTAACCGCAGCGCTAGGCCAACAGTTATGGCAATTGCACCAGCGCTAATGGCATTAAAAGACCAAAGATAAATAGACAACGCAGCAACCGAAAAAACGAGAAGGTAGTTTAACGTCTGAATACTTACATTAAGGCTAGTTGCTAAACGCATTTGTTTATAAACAGGCTGGATGAATACATCCATACTATCTTTGGCATACTCTTCCTCACGTTTAGTGTAAGAAAATAGCTTGACTGTCGAGATGTTGGTGTAGCTGTCAACAATTCGGCCTGTCATTTCTGAGCGCGCATCAGCTTGTTCGCTAGAGACTTGTTTTAGCTTAGGTACAAAATAGAACTGAAAGCCTATATAGCATCCAAGCCATACTATAAGTGGGATCATCAAACGCATATCACTACTGGCAACGAGCGCAAGCATAGCAGTGAAATAAACCAATATGTATACCAGTACATCAAGTAGCTTCATGACGGACTCTCGCACAGCTAGTGCTGTTTGCATTACTTTAGTCGCAATACGCCCAGCAAACTCGTCTTGGTAAAATGTCATGGACTGCTTTAGCAAATAGCGGTGTGCTTGCCAGCGGATCGCCATCGGGTAATTACCCAGTAAACTTTGGTGCAAAATTGCGCTATGGAAGAAAACGATCAACGGTAAAGCAACTAAGGTGACCAAAGACATTCTGATCAATTCGGTTTGTTTTTCAGCGAATAACGTTTCTGGCGTATAACTGGATAACCAATCAACTAAGTCACCCATAAAACCAAAGAGTGTAACCTCCAACACTGCTAATATCGCAGCACTAAGTGACATAAAGAAAAGTGGCCATCCCATACCTTGGGTATAAAAACGACAAAATGCCAGTAAACCTTGTGGCGGCTGACCGACCTCATGTTCTGGAAATGGGTTGGTAAAGCGTTCAAAAACTCGATACATGAATAATCCCTAAATTTGTTCAGTAGCTAGTCTACCTTGATAGTGCGCCATGCGCGAGTCACAGATTGGTGCTAAATTTGCACAAATAGCTTGTGATTTATTCATTTGATATTGGGACAAGGAGCTAGTTGACTTATCGTGTTACAAACTCAAAACCGGTTAGTGTGTGAAGCAAATTACTATGACTCCGTTGTGTTGCAAGCATTCATTATTACAAGTGTCCTAAAAATACTATTTAGCAGTCGAGCACAGAGTTTAGCTATCTTGAATTAATTAGGAAGAGAGTTGCAATGAAGGTGTCTGGTCTGTCGAGAAATGTTGGTAACGCAATAGGGTATAAAGGTCAGCGTACTGACCTTTATCGTTTTAGCTATTCATCTTTTGCGTATGTTTTACGAAGGATATAAACGTATGCATTAGTAAAAGCCTGCTCTTGGAACTTTTTTAATCCAGTATCTTCAAAGTCCACAGGAATAGGGTTTCTTTTTAGTTGCTCTTTTACTTCGGTTCCAGCGAGGAGTTGCACATCTACATCAGAGATAAGTTGGATAGCGGCTTCCATCTTAAACCCTGCGGCGCTACCTGCAAATTTACCTTTGTGCGGACGCTGGCGAATGGCAACAGAGTCTACGCCATAATCTTGTATTAGTTTTGCAAAGTCGAATTGAAATTTGCGCATTTCCTCAAGGTCAGCTCCTTGGTTGCCCAAAGTAAAGCGTCGCTGACGAATATCTCTGATATCAAAAACATCATCTTCTTTAGTTAGCAAACAAAGAAGCGCTTCGCTGCCAGAAATTTCAACCCCAAGTGTTCTCATTTTCGTGTCCAGATTATGCAAAAATTGAATTATCTCACAGTGTTATTTCTATTGCTATTGCTGCATGGTCAGAATAACAAATATCTTCATCTATACGCCTCGGATCTAGATGAGCATCATAACTATAGTAGTTCAGCGAGGTCACTTTTTGTTCCGCGCGATTGGGATTAAACTCTTTGGAGCATAAAATGTAGTCCAGCACATTGCCTTCCCCGCGATAGTAGTGGCTAGGTGGTTTTTTGCCATTGCTATTATCAGCGTAAAAAAAACTGTCAAATAATCCAACGCTATCAAAACTGCTATTTGCCAACGGTGGAAAAGCTTGAGTCATAAAAGACAGGGCAGGGTTTTCTAACGCATCATTAAAATCTCCCATTACTAATGTGGCTGCCTGTTTTTCGCGTTGTGTTTTCAAGGCATCGTAATAAATAATAGAGGCTTCTAGTGACCGAGATATTTGTGATTGCATTGTGCCTACAGTTTCATGTAATAGCGTCAATAGAGGGTCATCTTGATGTGATTCTCCCAACATGTGCGCCATGGAGTGAACACGTTGTGACTTTAGATGTATGGCATAACATGCGAGTAACCCAAATCCGGGAATATCAAATTTACATTTTATTGGCGTACGGTTGAACTTGAACTGATGTTGGTTATTTAGGTATTCAAGTAATTCAGGGCAAGGCTCAAGCGGAGCGAAAGACTTTATAGGTAACTTAGAGGCGATAGCGACGACAGGTTTAAATAGAACATTTGGGTAAACGTGGTCTGGACTGGGTGAGTCTACCGTGGCGAAGTGAACTAACCCTAAATCTTCACAAATTATCTGTAATGCGTCGGGTGTGAACACTTCTTGAAATACAATCACATCAGGATTGATATGTTGAATAAGACCGGTGATGAACTGGGTCTTAGTTTGCCATTGGGTGTCGTTATAATGCTCATGAAGTTGATAAAACGAAAAAGGTGGTGCTGTAAAATTCAATAGATTAAAGGTTGCAAATCGATATCGCTTTTTGGCCACAGAGGATCCCGAAATAGTTTTTGTAAATTAATAGATTAATTTTAGCCCTAGGCTTGCACTTAGCCAAGTTACACGCGAGAATAGTGTCTCTCATACGAAAGACCTTGAATGAGCCGCGATAAGTCGCGCAAGACAATGCTTATTCGTAAAAGCGTTGATAGGCACACTTTACATTTAAAATTAATTAAATACATGTGGCGCATTGTAGGTGTCACCACTGTAAATAGGATTTATCATGCCAGTTATTACTCTCCCTGACGGCAGTCAGCGTATTTTTGAAAACCCAGTAACTACTCTAGACGTCGCTCAAGACATCGGTCCAGGACTTGCAAAAGCAACTATCGCTGGTCGCGTCAATGGTGTGCGTGTTGATGCGTGTGACATCATTGAAAATGATGCTGCGCTTGAGATTATCACCGCTAAAGACGACGATGGCCTTGAGATTATTCGCCACTCTTGCGCGCACTTAATTGGTCACGCAGTTAAACAATTGTTCCCTGAAGCAAAAATGGCGATCGGTCCGACTATCGACAATGGCTTTTACTACGATGTTGATCTTGACCACTCATTGACGCAAGAAGACCTTGAAGCGATTGAAAAGCGTATGTTGGAACTTGCTAAGACCAACTACGATGTAGTGAAGAAAAAGGTAAGCTGGCAAGAAGCCCGCGACGCATTCGAAGCACGTGGTGAAACCTACAAGATGGAAATCTTAGACGAGAATATCGCTAAAGATGATAGGCCAGGTTTATACCACCACGAAGAATATGTTGATATGTGTCGTGGTCCTCACGTACCAAATATGAAATTCTGTCATCACTTCAAGATTATGAAGGTGGCAGGCGCATACTGGCGTGGCAACTCAGAAAACAAAATGTTGCAACGTATTTACGGCACTGCATGGGCAGATAAAAAGCAATTAAAAGCTTACCTTAAGCGTTTAGAAGAAGCTGAAAAGCGCGACCACCGTAAAATTGGTAAAGCACTAGATTTATGGCACTGGCAAGAAGAAGCACCAGGAATGGTGTTTTGGCATAATGATGGCTGGAGCATTTACCGTGAGCTTGAAGACTTTGTACGCGAAAAGTTACGCGAGTACCAGTACGAAGAAGTAAAAGGTCCACTGATGATGGATCGTGGTTTGTGGGAAAAGTCAGGTCACTGGGACAAGTATTCAGATGCGATGTTCACTACGGAGTCTGAAAAGCGTGAATATGCTATTAAGCCGATGAACTGCCCAGGCCACGTTCAAATCTTCAACCAAGGCTTAAAATCTTACCGTGATCTACCACTGCGTATGGCTGAGTTTGGTTGTTGTCACCGTAATGAGCCGTCGGGTGCACTACATGGTTTGATGCGTGTTCGTGGATTTACACAAGACGATGCGCACGTATTCTGTACAGAAGAACAGATCATGGACGAAGTATCAGCTTGTATCAAAATGGTGTATGATACTTACTCAACCTTTGGCTTTGAAAAGATCGTTGTTAAATTATCTACACGCCCTGAGAAACGCATCGGCGAAGATGAGATGTGGGATAAAGCAGAGGCTGCATTGGCAGATGCGTTGAAAGCAAACGACATCGAGTTTGAATATTTACCAGGTGAAGGTGCATTCTACGGTCCGAAGATTGAGTTTACTTTGTATGACTGTTTAGAACGTGCATGGCAATGTGGTACAGTACAACTAGACTTTGCATTACCAGGGCGTTTAGGGGCTACTTATGTTGCGGAAAATAACGAGCGTAAAACGCCAGTTATGATCCACCGTGCAATTCTTGGTTCGTTAGAGCGCTTTATCGGCATTTTAACAGAAGAATATGCGGGTCAATTCCCAACTTGGCTTGCGCCTAAGCAAGTTGTGATCATGAATATTACGGATAAACAAGCCGATTATGTTCACGAAGTTGTACAAAAGTTAAATAAACTTGGAATAAGAGCTTGCGCTGACTTGAGAAATGAGAAAATTGGTTTTAAAATCCGCGAGCATACTTTAAAACGTATACCTTATTTGTTAGTTGTGGGTGACAAAGAAGTTGAGCAACAAGAAGTTGCTGTTCGAACTCGCACTGGTGAAGACTTAGGTAAATTCTCGATTGACGATTTCATCGCGAAAGTTAGCGAAGAGATTAAAAATCGACTATAAATATAAACTTGCGTGTACTTCACTTTTTCTGGTACACGCAACTACTTTTGAATTTTTTGGAGGAACGTACCATTAGAGGCGGCAAAAAAGGGCAAAATAACGCTCAGAAAAATCGTATTAACGAAGAGATTACAGCGAAAGAGGTTCGCTTAATTGACGCTGAAGGCGAGCAGGCTGGCATTGTCTCAACTAGAGACGCACAAAACATGGCGGATGAAGCAGGCTTAGATCTAGTAGAGATCAGCCCAAATGCAGAGCCACCAGTTTGTAAAGTGATGGACTACGGTAAGTTCCTTTTTGAAAAAGCAAAAATCCAAAAAGAACAAAAGAAAAAGCAAAAGCAAATTCAGGTTAAGGAAGTTAAATTCCGTCCTGGTACTGATGTTGGTGATTACCAAGTTAAGCTACGTAGCCTTCGCAAGTTTTTGGAAGGTGGCGACAAAGCTAAAGTCACAATTCGCTTCCGTGGTCGTGAGATGGCGCACCAAGAAATTGGTATCGACCTGTTAAATCGTATCAAGACAGAGTTGGAAGAGATTGCTTCAGTAGAGTCTTTCCCGAAGAAAGTAGAAGGCCGTCAAATGATAATGATGATGGCACCTATTGCTAAAAAGTCTTAATCTCGGCATAATACGCATCGAATTTAACGCAGGTTTCAAGTGCTTCGGCCACCTGCGTTATCCGGTTTTAAAGTAAGGACTTGATCCTTCACCGGTTTTAGGTAGTAAGCTAGGCCTACAAGTGAGTTTATCTCCGCCTACTTACATAGTGTTAAGCAATATCATTCGGAGTTATTGCAAATGGCTTATAAGCTAAAATCACACAGAGGTGCTGCAAAGCGCTTCAAAAAGACTGCTTCAGGCGGTTACAAGCGTAAACAGTCGCATCTTCGTCACATTCTGACTAAGAAGTCTTCAAAGCGTAAACTACACCTTCGTGCTAAGTCTATGGTTCATAAGAATGACCTAGGCCTAATCGATCGTATGTTACCATTCGCTTAATAGAGGATATCAGAAATGGCAAGAGTTAAACGCGGCGTAGTTGCACGTGCACGTCACAAAAAAGTATTAAAGCAAGCTAAAGGTTACTACGGAGCGCGTTCACGCGTTTACCGCGTAGCTTTCCAAGCGGTAACAAAAGCTGGTCAATATGCTTACCGTGACCGTCGTGCTAAGAAACGTACTTTCCGTCAACTATGGATTGCACGTATCAACGCAGCTGCACGTCAAAATGGTCTTTCTTACAGCCGTTTCATCAATGGCCTTAAAAAGTCATCGATTGAAATCGATCGTAAGATCCTAGCTGATATCGCAGTATACGACCAAGTAGCTTTCGCAGCACTAGTTGCTAAAGCAAAAGACGGTCTAGCTGCTTAATAAGCAGAGCATGACTTAGTCTTAGGACTAGATCTTGTATTAAAAAGGAGCCGTTGGCTCCTTTTTTAGTTTTATACTCATAAATTACTCAGCCCTTAACGGTTTTTCATCAATATTTTATCTAGCATGCGACTGCTCAATATTCGTTTTAGATACCCCATCAAGTATGTAGGGAACGTTACGTAATACCTTGGCTTCGCAGTTTTAGCACTCAATGCGTGATGCAGGGCTTTATAAACCGCTTCAGGCCCTAAGGTAAATTTCTGTGGTGCGTCTTCAGCGCCTAAGCGATTAAGCTGCGCCTGATACTCGTTGTGATGTGCGCTATGTTGATGATTGATGTTAGTTAAAAATGCGCGTTTCGCGTTTTCTCTAAACTTTGATACGATTGGACCTGGCTCGATTAAACTGACTTGGATATTGGTGTTGGCGAGTTCCATGCGTAATGTGTCGGTTAACCCTTCCAGTGCAAATTTACTAGCGTTATAGGCTCCTCGATAGGGTAATGCAACAAGGCCAAGCACTGAAGAATTGTGAACTATTCGGCCTGAACCTTGCTTTCGCATCTGCGCGACAGCCAAGCATGTTAGTGTGTGCCAACCAAAAAAGTTAACTTCAAACTGCCTTCTTAATATATCTGTAGGCAAATCTTCGACCGCACCAGGTTGACCGTAGGCGCCATTATTAAATAATGCGTCCAATTGCCCATTGACGATTGTAAGTGCCTGATGAAATCCATCTTTGATACTTTGCTCACAAGCTAGATCTAATACGATGCAATGAACACCTGTACCTTCAAACTTATTCAGGTCTTTTGCATTTCTGACTGATGCGATGACCTGATATCCGGCTTTTGACAACTGCAATGCACAGTAATAACCAATCCCGGTAGAACAACCAGTGATTAAAATTGATTTTTGTACGCTCATTTGTTCCCTAAAGTGATAGTTATCTGCGATTAACTGCAAATTTTTGTTGAATCACCGCACATTGTAAGCCGATAGATAAAATATTGATATAATTGACGGATAAAAGCAGAGGAATAGAGAATTATGATGAGTTCCAGCATTATTATGCTTACTGCAATGCTAGGTATGAATAGTCATTTGCCACCGCTAATGGAGTGGCAGGGTAACAGTGAACAACTATTACAACAACAAGGCCCATTGACGACTGATTTCGAACTTAGTGATGGTACCGATTCCCCAAATTATGAAGATACAATGGCGTTTGTTGACCGTCTAGTCGCGGCCAATCCAACACAGTTTAAGCTTGAAACTATAGGTACTAGTGATAGTCATCGCGCTATCAAGATGATTGTTGCCACTGAGCAAGGTGGTGGCAAATCTAAAGTCATTAATAGCGATAAACCGACTATTTTAGTTCAAGCGGGTATTCATGCCGGTGAAATTGATGGTAAAGATGCCATGTTTATGTTGCTGCGTGATATTGCCACAGGGAAACGTCGCGACATTTTAGCGAAAGTCAACTTACTAGTTGTACCGATTTTAAATGTCGATGGTCATGAGCGTCGCAGCGAATATAACCGTATTAATCAGCGCGGCCCAGCGGTGATGGGATTTAGGACGAATGGTAAAAACCTTAATCTCAACCGTGATTATACAAAGCTAGATACTCCTGGTATTAGAGCGATCATGTCTGTGATCAATGAGTATAAGCCAGACCTATACATTGATGTTCATGTTACTGACGGTGCGGATTACCAGTATGATGTGACCTACGGCTTTAATCCAAGTTTTGCCAGTGAATCTCCAGCAATTGCCCAAGTATTGGAAAGTCAACTCTCTCCTGAAATAGATAAAGCACTTCGCAAACAGGGGCATATTCCCGGACCTTTGGTGTTTGTCATGGACAAGCGTGATTTTAAGCAGGGTTTAGCAGGTTGGGTAGCAACACCAAGATTCTCAAATGGTTGGGGCGACTTAAAAGGGCTACCAACAATACTTGTGGAAAATCACTCTTTAAAACCGTATAAACAGCGTGTTTTAGGGACGTATGTATTTATGGATGGCGTCATTGATGGACTGGCCAACAATATAGATATATTACGAGAAGCTGTGAAAAAAGAAGCTGAGTTTTTGCCCAAAAAATTAGTGGTTGAGCGTAGCTACGCTAAAACTCCTGATTTCATTCAATTTAAAGGTATCGAATACAAGCAATTCGAAAGTGCACTTTCTGGGCATGTAGAAGCAAAATACCTTGGTACGCCAGTCGACTATGAGAAATTACCGATTTATTGGCAAAAAGAAGTAAAAACGATAGTTAATGTTCCAGAGCAGTTTTATATACCACCAGCGTATCCCGAAGTCGTTGAAAAGCTAGAGCTTCATGGTGTTGAAGTCATTAAATTGCCAGCATCGTCAGTAGTTGAAAATGTCAGTCAGGCAGCGGTAAGTGACTATCAGTTCGACAGTGTGCCTTTTGAAGGTCGCTTTAGAGTAGAGGCATCATTTAACTTTAACGTATTGCCAGAAAAAGTGGATGTAAGTGGCTGGTATAAAGTTGAAACAGCGCAACCTTCGGGAGAGTTAGCAACTCACTTACTGCACCCTAAAGCCCCGGACTCTTTCTTTGCTTGGGGTGAGTTTAATACGATTTTTCAACGTACAGAATATGTTGAAAATTATGCGCTTGAACCGTTTGCCAGAAAGATGCTAAAACAAAATCCAGCAATGGCATTAGCATTTGATAAAAAAATTCGTGAAGACAAAAAGTTTGCCAACGACTCTAAAGCGAGAATGGAGTGGCTGTACGCTCGGACACCATTTTATGACAGCGCTTATTTGAAGTATCCTGTTTTGATGGCATTTGGAGCAAATTAACAATGCAAGTATTAACAATACCTGTTACGCCGTTTATGCAAAATTGCCGTGTATTAGTTTGCCCGACAAGCAGAATCGCCGCAATTGTCGACCCAGGTGGCGAGCCGGAAAAGATCATCGCGCGCTTGACTGAAGAGGGGCTTAAACCGAAGATGATTTTGCTCACCCACGCGCATCTAGATCATGTGGGGGCAAGTACGAAACTGGGAGAGTATTATGATATTGAAATCATAGGCCCTCATAAAGATGACCTATTTTGGCTTGAAGCATTACCAATGCAATCACAAATGTTTGGTTTTGAAAACCACGCTGCATTTTTACCCTCATCATGGCTAAATGATGGTGATACAGTTGAGGTAGGGAAGCTAAAGTTAGAAGTTAGGCATTGCCCTGGTCACACGCCTGGACATGTTGTTTTTTATGAACCTGTCTCACAGCAGGTGTTGGTAGGTGATGTTTTGTTCAAAGGTTCAGTAGGGCGAACTGACTTTCCTAAAGGGGACGCAGCAAAGCTGAAGCACTCCATTGAGAGTAAGTTATTTTCGTTACCTAACGAAGTCGTTGTGCATTCAGGGCACGGTGAAAATACCACGATAGGGTATGAAAAGGCTACAAACCCCTTTATGAGTGGCCGATTTGGGTAGAATAGTAGGCGCTAAGTAGTATTCATATACAATAAGTTAGTCTACTATACGTCAGGGAATAATAATCAACATTGGCTTTGTAAGCTAATGTGCTAATTAAACTAGAATAGATATGTCATTAAACCAAGTAGATCGCCAAATCTTGGCATTGTTACAACAAGATGCGAGTCTTTCGACCGCCGAAATTGCAGATAAAGTAGGGCTTTCTCAATCTCCTTGCTGGCGACGTATCGCCAAATTGGAGCAAGATGGTTACATCAAAGGTAAAGTCGCACTGTTAGACGAGAAAAAGCTCGGATTTGATATGCTGGTTTATGCACACGTTCGCTTGTCGAACCATGGCAGAAATAACCTCGCTGAGTTTGAAAAACTTATATTGAGCTACGACGAAGTGACAGAGTGTTATTCAATGGCAGGCACGATGGACTTCATGCTGCGTATTATATCTAAGGGAATTGAAGGTTATGAGCAGTTTGTTCGAGACAATTTACTTAACCTTGAGTTTGTTCAAGAAGTACATTCAAATGTAACCATGACTTGCGTAAAACGCAGTACCTCTTTACCACTTTAGTACAGCATCATCGTCTGCTTGTTAAATGATAGTGAGCAGACGATTACTGGCCTGCCTTTTAGCTGAAATAGTGCATTTCTAACATCCTGCTGTCACTGTTCTATACTAGAATTTATTGCATACAAACCAATCTGCTTTAAATGCTAGATGTCTGCTATTTGTTTAAATTGCTGCTTTTTGCTAGAATCCGCAGCCTTTGTGTTCATTGTCAATTCAGACCAGAGGAAATAGATGTTTAATCTGATCAGCAAAGCGCCTAGCTCTGCTAAAAACGATGTACTATCAGGACTTACAGTTGCACTGGCGTTGGTGCCAGAAGCTGTAGCCTTCGCTTTTGTTGCGCAAGTAGACCCTTTGGTTGGCTTATATGCGGCATTCATTGTAGGTCTTATTACCTCAATCTTCGGTGGTAGACCGGGTATGATCTCTGGTGCAACTGGTGCACTTGCAGTCGTTATGGTTAGCTTGGTGATAGAGCATGGTGTTGAATATCTGTTTGCGACAGTCTTATTGATGGGCTTTTTGCAAATATTGGCCGGTATATTTAAACTCGGCAAGTTTATTCGCATGGTGCCTCACCCAGTTATGCTCGGCTTTGTAAATGGCCTGGCAATTGTGATTTTCTTAGCACAACTTGGGCAGTTCAAGGTGCTTGATGAGCAAGGTAACTTGACGTGGATGCAGGGCGAAGCGCTCTATATTATGTGTGGCCTAGTTGCGCTTACAATGGCTATCATTCATTTTCTCCCTAAGTTGACGACAGCAGTACCTTCAAGCCTTGCCGCTATCCTTGTAGTAACTGGAATCGTAATAGGCCTGGACCTAGATGCGAGGAATGTACTTGACTATCTTAAAGACATGTCTGGCAACTCTGATGCGACTATCGCAGGTGGTTTCCCTGCTTTTCATATTCCTGATGTACCATGGACACTTGAAACACTTAAAATCATATTCCCTTATGCGTTAGTATTGGCAGCAATTGGCTTGATAGAGTCGCTGTTGACGCTCACTTTGATTGATGAGATCACAGAAACACGTGGCCATAGTAATCGTGAGTGTATCGGTCAAGGTGCAGCAAATGTTACCTGTGGCGTATTTGGTGCGATGGGCGGCTGTGCGATGATAGGCCAGTCAATGATCAACATTAATTCTGGTGGCCGTAGTCGTTTGTCGGGAATAACAGCTGCGCTTCTACTATTGGTCTTTATTCTATTTGCTGCTAGCTTAATAGAAATGATCCCATTAGCCGCACTAGTTGGTGTGATGTTTATGGTTGTTCTAGGTACGTTTGAATGGTCTAGCTTTAGACTGATCAGAAAGATCCCCAAATCAGATGCTTTTGTGATTGTATTGGTATCTGGTGTGACTGTGATCACAGATCTCGCGATTGCAGTTTGTGTCGGTGTAATTGTATCGGCATTGGTGTTTGCTTGGGAACATGCAAAACATATCTACACCAATAATTATATTGATGAAAATGGCTCAAAGGTTTATGAATTACACGGACCACTATTCTTTGGCTCTGTAAAAAACTTTGCTGAATTATTTGATATAAATAATGACCCCGACGACATTATTGTAGAATTTAAATATAGCCGAGTTGCTGATCACAGCGCGATTGAAGCGATAGATGCGTTAGCAGAACGCTACAAAAAAGCTGGAAAAACACTTCATCTGCGCCACTTGAGCCAAGACTGCAAAGTGTTACTCGAAAAGGCTAAAGACTTAGTCGAATTAGATGGTCAAGCCGATCCAACATATAAAGTCGCTTCAGATAAGCTGGCGTAAATACAGTCTACAAGACAAGGCATTTATAGCAATTTGTGTAGAACTGCTTAACCTGAGGGAACATAGATTGAAGCTAAGGGGTTGTTATATTTCTTATTCATAACAACCTAATAGCACTTTTTTGGTGTTCCAAAACAGAGCGGTTAAATTAAATAAGTCATTATAATTTATCTTAAAAAAGACACTGTGGTGTCTTTTTTTATTTGCGGTAGGTCGTGTAAAAACTGAGACCATCAGCAGTGAATAAATGCAACGAGCTGAGATATAATCCAGTTAAGATAGAAGAGGTATAATCATTTTGAAGTGGCAATCACTGGTTGATAACAGGCAGAGGTTTTTCTGGGTATTACAAATAGCCGGCTGGTTGGGTTATGCGCTGGTGAATTACATTGGCTCGAAAGTATTTGAAATGCGCGACATCTATGTATTTGTTATTGCATTAAATGCTTATGCCGGTTGTTTGATGACAGTACCACTGCGTTATTTATATCGTAAGATATGGAACGCCTCTCCAGTTGTCTTAATCTTGGTCGTATTTACTGCATCATATTTAACCGGAACGCTCTGGGCTGTGGTGCAAAAATTCAATCATTGGGAAATATACCGTCATGGTTATCGACCCGATGAATGGTTTTATTATTTGCAGCAAGGTCTAGACTCCGTCTATATCGTTTTATGCTGGAGCGGACTATACTTCGGTATAAAGTACTATCAATTATTACAAAGTGAGAGACAAAAGGCACTAAAAGCCAATACGATGGCTCATGAAGCACAACTAAAAATGCTTCGGTATCAGCTTAATCCTCACTTCCTCTTCAATACACTCAACGCAATCTCAACACTTATTCTCGTTGAAGAGAATAAAGATGCAAATCAAATGGTATCAAGGCTTAGTGACTTTTTGAGACACACCTTAAATACAGATCCGATCAAAAAAGTACCACTAGAGCAAGAGTTACATGCGTTAACGTTATACCTTGAAATTGAGAAAGTACGCTTTGATGAAAGGTTGTCAATTGAGTTAGATGTAACAGAAGAGGCAGAACAAGCGCTAGTGCCAAGTTTAATTTTACAGCCATTGATTGAGAACAGCATCAAGTATGCTATTGCACATATTGAACATGGCGGCAAAATTGAGATTAAAGCACAGGTTTTTGCCAATGAGCTACTCTTGGAAGTAGGTGATAACGGTCCAGGCGCAGAGTTGGAAGATGGGCAGTTGAAAAGTGCACAAGGAGTGGGTTTAGCGAATACCAAAGATCGCCTAAAAACATTATATGAAAACAATTACTCGTTTGTGCTGTCAAACAATGAGCCTTCGGGTTTAAAGGTAAACATTCGCGTGCCATACGAAAGGGCGAAGAAGTAATGAACAAAATTAGAACATTAATCGTAGATGATGAACCGCTAGCCAGAAAAGGCTTGGCGGTAAGGTTAAGAGATTTTCCTGAAATTGAAATTGTAGAATTATGTGGCAGTGGCCAACAGGCTATTGATTTATGTAAGTCTGAGGACATAGATCTAGTCTTTCTTGATATTCAAATGCCAAACATGAATGGCTTTGAAGTAGCGAGAGCCTTGAGTGAAAGTGTCAAACCATTGCCTGCTATCGTTTTTGTAACTGCGTTTGATCAATATGCTGTCAAAGCATTTGAGATCCATGCGTTAGATTACATTTTAAAACCCGTTGATGACAACAGATTAAAACAGGCGGTGGAAAAAGTGCAAAGCTATTTAAAAACACAACAAGACAATGCGCATAAGAAAAAGCTAGCCAGCTTTGTTGCAGGGATCACAGGTAACAATTGTGAAGAAATCCTAAAGAAGTTAGCGACAGGGGATACAATCGAAGATAAAAAGTTCCCTGAGTCACTTGCGGTAAAAGAGCAAGGAGAGATCATTCGTGTTTCTACCGGCTCAATTCAGTGGGTGGATGCTGCTGGAGATTACATGTGCCTACATTGTAGTGATGGTCAAACACACATCTTACGAAAAACAATGAAGGATTTAGAGCAAGAATTGGACCCAACATTATTCGTACGCGTGCATCGCTCTGCTATCGTAAACACTAAACAAATTAGTAAGCTAGTAACCCAGAGCAGTGGTGAATACTTGTTGGTGCTTGAAAATGGTCAAGAGCTAAAAGTAAGCAGAAGCTACAGAGATAAAGTGAAGGCAGCATTAGCAAGCTAATACCAATTAATCTTAATACTTGCTCAGTTAGAAGAAGCTATTGTGGCGCTACAAGCGATAAAATGTCTTATTTAGAGCAACTTGTTGATAACAAAGCTTTGCTCGGTTTTAAGCTAAACGTTCTGCCTCACATTAGGCAGTTTGGTTTTATTAAAGTGTTACAACAAGAGAATGGTATAAAATAACGCCAAGTGATTAGCGCTGTTTCCTCATTTTATTATCGATACAGCTTTTACGCGCACTCACACGGGCGAAATAACAGAACTAGGTAGCGTGGCTACCCAGTTCGTTGTGGTTTTTATACTGTAATAATTTTTAGTGTATTACTTGCACCGATAGTTTCCATTTTATCGCCATGGGTAATGATAACTGTGTCGCCTTTTTCTAAAGATCCTGCTGCAACAAGAGTGTCTAGTGCTTCTCTAACCGCACTATCATCAGAACATTGGGTAGAGTCAAACCTTACCGGATAAACGCCACGATACAACGAGGCTTGACCGAGTGTGGATTGATGGCGAGACAGGGCATAAATTGGTAAACCGGAACTAATACGTGACATTAATTTCGCAGTATTGCCGGATTCCGTTAATGCAACAATGGCTTTTACTGAGTCTAAGTGGTTAGCTGCATACATGGCCGAAAGCGCAATGGTTTCGCAAGTGTCTGCAAAGCGACTATCTAGACGGTGTTTAGAAATGTGAATTTGTGGTTGCGACTCAGCGCCTAAACAAACGCGAGCCATCGCTGCAACTGTTTGCTCTGGGTAATCTCCCGCAGCTGTTTCTGCAGAGAGCATAACCGCGTCTGTGCCGTCCAATACAGCATTTGCTACGTCCATCACCTCAGCACGGGTTGGCATTGGGTTGTCAATCATCGATTCCATCATTTGTGTTGCTGTAATGACAGTACGGTTTAATGAACGAGCACGGCTGATAATTTGTTTCTGTTTACCCACAAGCGCAGCGTCGCCAATTTCGACCCCTAAGTCGCCACGTGCGACCATCACCGCATCAGAAGCAAGCACAATGTCATCAATTGCTTCAACAGTTTCAACAGCTTCTGCACGCTCTATTTTTGCTAACAATTGCGCATTAGAGCCTGCTTTTTCAGCTAAGCTTCTGACATAACGCATGTCATCACCGCTTCGAGGGAAAGATACTGCAATGTAGTCAACACCGATTTCCGTTGCCGTGATTAAATCTTCTTTGTCTTTATCCGTGAATGCCGGTGCCGTTAACCCACCACCTAAACGGTTAATACCCTTATTATTAGATAGCACACCACCTACTTTGACGCTGGTATGGACTAAGTGACCTTGCACTTGCTCAACAACCAGTTGGATCAGACCATCGTTTAACAATAACAAATCACCTTGCTTTACATCATTTGGTAGCTCTTTGTAATCTATACCAACAGCTTCAACATGACCCTGTCCAGGTTCCATTTTTGCGTCTAGAGTAAACTTTGCACCCACTTCTAAAAATACTTTACCTTCTTTGAAGGTTGAAACACGGATTTTAGGTCCTTGCAAATCAGCTAGGATAGCGACATTCACACCTAAGCGTTGAGATATTTCGCGTACCGCTTCAGCTCTGTTTTTGTGATCCTGAGCAACGCCGTGTGAAAAGTTTAGTCTGACTACGTTGGTGCCGGCACGAATTATTTTTTCTAAATTATTATCTCTATCAGTTGCGGGCCCCAGAGTTGCAACGATTTTAGTGCGTCTAAGCATCAGATTCTCCTGTAAGCTTATCAAGGTAAGCAAAAACTTATGAATGTGTTAAAAATAAATTAAACTTGCTGTCTTTTTACACATCACACATTGTGAAACCATTATTTAACTAACTTGAGCATAAAGAATTATGCAAATACCCTTTTTAACACTCTCATTAAGTTATATGATCTATATGTCATCATTATGACACCGGTGTCAGTAGGCGTCAATCTCGAATATTTTACCTTTTAATGATAAGAGAATATTTGCGATTAATCACAAATAGTGGTGAATACGCGCCGCTGTCACTATATTGCTATACAGTGAATTGTGTTAGCTGTCATATTTTTGTAACTGATAAGTAGCCAGCGAATAGTGTGTCTCGCTGGTCAATCATGGTTGCTAAGGTATAATGCACATACACGAACGCATAAAGTTTTGATGTTACCGAGGAGGAAACTAAATGCAGGTTGCATTAGTTGGTTTGGGTGTGATGGGTAAAAACCTCGCGCTAAATCTAATAGAGAAGGGGATGACCTTAGTCGCATATGACAAGAACCCCGAAGTAGGTGCGGAATTATTAAGTTGCGCACAGTCGTTAGGTATGGCGGAGCGCTTACACATAGTGTCTGATCTCGGTGATATGATCAGAAGGCTTGAGACTCCTCGCTCGATTTTATTACTGGTTCCAGCAGGTGAATTAGTAGATAAAGTTTGTAGCGACTTGGTTGAAGCCGGGGTTGAGAAAGAAGATATCATTGTGGATTGTGGTAATAGTAACTACAAAGATGGTATTGCTCGTAAGTTGAAATATCAAAATAAATTTGAGTTTGCCACCATGGGGATCTCTGGCGGAGCTGAAGGGGCGCGTCACGGTCCTGCGATGATGGCGAGTGGCTCTGAAGGCGGATGGGAACGTATCGAACCTTGGTTTGAGAAAGTTGCGGCAAGCTACAATAACGAGTCATGTTTTGCTCGCGTGGGTCAATCTGCAAGTGGCCATTTTGTAAAAATGGTACATAACGGCATTGAATATGCGTTAATGCAGCTGATTGCTGAAGTGTATCAACTACTTCGTCATGGTACTGGCCGCTCACCGAAAGAAGTCGCTGAAATTTTTGAGTCATGGTCAGAGGGTAACCTAAATAGCTACCTACTCGCTATTTCGAGTCATATTCTCAGCCTCGAAACAGAACAGGGCGAGTCACTAGTTGACCTTATAGATAACAAAGTAGGTGCTAAAGGTACTGGCCTTTGGACAGCACAAAATGCGTTAGAATTAGGGATTGCCGTCCCATCTTTGGTCGCAGCGGTGCAAGCTCGCCATTTAACTAATACGATAGATACGCCAGCGGCCAAAGAAATGACGTATGCTGCCAAATCTACCGAGTCGGTTGGAGTTGATTTAGACGAATTGAAACAAGCATTCTATTTCGCGAGCTTGCTATGCTATCGTCAAGGCCTTGCATTAATTAAAGGTGCGTCACGAGCTCACCAATGGAAAGTCGACTTAAATAAGACACTTCAAACCTGGCGCGCCGGTTGTATCATTCGTGCCGACTACCTAGATGATGTTGCTCAGGGTGTTGAGTTTATCGATTCATTAGAGGAGCCAGCACTGGCACTTCGTCGCACTACCGGTAAAGCGATTGCAACAGGTTTATCTTTCCCTGTGCTTGCTGCGACGCAAACATACATTGCGACGTTGAGCACTCCAAGCAATGGTCACTTAGTACAAGCACAACGTGATTACTTTGGTGAACATGGCATTAAGACGCACAGTGGTGAAACGTGTCACCTCACTGATCTTGTCGAGATTGATGCAAAAGTAAGATAGTCACGTCGACACTAGAAATGACAAAGCCGCAGTATCCACTTGCGGCTTTTTACTTTTCTTTTCTTCTATCTTTCTTTACCTAGTGAGTTCACCACGAAGGCTATCTTGCATAAGGTGGCGGATAGTTTCTATTTCGAGCTTTTGGCTGAATAGATAATGTAGTTTTGTTAAGCATGCTTCCAAAGTCATATCATAACCACTGATCACTCCACAATTGAGTAAAGCGTTGCCAGTAGCGTAGCCGCCCATATTCACTTTACCTTGGATACACTGAGTTAGATTAATGATCACCCCTCCGCTGTCACTTATTGCCTTAAGCTCACTTAAAAAGTGCTCGTCTTGTGGCGCATTTCCAACACCAAAGCTCAATAATATCAATGCCTTCATTTGACCTTTCATGAGGTTCTTAAGGATCTCAGTTGAAATTCCGGGATAAAGGTGCATCACAGCGATAGGTTGTGGGGAAATCTGGGTTACTTGCAAACTTTGCTCAACATAAGGGCTGAGCTTTCCTTCTAGTAGCTGTATGTTGATCCCCGCTTGCGCTAAGGGTGATAAGTTTGGAGACGCAAAGGCATCAAACCCGTCAGCATGAGCTTTTATTGCTCGGTTACCACGATACAACTTATTATTGAAAAATAAGCTAACTTCCGCAATGGGATAATTAGCCGCTAAGTACATGGCATTTAGCAGGTTTACTTGACCATCCGAACGAAGTTGAGATAGTGGTATTTGTGAGCCGGTTACAATCACAGGCTTGGTCAGATTCTCAAACATGAAAGACAGCGCTGAAGCGGTATACGCCATTGTGTCTGTGCCATGTAGTACGACAAAGCCGTCGTAATCCTGATACTTTGATTGGATATCATCAGCAATTAGTTGCCAATGATGGGGAGACATATCAGATGAGTCAATTAAAGGACTGTATTCGTGAATATCAAAAAGTGGCATCTCATCGCGTGTAAACTCAGCGTTATTCTTCACCGTATCGGTAAGGTAGCCGGCAACAGGAACATAACCACGACTCGATTGCTTCATACCAATAGTACCGCCGGTATAAGCAATGTATATTTTTTTTCTTTTCATAAATAAGCCCAGAATAAAATCTGGGCTTATTATAGCAATTGTGTATCCGCAATTGCAGTCTTATTCAGGGTTATTCAGCCGATACATTACATACTAAACACAGGGTATAAACATGATTTGGGTCATTTAATTGACCGAGTACTTTGCTCTGAGCTTCTAGTGTATGACTTATATCATCTAGTGCGTTTAACGCTGTTTTTGCAAATATCGATTGCTCAGGCATAATGGCGTCAACAGCACTTTGTACTATCGTAGCACCAAATAACTGTTGCACTAGCTTTTCCTGCTCAGTTAGCGCTTGTTCTATGGTGATAACATCATACATCTCCAAGTTTGCAAGACTGGCTGCTGCGTTAATGGCATCATTCTTATTGCCTAACTTGTCAATGAGACCAAAATTTAGCGCTTGAGTTGCAAGCCATACACGGCCTTGCGCTACTTCATCAACCGCTGATTTCTCAAGGTTTCGTTCAGTTGCAACCATAGAGATAAACTTGTCATAGGCATCTTCAACGCCCATTTGAATAAGATGTTTATAATTACTTTCAATTCCTCTAAATGGTGATTGACCTTTTAGCTCTGTCGTTGCTACACCATCTGAATAAATACCAAGTGAATTAGCCGCGTTTTCGAAAGTCATTATCATGCCAAAAACGCCAATTGACCCAGTAATTGTGCTCGGCGAGGCCCAAATTTCATTCGCTGAGGCCGCAATCCAATAGCCACCTGAAGCCGCAACTGAGCCCATAGATGCGACAACGGGTTTACCTGCCGCTTTTAATGCTAATACTTCATTACGAATCGTTTCTGAAGCAAACATACTGCCGCCGCCAGAATCTATCCTTAAAACAACCGCTTTTACTTTATCGTTTAGACGCGCTCTTTTGAGCAGTGCAGCTGTTGAATCTCCGCCTATGGCACCAGCCTTACGTTTACCATCGGATATTTGACCTTTAGCAACGATCACTGCAACTTTTTCTGTAAATGGATTTTCAGCAAATTCTTTTGGTGGCAGTGTTGACAGATACTGTTCAAAGGACACTTGCTTGAACGATTTGCCTTTAGCATCTAGCCCCACTTCATCAATCAACTTTTGTACGAACTGTTGATCTGTAACCAGTTCATCCACCCATTGGTTATCAATTGCATATTTAGCAGAGTCGCCTTGTGCAGCTTCCATTTTATCCGTCAATGCAGCGAATGTTTCATCAAAATTTGTGACATCGAAACCTCGGTTCTCAGCCACTTCTGATTTGTATTGACTCCAAAGTGGTGTTATCCAACCAAGGTTAGATTGTTTTGCTTCTGGTGACATATCACTGCGGATGAAAGGCTCAACGGCAGATTTATAGGTACCAACACGGAAAATATGCTGAGTCACTTTTAGCTTATCTAGGGCTTCTTTGAAATAAAGAGGGTACATGCCAAAACCGGTGATGTTGACACCACCGTATGGGTGTAAGGTTACTTGATCAGCAATAGAGGCTAAATAATATTGTGCTTGAGTGTAATATGCACCGTGAGCATAGATCTTTTTGCCTGCAGCTTTAAATTTTACCAGCGCATCTCTAATGTCGCGGAGTTTATCTAAATGTGCGCTGTGCATGCGTTGTAAGTCTAGGTACATTGCATATATTTGTTGGTCTTGCGTTGCCTTGTTGACTACGTCAATTATATCATCAAGTAAAATCTCACCAGGTTGCTCTGAGTCACCAAACTTGCCGCTCATTGCCGCTTCAAACGGATCGACATAGGTTAGTTGCTCTACAATGATGCCATTTAGATCTAAGCGTAAGACACTTTTATCTTCCACTTGGACTTGGTCTTCACCGGATATAATATTAATCACAATGGCAATCAGAATGAATAAGAACAACAGATTTAAAATCAATCGTCTAGAAAAGTTCAAGGTGGCCCATATGCCTTTAAAAATATTCGCTATCAGTTTCAAATCGATCCCTTATGCTTAACATCAATAAAACACTATTTATTTATCATATATCAGAGTCGGTTTCATAGATAATAGAAAAACGTAACTAAGTATTTTCATGCGTGAAATATCAGCAATGAGTCTAGGTTCGTTAATTTCTTTCTGTTTAAGACTTGCCAAATAATAAAAAAACGTTAATGTTCACAGGTAAGACCAGTTTTGTGGGGCGGCAAATGTTAGAAAAAGAACTAAAACTTAAACATACAAGTTTGCGAAATCGCTTGGTGATGGGATCGATGCACACCGGGCTTGAAGAAGGTTGGCACAATCGAAAGCGCTTAGCTGCGTTCTATGAAGCACGTGCAAAAGGAGGGGTGGGGTTAATTATCACTGGTGGCTATAGTCCAAATTTACGCGGTAAATTGACGCCCATTTCGTCTTCTTTTAACTCGCGGTATGATGTGATAAAGCATAAAGCATACACCAACGTGGTTCACCAAAATGGTGGAAAAATTTGCTTACAACTACTGCATGCAGGAAGATACGCTTACCACCCTTTTAATACAGCACCAAGTGCAATCAAAGCACCAATAAATCCTTATACGCCAAAAGCGATGAGCTTGGGCGCTATTAAAAGTACCATTAAAGATTTTGCACAGTCAGCAAAGCTAGCTGAGAAGGCCGGATATGATGGTGTCGAAATCATGGGCTCTGAAGGGTATTTAATTAACGAATTCATGGCGAATCACACCAATAAACGTACTGACGAATACGGTGGTAGTCTAGAAAATAGAATGCGTTTGGCGACTGACATCGTAAAAGCGGTGAGGGCGAAGGTGAGCGATAAGTTTATTATCGTATTTCGTTTGTCAGTGATGGATCTAATCCCAAATGGTTCGACAGCAGAAGAAGTTACGCTTCAGGCAAAAGCGCTAGTGTCTGCCGGTGTTGATATTCTTAATACTGGAATTGGTTGGCATGAAGCTAGAGTTCCTACAATTGCTTCAATGGTACCACCAGGCGCGTATCGAGAAGCGTCAAATAGGTTAAAACAGGTTGTTGACATACCCGTTGTGGCCGTCAATCGAATAAATACCCCGACGCTAGCAAATGATATTTTAGCTAAAGGCGACGCTGATCTTATTTCTATGGCGCGTCCATTGCTTGCTGATCCTGAGTTTTTCAATAAGTACCAAGCACAACGTGAAGAGCAAATTAATATTTGTATCGGTTGTAACCAAGGCTGCTTAGATCATGTATTTAAAGGGCAACGGGCTACTTGTTTAGTTAATCCTCAAGCAGGGTTTGAGCTGGATTACCCGTTAGAAGAAGCAACTACAAAGAAAAAGGTATTAGTGGTGGGAGCTGGCCCCGCTGGATTATCAGTGAGTTATTATTTGGCTAAAAAGGGACACCAAGTTAAGCTCATTGATAGGGGAAGCGAACTAGGTGGACAATTTAACCTAGCGATGCGTATACCTGGAAAAGAAGACTTTCAACACACGCTAAAATACTATGTGAGCGAAATTAACCGCCTTGGAGTAGAGCTTTGTCTAAACACATCTTATGAATTGTCTATGGCAGATGCTTTTGATGATGTCGTTTTTGCAACTGGTGTAAGTCCACGAATGTCCAAAATCGAATGTGCTGATGGGCGTCGCGTGTTTGCCTATGATGAAGTGATTAAAGGAGAAGTAGAACTCGGTGATAAAATCGCGATTTTAGGTGCGGGTGGTATTGGTTTTGATATGGTTGCCTATCTGACAGAACCGCGAGAGCAATCTATTTCAGACTTTAAGGCACAGTGGGGTATCGAATGCGATCCTAAACCATCCCAAGAGCAAAAAACAATTTATATGTTAAAGCGTTCAGCTGGTCGCTTTGGTAAAGATTTAGGCAAAACCACAGGTTGGATCCACAGAGCGGTTGCAAAGCACCATAACGTTAAACAAATTGCACAAAGTGAGTACATTCGTTTTGATGGTCAAGGGCTGACTATCAAAGTCGCAGACGATGAGCAGATACTTGACGTTGATACTGTTATTGCATGTATCGGCCAAGTATCCAACGATACATTGTTTGATAAAGAAACATTGCCAGAAAACCATCATGTTATTGGTGGAGCGAAACTTGCTGCTGCAATCGATGCAAAACGAGCGATAGCTGAAGCTCTTCAGGTCGCGAGAAAAATTTAATGTAATAACCCTAAGAATTAGGCGGTCTATACTGATATTGTAACTATCAACTATGGACTGCCTATCTTATGCTTGTAAACCTGCTAAAGTTTTATAACAACACTAAACTAACGTTGGAACACTTCTCAGGGCTTGCCCCTTTACTCATCCGATTACTCCTCGCACCAGTGATGATTATCGCTGGGTACAATAAACTAAACTTTAAGCACCAAGACATCGAACTTTACCAAAAACTGCTTCCAGACCCTGGTGTAGTAGAGTGGTTTGGTAATAGTGAATGGGGGTTGGGGCTGCCTGTTCCTGACTTATTAGCATTTATGGCTGCTTGGACTGAATTTTTAGGTGGTTGGCTGATTTTGGTTGGCTTATTAACCCGTTTAGTCACGATCCCGCTAATGATAACTATGGTGGTTGCAGCAGTAACAGTGCACCTTGATAACGGCTGGTTTTCAGTTGCGCCATCAAACCCTGATACCAGTGCAGCTAAGGTTGTACACTGGTTGGGTGTTGAGCAGGCAAAAAATAGTTTAGATAATAGCCTAGAGGTAAAACAGAGGTTAGACATAATCAAAGGGTTGGTTGCAGAGCATGGGCGGCCGGATTACCTATACGAAAAAGGAAACATAGTCATATTGAACAATGGCATCGAATTTGCCGCTACCTATTTTGTGTTGTTACTGTCGCTATTTTTTATGGGGGGAGGACGTTACGTCAGTATCGACTATTGGTTGAAACTGCTAATGAGCAGCCAATCAAAAAGTATACAGTATTGATGATCATATAAAACAAAGCACTGTAAACTTAAGCGTGCTGCATAGTCGCAGGCGCTTTGAAATGGTAGACTAAGCGCATATTAATGATACCGATTTTGAAGGTACAATACGGAACGAACTAATGGACGCAATAGAATTACTTTTGACACGTCAATCAGATAGCAATCTTTCTTATCCAGGACCAAACCCAGAGCAACTAGAGATAATTAAAAAAGCTGCTTTGAAGGTACCAGATCATGGTGGCCTTACGCCGTTTAGGTTTATTGTGGTCGAAGAGCAAGGTCGTGAAAAGCTGGGTGATATTTATTATCAAGCAGCTATAAAGGAGCAGCAAGAACAAAGAGTCATAGATAGGGCGAAGGCGCTACCTCAGCGTGCGCCAATGCTTATTATTGCTGTTTCACCGTATCAAGAACACCCTAAAGTTCCTCGTATTGAACAGATCCAAAGCGCAGGTTGTAGTGTTTTAGCGATGCAGCAAGCTGCCTTTGCACAAGGTTTATCAGGTGTATGGAGAACCGGTTATTTTGCGCAGAGTGTGGAAGTTAAAAAGCAACTAGGACTGGATGAAAAAGATGAGATTGTTGGCTATTTATACTTAGGTACGCCAACAGTGTTATGTACAAAGCCAGTTAGACACAAGCCAGAAGACTTTTTCAGTAGTTTATAAGGGATCCCCCAATGGCATTACATGTAATTGACCACCCGTTGGTTCAACATAAACTTGGGTTACTTCGAGAGCAGGGAGTATCGACCAAGAATTTTCGTGAGATTGTATCAGAAGTTGGAAACTTACTGACTTATGAAGCAACTAAAGACTTAACACTCGGTGATGAGATAGTCTCTGCTTGGGACGGCAAACAGTTGACTGTGAAGCGTCTTGCTGGCAAAAAGATTACACTAGTACCTATTTTGCGAGCTGGTCTTGGTATGCTTGATGGCATATTACAACTTATTCCAGCTGCTAAGGTAAGTGTTGTCGGCCTGCAAAGAAATGAAGAGACATTAGAGCCAGTACCATATTTTGAAAAATTGGTGGGTAATATAGATGCTAGACTCTCACTAGTGATAGACCCAATGTTAGCAACAGGTGGGTCTCTAGTCGCCACAATAGATATGCTTAAGAAAGCAGGGTGCAAGGAAATCCGAGCGATTGTGCTTGTTGCTGCACCTGAGGGCGTAAAATTAGTTGAGGCAGCACATCCAGATGTTGAGATATATACCGCATCGCTAGACAGCCATCTTGATGAAAAGGGGTATATTGTTCCTGGGCTTGGTGATGCTGGTGATAAAATTTTTGGTACTAGAGCATAATACCAATTTGACTTAATACTTGCTCAACGTGAGGGAGTAGTTTCAAATTCTTGAATGGTTGAGCAGTAAGACACGTGATTAGCTAATAAAAAAGCTACCCGAGAAGGTAGCTTTTTGGTTTCTATAAAAGAAAGGAACTGTTAAAAGTAGCCTCTGATCCCAAGCTTAATATTGCGACCAGGCAATGGTGCCTGCTCTTTGATAAATGAGCTATGCACATAACCCAATTCATCCGTTAGGTTGTCTAGGTTCAGATAACCAACCATATCATTGCCCATCAACTCAAAGTCATAATTTAACGAGACATCAACCATAGTATAGCCTTTAGTTTCGCTCTCATAGCGGGCAAAATTGTCTTGGTCAAAATAATGAGTAACGGTAAAGTTTGCCGTTAAATTTTCATAACGGTGCTCGTAATCCACACCTAGTTTATTACTAGGAATACGAGGTAAGTATTCGTCATTATCTAATTTAGCTGTGATTGAATCACCAAAAACTTTGACTCGGGCGAAGCGATTAAGCTTATAGTGAGCATCAAACTCAAGGCCATATAACTTTGCATCGCTACTTTCAAATTTAAATACTGGGATTGCGTCATCATGAGCGTGATCTGCGATTTCTAGCCCATGTTCAGCAGTAAAAATGTAATCAGTCAGTGCTTGATAATAGAAGTTTTCTATATCGTTGTAGAAGAAATTAACCGTATAGCCAAAATCACCAGAAAACTTTCTGAAACTAACATCTAGATTAGTTGATGTTTCTTGCTCAATATCTTGTGGTTCAAAATGTAAATGATCGCCCTCAAGTTCATAGCCTAAGCCAAGCTCATAAGTGCTTGTAGCGATATGAATACCATTTGAAAGTAGCTCGGCTGTTAAAGGTGCACGCTCTGAGCGTGATAATGAAACAGCAACATTGCTACCTGCTGTATAGTCATATACACCGCCGACAGAAACACTCAAGTTTGTCATATCAAGATCATAAGCTATGAATCCAGTTTCTATCTCAGTATCATGATGGTCATGGTCATGGTCATGGTCATGGTCATGGTCATGGTCATGGTCATGGTCATGGTCATGGTCATCTTCTAATGAATCACCTTTGCTAGAAAGCTGATAATCTTCGACTCTTGCACCAAGTTCTAATGTAAAATCACCGAAACGGCGTTCTTCAAGAATATAGAAAGCGTGAGTTTTAGTTTGAGTTGAAGGCGTAAATGCTTCTTCACCATTTGCTGAATAATCACTGTCAGAAAAATGATAGCCTACGGTGCCATGCCACTCACCCAAGCGGTGCTCTGCAGTTAAACGCAGCTCTGTAGTATCATTTTCAAATACTGTGCCAATATTACCATGTTCGATCTCAGCATGTTCATAATCAGTGTAGCCTACACGTAATCCTATTGATTCTAGCCAATCGCTGTGTACCGCATAGTTGATAAGACCTTGCCAACGGTCTTGCTTAACTCGGGCAAAGACTGATTCTTCTGCATGGGTCTCTTCACTCTCATGATCATCATGTGCTTCGTGGTCATGGCCAACATGCGAGTGTGCAGGGATCCCATAGTCAGTATCAATACGGCCGTAAGACAAACCAAGAGTGAGGTGATCGCCAACGTAACTTGTACCAAAGTTAAATTGCTCTGAATCGATGAAAGTGTTATCTACTTTATTCGCATATTCGACTTCATGTGATTCACTTTCGTGTTCGTGTTCGTGTTCGTGTTCGTGTTCGTGTTCATCATGTGACTCATGATCGTCGTGCGGTTGTGCAAAATTAGGCGTTTCATAATCGCCGCCTTTGCGCTTAACACCATCAAAGTGGAAATTAAAACCATCAAACCCTGACTCAAGTAATACGGCAAATGTGTTGGTATTCGAATTGGTGTCATGGCTGTAATCCGCAGCACCTTGCAAGCTATCTATGACATCTGTAGGAATACGATTATCTACAACGTTAACTACGCCACCAATAGCACCAGAACCGTAAAGCAATGTTGCAGGTCCTCTGAGTACTTCTATTTGTTGCGCTGCCAGTGAGTCATTGGTATTTGCGTGATCAGGGCCGACTCTTGAAGCATCGCTGCTGTCTAGGCCATTTTGCGTGATTTTGACACGAGGTCCATCTAAGCCTCTAATAATTGGGCTTGAGCTAACTGGGCCAAAGTAACTGGCGTTAATACCCGGTTGACCTTTTAATGTTTCCCCTAGTGTGGGCTTAGCACGGTTTTTTAATTCATCACCACTTAATACACTAACAGGAGAGGTCATCTCCATACTATTTTTGTGTAATGCCGATGAATAAACAACGATACTCTCAACTGATGTTGGCTCAAGTTGTACACGTACAAACCCTTGTTGTTCAGTGATATTAACGCGGTTGTCTAAATAGTTTGGTTTTGTAATGTGTAATTGAGCATCAGAGTCTACTTCAATTGTAAATTGCCCATTTTTGTCAGATTTGACGGTTTTACTTTTACCATGGAGGTGAACGGTCGCATTACTTAGAGGCTGATTGTTGGCATCAACGACTTTTCCGGTTAATTGTCCTGCGTAGGCCTGAGAAGTGCCTAGTAACGAGAATAACGCGCTGGCGATAAGAGACTGCTTAAACATATTTATTTTACCACGAGTTAGATTATTTACTGAACGAGTGAGCCCTTTAGGCAATAGAGTTATAATATAACACTACAGTTTAGGTGGATCAATAACGTTATACTATAACTTAGTTATTGTTGAAATTAATATAGGTACTATAGTTAGTAGATGCGCATAACTAGGCATGCCATGATGAACAAACCATTTGTATTCAAAGCAAGAATTAAAGTTGCTGATTTATTTCATCACAGTCATCATGAAGAAGCATTTACAGCAGCCATGTTGTCAAAAGAGAGCTGTAAACACTTTGCTATTAAACTTATTGGGATCTGTGCGTTGTCGTTTAACAAACCGGTGAAATGGAGTAAACAGGAAAGAAAAAACTGGCCCGATGTCTGGATAGTTAATGATAATAATGACGTTGAGGTTGCACTTTTTATTGGCAATTTTGAAGTAGCTGAAATTACTAAGTATGAAAAACTATTTCCTAAGGTTGTTATTTTCTGCCTAGAAGGTCAGCAGTGGTTTGATGCACGCAAATCACAGCTTGAATTTATTGACTCACTCTCTGTATTTAATATTCCTGAGCGATTTATTGATGAGCTTAGCGATATGTTGACTCGAAGCTTGCATTGGGATGTAATATTTGAGACCAATGCGGTAAGCGTCACAGATGGCGAACACTACATTCGAACACCGGTGACAAAATTAATGTAATCGCAGTAAATTATATTACTCTGGCAATTCAATTGTGATGTCACTGAGCGGTTTACTGCAACATAACAGGATCTCGCCTTCGCGGACAAACGCTAATGGTTCATTGGAATATTGCGTGCTTCCATTTAGCAATTTTGCACGGCAAGCGCCACAAAACCCTTCTCGACATTGGTAAGACACTTGGATATTGGCGTTTTCTAAAGTCTCTAATATTGAACATGAAGAAGCCACATATTTCAGTGGCTCCTCAATATTATTAACCTGAATGAGGTATATTGGCTTTTCAACCATTACAAATCGAAATCGCCAAAGTCAGCAGCGTCTACTTCTGAATCAATCTGACCAACTAGATAAGAGCTTATTTCTGCTTCTTGTGGTGCAACCTGTACGTTATCTGATACTAACCAAGCGTTGATCCAAGGGATCGGGTTTGACTTGGTCTCAAACTTTGAAGGTAAACCAACAGCGGTCATACGAATATTGGTTATGTACTCGACATATTGACACAAGATATCTTTATTCAGACCGATCATAGAGCCGTCTTTAAATAAGTACTCGGCCCATTCTTTTTCCTGTTCAGCGGCCTCTACAAACATCTTGATTGCTTCTTCGCGACATTGGGCAGCAACAATGGACATCTCAGGATCGTCTTTACCTTCTTGCATAATATTTAAAATATGCTGAGTACCTGAAAGGTGAAGGGCTTCGTCGCGCGCAATTAATTTGATGATTTTGGCATTACCTTCCATTAACTCACGCTCTGCAAAAGCAAATGAACATGCAAAGCTGACATAAAAACGTATTGCTTCTAGGATGTTAACGGACATGATGCAAAGGTATAGTAGCTTTTTAAGCTCGAACAGATTGATGACAACCGTTTTACCATTTATCTCATGCTTGCCTTCACCATACTGGTTATACAGGCTAACTTTTTCAATGAGTTCATCATAATACTTGGTAACCGCATCTGCACGTTCAACGATTTTGTCATTGCCAACAATATCATCGAATATAATCTCAGGGTTTTGTGTAACGTTACGAATAATGTGCGTGTAAGAGCGGCTATGTATCGTTTCACTGAAAGCCCATGTCTCTATCCACGTTTCTAGCTCAGGGATAGAAACGATGGGTAACAGCGCAACATTTGGCGAGCGACCTTGAACACTGTCTAACAACGTCTGATATTTAAGATTGCTAAGGAAAATGTGTCTTTCATGCTCAGGAAGAGCCTGAAAATCAAGTCTGTCTTTACTTACATCAACCTCTTCAGGGCGCCAAAAGAAAGAAAGTTGCTTTTCAATGAGCTTTTCGAAAATCGGGTACTTTTGCTGGTCGTAGCGAGATACGTTAACTGTCTGTCCGAAAAACATCGGCTCTTTTAGTTGATCGTTATGATTTCTGCTAAACGTTGAATATGCCATAAATGTGTTACTCAATACCTAAAAAAGCGGGTGAAGCACACCCGCATAAAACGTTATATCTTACAAGCGCCGCCTTCACAGCCATCATCTTCTACTTCAGGTTTTAGTTCGTCCTGAGCATCTGACGCACCATCACGGGTGTTATGGTAGTAAAGGGTTTTAACACCAAGTTTGTATGCAGTTAGTAAGTCTTTTAAAAGTAGCTTCATAGGTACTTTACCCGCTTCAAACTTACTTGGATCATAATTCGTGTTTGCAGAAATGGTCTGATCAATGAATTTCTGCATGATGCCTACTAATGTCAAGTAGCCATCGTTTGAAGGAATATCCCACAGTAACTCGTAACTGTCTTTCAGTCTTTCATATTCAGGTACTACTTGCTTCAAGATACCATCTTTACTTGCTTTCACGCTGATGTGACCGCGTGGTGGCTCGATACCATTGGTAGCGTTTGAAATCTGAGACGAAGTTTCAGAAGGCATTAAAGCAGACAATGTAGAGTTACGCATACCATGCTTTTTGATGCTTTCTCTGAGCGCGTCCCAGTCAAGGTGCAATGGCTCAGCGCAAACTTTGTCTAGATCTCGTTTGTACGTATCAGTAGGCATAATACCTTGTGAGTAAGTTGTCTCGTTGAACTTAGGACAAGCACCACGCTCTTTGGCAAGTTCATTCGAGGCTTTCATCAGATAATATTGAATTGCTTCAAATGTTTTATGGGTTAAACCATTCGCGCTACCATCAGAGTACTTCACACCATTTTTTGCTAAGTAATAAGCAAAGTTGATAACGCCGATGCCTAGAGTACGACGACCCATAGTTGCGTTGTAAGCAGCAGGTACTGGGTAATCTTGATAATCCAACAGGTTATCAAGCGCACGAACTGCCAGCTCAGCAAGCTCCTCTAATTCATCTAAAGATTTGATCGCACCTAGGTTAAATGCAGAAAGCGTGCACAGTGCAATTTCGCCTTCAGGGTCATTAACATGACTCAACGGTTTTGTTGGCAATGCAATTTCAAGACACAGGTTTGACTGACGAATTGGTGCTACTTTAGAGTCAAACGGACTGTGAGTATTACAGTGGTCAACATTCTGTAGGTAAATACGACCTGTACTTGCGCGCTCTTGTGCAAACATTGAGAAAAGCTCAATTGCTTTGATGCGCTTTTTACGAATAGATTCATCCTGCTCGTATTTTGTATAAAGCGCTTCGAATTCTTGCTGATCTTCAAAGAAAGCATCGTAGAGCCCAGGTACGTCTGATGGACTAAACAGGGTAATATAGTCATCTTTAATCAGTCGGCTGTACATGGTTTTATTGAACTGCACACCGTAATCTAAATGACGGACACGGTTTTCTTCAACACCGCGGTTGTTCTTAAGTACAAGTAGGTTTTCAATCTCTAAATGCCAAAGTGGGTAGAATAGGGTAGCCGCACCACCACGTACACCGCCTTGAGAACAGCTTTTAACTGCAGTCTGAAAATGCTTATAAAATGGAATACATCCTGTGTGGTATGCTTCACCATTTCTAATTGGGCTACCTAGCGCTCGGATACGTCCTGCATTGATACCAATACCTGCTCGTTGGCTTACGTACTTTACTATTGCAGATGAAGTAGCGTTAATTGAATCTAAGCTGTCAGCACATTCAATTAATACGCATGAACTAAACTGGCGTGTAGGCGTACGAACACCAGCCATAATAGGCGTTGGTAGTGAAATTTTGAACGTAGAGACGGCATCATAAAAGCGCTTGATGTAATCTAAGCGTGTTTCTTTTGGATAATTTGCGAATAAGCTTGCAGCAACTAACACATACAAAAACTGTGCGCTTTCGTAGATTTCACCTGTAACACGGTTTTGTACGAGGTACTTACCTTCCAGCTGCTTAACGGCCGCATAGCTGAAATTCATGTCGCGATTATGGTCAATATAATCGTTTAATTCGTTGAACTCAGCCTCAGTGTAATCAGTCAACAAGTGTTGATCATATCGTTTGTCTTCAACAAGCTTTACCACATGCTGATATAGGTGAGGCGGCTCAAAGCATCCATATGCTTTTTTGCGTAGGTGAAAAATAGCAAGTCGAGCTGCAAGGTATTGGTAGTCCGGAGATTCTTTTGAAATAAGATCCGCTGCAGCCTTTATAATCGTTTCGTGGATATCACCAGTGCGAATACCGTCATAAAACTGAATGTGTGACTTTAACTCAACCTGAGAAACTGAGACGTTATCTAGGCCTTCTGCGGCCCATGTAATGACACGATGGATCTTGTCTAGATCTAACGGCTCTTTGCGACCGTTTCTTTTGCATACAGATAGCTGTTGGTTCATGTTATGTGCCTGTATTCCTTAGGAACGCGCTTTAGATATCGCACGAATTAAAAATTGTTTAGCAAACCACCACTATATATGGTGCTATAGCGGCTAGGGATCACAAGATAGTGGGGTTAGTGCGAATTTGCAAGAGAACAACTTTAGGAGAATTGTGGATAAGTTTGGGATAATTTATTTATGTTAGTGCCCACTCACCTTCGACAATCCGCTTATCTGCTCACAAAGAAAAATCAACTTAAAGATGGTGCTTTTTAGTAAAAATAAAAAAAAAGTTTAAGTGATTTTTTTCTACACAAATTCGTTTCTATAATCGTTAAAGCACAATATCTTGTGCTTTGAAAAAATTATAGCACTAGATATGCGATATTGCATCCAACGGGTTAGTAAGATATAGATCCGCATTCCAAGACTTAGCAACTTGTTCAGAAGGGATGAATCCCCACATCGCAACAGCACTTTTCATTTTTGCAGATTTTGCAGCAATAATGTCACGCTCTGCATCACCTACATACATACATTGACTGGGATCAACCCCCAATTTTGAGGCAACCAATAAGAGCGGCTCTGGGTGTGGTTTTGCGACTGAAAGCGTATCGCCACAAACCACAATATCTATCATTGCCAGTTCTGGTATTTGCTTTAATAACGGTAGCGTCAAAAACTCAGGTTTATTGGTCATGATCCCTACCTTTATGTTTTGCTTTCGAAGGCTATCCAATAACGCCCCAATATTTGCAAAACAATGAGAGTGTTTGGCAAGGTTATCCGCATAATAGTCGAGTACAGATTGGCGTAGTTGATTAACATCAAATTGATGCAAGGTGTCGCCAAACCCCACTTTTAGCATTGCCGCGACCCCGTCAGATATGGCACTGCTGTAAATGGCTTTTTCAACCACAGCCATATTATTCATTGCTAAAACGTGATTTAGCGCAGCACCCAAGTCTTCACTCGTGTCGAGCAGTGTGCCATCTAGGTCAAATAAAACAGCGTTAATCATACTAGCTTCTCAAAATGAAGTACGTAGTTGACGGAAACGTCTTTAGTTAAAGTGAATGTCTGTCCAATCGGATTGTAGTGAATACCGCTTGCTGCTCTTACTTTTAAGCCATAACTCTCGGCCCAATTTATTAAAGTAGAAGGACGAATAAATTTGTCATGTTCGTGAGTGCCTTCTGGCACAATCTTCAGTAACTTTTCAGCGGCAACAATAGCTAGCAAATAAGCTTTAGTGGTTTTGTTTAAGGTAGAAAAGAACGCATGTCCACCAGGTTTCACTAATTTTGCAACTGCGCGGATGATAGACTCTGGATCGGGTACGTGTTCAAGCATCTCCATACAGGTAACTACATCAAATGTACCAGCACGCTGCTGGGCAAAATCTTCAACTGGCACTTTTTGGTAGTTCACCTGAATATTGGCTTCTAGTGCGTGTAGTTTGGCAACATTTAGTGGCTCTTGACCCATATCAATACCAGTTGCATGTGCCCCCATCTTCGCCATACTTTCCGTTAGTATTCCGCCACCGCAGCCAACATCTAGTACATCTTTAGCAAATAAACCGCCACATTTATCGTTAATAAAGTCTAATCGCAAGGGGTTAACATTATGAAGCGGCTTAAATTCTCCTTCTTTGTCCCACCAGCGTTCGGCGATTTCTTCAAATTTTGCTATTTCATTAGGGTCTACATTTTGATGTTCGGTCATAAAAAACTTCCTCGTCGAATTGAGCGCATTATAAAAGGGATTTGATAAAAATAGCACCTGTAAAACGCTAAAAAGTGTGATAGCATGGCTAACGAATTTTATAATAAACAACACCCTTGCTGATACGCTGAAGCAATTCGGTTTTTAATAAGTGCTTTGATTTTGCATTTCAATTAACAAGCCATTTGATATTCAGCAAACAGCGCTACACACGTAATAGTGTGACATAAAAGGGGTGGACACTGAAGGAAAGTGGAGTCAAATGTCTGATCTCGCCAATGAAATCCTGCCAGTCAATATCGAAGATGAATTAAAAAATTCATATCTAGATTATGCGATGAGCGTTATTGTAGGCCGTGCATTACCTGATGTACGTGATGGCCTAAAACCAGTTCACCGCCGTGTATTATTCGCGATGAATGAATTGAAAAATGACTGGAATAAACCTTATAAGAAATCAGCTCGTGTAGTTGGTGATGTAATCGGTAAATATCACCCGCACGGTGATAGTGCTGTGTACGATACAATTGTACGTATGGCTCAACCTTTCTCTCTGCGCTATATGCTAGTAGATGGACAAGGTAACTTTGGTTCTGTTGATGGTGACTCTGCTGCTGCAATGCGCTATACGGAAGTTCGTATGGCGAAAGTTGCACATGAGTTACTTGCAGATCTTGAAAAAGAAACCGTGGATTATGTGCCAAACTATGATGGTACAGAACAAATACCTGATGTTTTACCAACAAAAATACCCAACCTATTGGTTAACGGTTCTTCTGGTATCGCAGTTGGTATGGCAACCAATATTCCACCTCATAATTTAACTGAGGTGATCAATGGCTGTTTGGCTGTTATCCAAAACCCAGACATTACCATTGAAGAATTGATTGACTATATACCAGGTCCAGATTTCCCAACTGCTGCTATTATCAGTGGTAAAAAAGGCATCGAACAAGCTTATAAAACAGGTCGTGGTAAGATTTATATCCGCGCCAAAGCGGAAATCGAAGTCGATGAAAAAACAAACAAAGAAACTATCATCGTCCACGAAATTCCGTATCAAGTAAACAAAGCGAGATTAATAGAGAAGATCGCTGAGCTTGTAAAAGACAAAAAAGTAGAAGGGATCAGTGCGCTGCGCGACGAGTCAGATAAAGACGGTATGCGTATTGTTATTGAAATTAAGCGCGGTGAAGTCGGTGAGGTTGTACTAAACAACTTATATGCACAAACGCAGTTACAAACCGTGTTTGGTATCAATATGGTTGCGCTAGACAACAACCAGCCTAAATGTTTTAACCTCAAAGAAATGCTCGATGCGTTTATTATTCACCGTCGTGAAGTAGTAACTCGTCGTACTGTATTTGATCTTCGTAAGGCCAGAGACAGAGCACACACGCTTGAAGGTTTAGCAATTGCACTTGCAAACATTGACCCAATTATTGAGCTGATCCGTCGCTCACCAACACCAGCTGAGGCGAAAGCAGCATTAACGGCGCGTGGGTGGGACCTCGGTAACGTGAAAGCAATGCTTGAGCGCACTGGAGAAGAGAATGTTGCACGTCCAGATTGGTTAGCTGAAGAGCTAGGGATCCGCGATGGTCAATATTACTTGTCTGAACAACAGGCGCAAGCCATTCTTGACTTAAGGCTACACAAGCTAACCGGTCTTGAACATGAGAAAATTTTAGCTGAGTATAAAGAGCTACTCGACATCATTGCTGAACTTCTGTACATCCTATCTTCTCCAGAACGCTTGATGGAAGTTATCCGCGATGAACTAGTTGAAATCAAAGATACGTATGGTGATGAGCGTCGCACAGAGATCACCGCGGCTGCACATGACATCAGCCTTGAAGATTTGATCAACGAAGAAGACGTCGTGGTTACACTTTCTCACGAAGGCTACGTGAAGTACCAGCCTCTTAGTGATTACGAGGCACAGCGCCGTGGTGGTAAAGGGCGCTCTGCAACTAAGATGAAGGATGAAGACTTCATCGAGCGTCTACTGGTGGCAAATACACATGATACAATCTTGTGTTTCTCAACCGCTGGCCGTTTATATTGGTTAAAAGTTTACCAATTGCCACTTGCGTCTCGTGCTGCGCGCGGCAAACCAATCGTCAACTTATTACCATTAGAAGCCGATGAACGCATCACGACAATTTTACCGGTTCGCGAATACGAAGAGGATAAGTTTATCGTCATGGCGACGGCAAGTGGTATCGTTAAGAAAACACCTCTGACAGCATACAGCCGTCAGCGTGCAAGTGGTATTATTGCCATCAACTTGAACGAAGGCGATAGCCTTATCGGTGCTAACATTACCACAGGCGAAAATGACATCATGCTGTTTACAGAGCATGGTAAAGTTGTCCGCTTCAATGAGAAACAACGTGACTCGGAAACGGGTGAAGTGAAACGTGACCCTGAAACAGGTGAAGAGTTGCTAGCCTTACGTCCTATGGGTCGTACCGCTACAGGTGTTCGTGGTATCAAGATGCCAGACGATGTGAAAGTTGTATCGCTAATTGTACCGCAAGGAGAGGGTGCAATCTTGACCGTGACTGAAAACGGTTACGGTAAGCGTACTCCACTTGAAGAGTATCCAGCGAAGAGTCGCGCGACACAAGGTGTTGTGTCTATCAAAGTGACTGAAAGAAATGGTTCGGTGGTTGGCGCTGTTCAAGTTGATGATAACGATGAAATCATGTTGATTTCAAATCGTGGCACACTAGTAAGAACACGTGTAAACGAAGTATCGACGGTAGGAAGAAACACTCAAGGTGTTATCCTAATTCGTACGATGGAAGAAGAAAAAGTGGTCGGTCTTCAACGGATTGAAGAAATTGAAGTAGAAGACTTGCCAGAAGGTGAAATTGTTGAAGCTGAAGGTGAAGCAACCCCAGCGGTTGATTCGGACACCGAGGAATAACACAACCTTATCTTTAATATAAAAAGCGACTTCGGTCGCTTTTTTTCTTTATGTCAGTTTTTTCAATCTCCCCCTCTATGACAATAGCTCGAACCCTGATAAATTAAGGCTACGAACTATCCGGCTTTTGCTTGGGCAACTCACTGTTCATTCAAAAAATATGATAACAATTCATCGATAATTTGGATGGGCTAGTTTATTAGGAATGAGGAAAAATATGACGGTTTATAATTTTTGCGCGGGTCCTGCGATGTTACCTGTTGAAGTGATGAAAAAAGCGCAAAAAGAGTTTTTAGATTGGCAAAATTTAGGCGTATCAGTGATGGAAGTCAGCCATCGCTCTGCGCCTTATTTGGAGATGGCGAAGCAGTGCGAGGCCAGCCTACGTCGTTTAATGAACATCTCTGATGAGTTTGAAGTGTTATTTATGCACGGTGGCGGCCGTGGTCACTTTTCAGCAGTACCATTGAATTTGCATGTGGATGGTTTGCCTGGCGTGTATGTTGAAAATGGTATTTGGTCAACCGGCGCGACAAAAGAGGGCGCGAAGTTTACTCAAACACACGCAGTTAATATCCGAGCCGACGAAAATGGTCAGTTTGACATTTTGCCTGTATCTAAGTGGAAATTACCGGAGGAAGCGTCATTTATTCATTATTGCCCAAATGAAACTATAGACGGCATCGAAATATTTGAAGTACCTAAGCATCCTACAGCACCAATTGTTGCTGATATGTCCTCCAACATCCTTTCACGCGAAATCAATGTGGATGATTTTGATTTGATTTACGCAGGTGCGCAGAAAAACATTGGCCCTTCAGGATTAAGTATTGCAATTGTTCGTAAAACATTACTAAAACGAGAGGGCTTGCCTAGGCCTGCGATTCTTGACTACGCTATTGAAGCTGAACAGCAAAGTATGTACAACACACCCCCTACATTTGCTTGGTATCTTGCCTTTGAAGTATTCAAGCACTTAGAAAGTATCGGTGGCGTGAAAGCAATGGAAGCGCATAATACAGCGAAAGCTGCTGTACTTTACGATTACATTGATAGCTCAGATTTCTACTCAAACAAAGTGGCTAAACATTGCCGTTCGCTAATGAATGTACCATTTTGGCTAAATGATGAAAGTCTCAACGACAAATTTTTAGCTGAAGCTGAGCAAAACGGCTTAATAGCGCTAGAGGGCCATCGTTTTGTAGGTGGCATGCGTGCAAGTATTTATAATGCAATGCCAATTGAAGGGATTAAAGCCTTAGTTGCATTTATGGACAAGTTTGCCAAGGAGAATGGTTGATGGAACAGTTAACGCTTAAGCCTATAACCAAAGTTAGTGGCAGTGTCACGTTACCTGGTTCAAAAAGCCTATCAAACCGTATTTTGTTGCTAGCAGCTTTGTGCGAAGGCACAACAAAAGTAACAAATTTATTAGATAGTGATGATATTCGCCATATGCTAGGGGCGTTATCTCAACTTGGTGTTGCTGTAACGCTTGAAGAAAACAACACTGTCGCGATAGTAAAGGGTAACGGTGGCAACTTTTCTACGCCTACTGCCCCTCTATTTTTAGGCAATGCTGGTACGGCGTATCGGCCATTAACTGCTGTGCTTGCTGCTATATCTGGTGATTATGAACTGATTGGTGAGCCGCGAATGGAAGAGCGCCCAATTGGCCATCTTGTTGATGCCATGCAAACGCTTGGTGCAGATATTCAATATCTCAAAAACAAAGATTATCCACCGCTAAAGATTGTCGGTAAGCAACTTAGCGGTGGTGAAGTTGAAATTGATGGCAGTATTTCAAGTCAATTTCTAACAGCACTGCTGATGGCAGCGCCACTTTTCAGTGGCGATACTAAGATCAGGATTAAAGGTGAACTTGTATCTAAGCCTTATATTGATATTACCATTGGCGTGATGGCTCACTTTGGGGTTCATGTAGAAAACCACGATTATCAGTACTTTGTTGTGAAGGCCGGTCAGCAGTATCGGTCTCCAGGTACACTCATGGTTGAAGGAGATGCGTCGTCGGCGTCCTATTTTATTGCTGCAGCAGCCATTGCAGGGGGGGAAATTGAGATCAATGGAGTGGGTAAACAAAGTGTGCAAGGGGACATTGGTTTTGCCAAAGTGATGGAACAGGTTGGTGCGCATATCGAGTGGTATGATGAACGTATTGTGGTTCGTAAAGGCCAGTTAAATGGTGTAGACATTGATGCCAATGCAATCCCTGATGCGGCAATGACACTTGCAACGGTAGCGTTATTTGCCAGTGGTAAAACGGCGATTCGAAATATTTACAACTGGCGTGTCAAAGAAACTGATAGGTTGGCTGCAATGGCGACTGAACTAAAAAAGGTTGGTGCGCACGTAGTTGAAGGGCATGATTATATCGAAGTGACTCCTCCTGTTAATTTTAACTTTACAGATGTGGACACATATAACGATCATCGTATCGCGATGTGTTTCTCTATGGTTGCGGTAGGAGGGCAATCTATCACTATTAACGACCCTAAATGTACAGCCAAGACTTTTCCCACTTATTTTTCAGTACTAGAAAGTATTAGCCAGTACTGAGATCTACCTTGATGCCGAGTCTCTTCGGCATCAACTTTCAGTTTACCTCAGCTAAAAAGTAACTTGTTCTAACAATTATTTGTATAAATTTGATGGTTGGTTTTATGCCAAAAGCTTATGTCTTACGGTATTTAATGGCACTAATAATTTGACATATAACAAAAAATGACAGGTAAATAAGGATATATTCAGCAAATTGACGTATACTGTGCGCCGTCAAATTCAGGTGAGCATTTTTAGGAGGTCTAAATGCAGGCAGCTATGCCAGTTATCACCGTAGACGGCCCAAGTGGTTCAGGCAAAGGAACTGTTTGTCGCTTGTTAGCTGAAACATTAAATTGGGAAGTGTTGGACAGTGGTGCGATTTATCGCGTACTTTCTTTGGCTGCACTACACCACCAAATTGCTACAGACAACGAAGAGGGGTTAGTCCCACTCGCTGCCAATTTGGATGTACAATTTTCAATAGATAAAGAAACTAAAAAAAGCAAAATTGTACTTGAAGGTGAAGACGTCACAAACACCATTCGCAATGAAGAAGTTGGTGCGGCAGCATCAAAAATTGCGGCACTTCCTCGCGTGAGAGAAGCTTTACTGCGTCGTCAACGTGCTTTTAGAAGCGAAGTAGGTTTGATAGCAGATGGACGTGATATGGGAACGGTAGTGTTCCCTGACGCAGAGCTCAAAATTTATTTAACGGCAAGCGCAGAAGAACGTGCTCGTAGACGATTTGTTGAGTTGAATGAAAAAGGCCATGATGTTACACTAAGTGGTCTGTTGGAAGACATTAAAGCTCGCGATGATCGCGATATGAATCGCAAGGTTGCCCCATTAGTGCCTGCCAGTGATGCTATTGTTGTTGACACAACAGAGCATAACGCTGAGCAAGTGTTCGAACAGGTTATGTCTTTTATCCAAGACGCCATTGTGGCAGGTAAGCTTCCTAAAAGTTGCTTGCCGAAGTAGTTTTTTAATGACACAGGCAGGAAGCTAGTGTTTATTTAACAACCCCATGCAGCATGGTTGCTAATTGGTAATTTAACTTTATAGAGACGTATTTAGTATGTCAGAAAATTTTGCGCAGTTATTTGAAGAAAGCCTACAGGGTTTTGAAGTTGAGCAAGGCTCAATCGTTAAAGGTACAGTAATCGCTATCGAGAACAACGTTGTTCTTGTTGACGCTGGCCTTAAGTCTGAAAGTGCAATCCCTGCAGAGCAATTCAAAAATGCTGCTGGTGAACTAGAAGTTGCAGTAGGCGACGAAGTAGACGTAGCACTAGATGCAATCGAAGACGGTTTCGGTGAGACTATCCTTTCTCGTGAAAAAGCTAAGCGTCACGAAGCTTGGATCCGTCTTGAGAAAGCTTGTGAAGAGCAAGAGACTGTTACTGGTGTTATCAACGGTAAAGTTAAAGGCGGTTTCACAGTTGAAGTTGATTCAATCCGTGCATTCCTACCTGGTTCACTTGTTGATGTACGTCCAGTTCGCGACACCGCTCACCTTGAAGGTAAAGAGCTAGAGTTCAAAGTAATCAAGCTAGACCAAAAACGCAACAACGTTGTTGTTTCACGTCGTGCTGTTATCGAGTCTGAAAACTCTCAAGAGCGTGAAGAACTACTTCAAAACCTTGTTGAAGGTCAAGAAGTTAAAGGTATCGTTAAGAACCTTACTGACTACGGTGCATTCGTAGACTTAGGTGGTGTTGACGGTCTTCTACACATCACTGACATGGCTTGGAAGCGTGTTAAGCACCCTTCAGAGATCGTGAACGTAGGTGACGAAATCAACGTTAAAGTACTTAAGTTCGACAAAGAGAAGACTCGTGTTTCTCTAGGTCTTAAGCAACTTGGCGAAGATCCATGGGCTGCTATCGCTGGTCGTTACCCAGAAGGTGCAAAGCTTACTGGTCGCGTAACTAACCTAACTGACTACGGCTGTTTCGTTGAAATCGAAGAAGGCGTTGAAGGTCTAGTACACGTTTCAGAAATGGACTGGACTAACAAGAACATCCACCCTTCAAAAGTAGTTTCACTAGGTGATACTGTTGAAGTTATGGTTCTTGAAATTGACGAAGAGCGTCGTCGTATTTCTCTAGGTCTTAAGCAGTGTAAAGCTAACCCTTGGCAAGAATTTGCTCGTCTTAACAATAAAGGCGACCAAGTTTCTGGTAAGATCAAGTCAATCACTGACTTTGGTATCTTCATCGGTCTTGACGGTGGTATTGACGGTCTTGTACACCTATCTGACATCTCTTGGAATACTCCAGGCGAAGAAGCTGTACGTGAGTACAAGAAAGGTGACGAAATCACAGCTATCGTTTTACAAGTTGACCCAGAGCGTGAGCGTATCTCTCTAGGCGTTAAGCAAATCGATGCTGATCCATTCACTAACTACCTAGACGCCAACAAAAAAGGTGCTATTGTTAAAGGTAAAGTGACTGAAGTTGACGCTAAAGGCGCAACTGTAGAGCTAGGTGAAGGCGTTGAAGGTTACATCCGTGTAGCTGACATCGCACAGGAGCGTGTTGAAGACGCAACTGCTGCTGTTTCTGAAGGTGACGAAATCGAAGCTAAATTTGTAGGTGTTGATCGTAAGAATCGTACTATCAGCCTATCAGTTAAAGCTATCTTCGAAGCTGAAGAAAAAGAAGCTCTAGAGAAGCTTAAGAAAGAAGAGCCTGCGTTCGAAAACGCAATGGCTGCAGCTTTCAAAAATGCTCAAAAAGACTAATTAATAAGTCTTTACACTAGGAAGGGCGCTTAGCCCTTCCTTATACCCTTAAAGGAAACATTATGACAAAGTCTGAATTGATAGAACAACTTGCACTGCAGCACGCTCATGTTCCTGTTAAAGATGTAGAAAATGCGGTAAAAGAAATCCTTGAACAAATGGCTGGCTCATTATCAGACTCGGAACGCATAGAGATCCGCGGTTTTGGTAGTTTCTCGCTTCATTTCCGTTCACCTCGTACTGGTCGTAATCCTAAGACTGGCGAAACAGTTGAATTAGACGGTAAATATGTCCCGCACTTTAAGCCAGGCAAAGAACTGCGCGATAGAGTAAACGAAAGCTTAAATAATTAAGTCTAACGGAGCAAAACTTGGTTGCAGTATTGAAAAAGGGATTAGCTGTTGTTGCCATACTGATTGCATTTTTAGTTGGAACACAAAATCCACAAGTAGTTGGTGTCAATTTTGTAATTGCAAGTGCAGAGTTACCACTCGCAACCTTAATGAGCATTTGTTTAGCGTTTGGAATAATGATTGGCTTATTGGTAACCGCACCGGTTTTATCTAAGCTTAAATGGCAGAACCATCGCCTAAAAAAAAGTAATAGTAAGCTTAGCCAAGCAACCGAACGCTAGTCATGATCGAGCTGCTGTTTTTATTACTACCTGTGGCCGCTGCATACGGTTATGTTATGGGTAAAAATAGTGCTAAAAATCAAGCTCTAGAACAAAGCAGGCAGATCACCTCAGAATATAGTAAAGGCCTGAAGTTCCTATTAGATAGAGAGGAAGATCAAGGTCTTGAACATCTTACCAAACTTTTAGAAGTCTCTGCAGATTCAGTAGATCATTATCTTACCCTTGCATCTTTATTTAGGAAGCGAGGAGAGCTAGATAGAGCAATCAAAATTCATGAACTGTTACTTAAACAGCCAAATCTTGATGAAGAAGTTGTTAAATCATGCCGTTTAGAACTTGCTCAAGATTACATATTGGCAGGTTTATTAGATAGTGCCGAGGAGCACTTAGTTATTCTAGTAAAATTGGGTTTTAAAGAGGCGCTTGATCCGATTTTAAACCTCTACTCTCAAACTAGAGACTGGCGTAAAGGAATGCATATGTATGAGGCGCATTCTGAGTTATTCAAAAAAAATTCCCATTGTGCAACGATTGCAAATTTTTACTGTGAAGCTGCCGTTCTCGAAAATAATCCAAGCTTATTTGAAAAGGCGACCTCTCTAGCCCATGAAACGGTTAGACCTCTTTATGAAATGGGAAAAGATGCGTATAAACACGATGACTATGTTAAGTGTATATATTATTGGCGTAAACTTGTAAGTCAGTTTGTATTTATGGCTCCTCTAGTGTTAGAAGAGCTTGAATCTTGTTATGTTAAATTAAACATTCACGAACAGTTCTTTGAGTTGATATCTGAGTTATTAGAGAAAGGTGGGGTATTGATTAGAATAAAGTTTTGCCAAGGTATGGTAAGACAAGGGAAAATCTCAGAGGCCGTAGAGTTTCTAACTGATAGTTTAAAGCGTGAACCATCAATTAGAGGCTTTAGTTATTTGCTACAACTTTTAAGTGGTAAAGATGCTAAAATTGATCACGTATTGCAAGAAATTGATAAACTGGTTAAGTCTTATATTGCGACTAAACCAAATTATCAATGTGGTCATTGTGGGTTTACAAGCCATACGATGTATTGGTTATGTCCCTCATGTAAACACTGGGAGTCTCTTGCTCCAAGCCGTGGATTAGACGGTTATTAAATTTTTGATTTGGCCAAATAGGGTAACTATGTCGACACAAGATTTTAAAAAGGTTTTGATTGCGCTTGATTATAATAATGAAGACGCTGCATTATCATTTGTTTCTCAACTTTCACCTGACGAATGCCGATTGAAAGTGGGTAAAGAAATGTTTACCTATTTTGGCCCACAGTTTGTAAAAAAACTTGTAGACATGGACTTTGATGTATTCTTGGACCTAAAGTTTCACGATATTCCCAATACAGTCGCAAAAGCAGTAGCAGCTGCTGCTGAGCTAGGGGTATGGATGGTGAATGTTCATGCAAGTGGTGGTCATGAAATGATGTCAAAGGCGAAAGAAGCCTTAACAGTTTACGGTGATAAAGCACCGCTACTTATTGCCGTTACAGTCTTAACCAGTATGGATCAGGGTCAATTGCTTAAACTTGGAATTGAAAAGACTCCGCAAGAGCAAGTGCTGTATTTAGCAAAACTTGCAAAGGAGTCAGGTCTTGATGGAGTCGTTTGTTCTGCACAAGAGGCAGAATTGTTGAAACGCGAACTTGGTGAAGAGTTTAAGCTTATTACACCAGGGATCCGACCAGCAGGAACTGATGCTGGCGATCAAAAGCGAATTATGACACCACAAAAAGCTGTGCAAGCTGGTAGTGACTATCTTGTTATCGGTCGTCCTATCACACAAGCTAAAGATCCTGCAGCAGCACTAAAAGCGGTTAACGATAGTATTGTAGCCTCATAAAAAAATACTGTTATATAACGAAGAAAAAGCCAACGCTCCATGAGCGTTGGCTTTTTTTATTGTCCTAGTTTTAAGTCACAGCCATAAGCATAGTAATAATCTTCTGAGAGATATTGTGCATATACTCTCGTCTTATTATTTTTATTGATGTACCAGTCACCCATAAAGGTATAATTTGGATCTTCGCTTGTCTTAAAGATGAACTTCTCTAATTTATGAGCATCGGTAGCGCCAATCTTCAAAGTTAAAATATTTTTCTTAACTTTATAATTGCCTCTAGCAATAAAGTCTGCACCCCTATCAATCTCTGTTTGTTCTGTCGCCCTAGCTATAACTAAGTTTTTATTTGTTCTGACACAAATATCATAAAGAGGGGATCTAAACCCATATTGCTCATATTCAACGTGTAATACGCCTTTTGTTATTTCAGTACTAGAATATGGGAACGTTGAGCTACCAGTTGAATCGCCAGTACCAAATGAATCACCAGTACCAAATGAATCACCAGTACCAAATGAATCGCCAGTACCAAATGAATCGCCAGTACCAAATGAATCGCCAGTACCAAATGAATCGCCCGTACCAAATGAATCACCAGTACCAAATGAGTCGCCTGCACCAAATGAGTCGCCTGCACCAAATGAGTCGCCTGCACCAAATGAGTCACCTGCACCAAATGAGTCGCCTGCACCAAATGAGTCGCCTGTGCTAAATATATCGGCGCTATATTCAGAACCTAGTTGATATGCAGCGCTATGCTGCGCGGTTTCTCTGATATTGTCTGCAGCAGAGGCCACTGATTGAGTTGTGTTTACTAAGATGACTGAGAGAGGTAGAACTGCAAAGATGTTGAATTTCATTATCTATCCTTATTTAAATTTATAATTTCTAACTTTATTTGTGTGATAGCTTTTACAAGCTGTTCCTTTATTTCTCTTATATATATATCCTCACTATTTTTTGATATGTGATTTGTGTGGTTTTGTATTGAAAACAAAATATATTTAAGACTTCCTGATAGAAGGATCATTGCTGCTCTATCATAGGTATTTTCCTCTAACTCTCTGATAGTTTTTGAAAGTCCGTTAACAACCTCCCCATAGCTAAAAGAAGATAATATTTTCCTATTTAGGCTGTTAATAACTTCAACTATAGATGAGACATTTTTATTTATAGCTTTACGAGTTGAATTGACAGTTTTAAATGTAGATATTGTATGTAAAAGGTATTCATTATTGTATTCAGCGACGTCACATGGAAACTTCTGAGTAGGTAACGTACCATCTATTTTTGCACCATTGCTTATATTATAAATTTTTACCTTTGGGTTTACTCTAAATAATGATTCTAATGATTTCTTTGACTCATTAAATATTCTTGTCGTAAGTACTTTATCGGTATTATTTCCTTTTACATAAAAGCTACCTTTAAATTTGGATTTACTTAGGCGGTCACTTTCATTGTAGTATTGAGAATGTATACTATGATGTTCTTTTTCATCAATAAACCCGTAGTCACATCCAGACAATATAATTTTCTCAACTCCCATGTAGATTAACGCTGCGGCAGCTGCATTTGTTACCGTTGGGTTACAGTGATACAAAAGATCGACATTATTGCTTAGCTTTATTATTTCTGATGCTGAATCGTTAGCTTTGAAAAAAACAAGTTTATTTTTAAATAAAGATAATGTTTTTGGTGAAACAGTGTTTAATGTCAGCAAAACTGTATTTTTTAATGCCGGATCACTTAGATAACGCTCTTTCAACGTGTGATTACTTTCAGTTCTTTCCATTTCTACATGTATATGCGGAGTGATATTATTTTTTAGTAAGCTAGCTAAAGAGGTACCACAGGAAACGATTAGGCCTTTAAAGCTTTTTATATCTTGGATGACTAAGTCTAATGATGGGCCGTTTCCAACAATTAATGCTGTTGTGTTAGAAAAGCAAGAGAAGTCTGATTTTTTAAATACTCTTAAACTATCATTATTTGCTAACGTGTGTCTTATACCTATGATTTCATCTTCAGCATATCCCCACATGCTCACAAGAGAGTTTCTCCACTCTGTGAATTTTTCATATATTTCATCAAATAGCTCGTTGTTGTAGTGTCGATACAAGCTAATGTCAGCAAGTATTCCACAATGCCGCTCGGTTAAGTACTGCTTTATCTGAAATAAAAATGATGAGTAGTTTTGACACTGTAGAACTTTTAAATTTCCTCCTCTTTTTATACATGTTTCGCGTAAAGAATTGAGGTTTATATTGTTATGTGCAATAGTTTCTAGCGCTTTGTTATTTTCTATAACAATTACATCTACGTAGTTTAACTTCTCAAGTAATAGTGGTACATGGTAGCCAGCACCCAATCCCAGCACTATTAAGGTACTTCTGTTGGGGATTGAATTTGCCCTAAAGCCAAGCTTTTGTGCCACATCATAAGCTTCGTTTATAAATTTCTGATGTGAAAACTGGGTGCTATTTCTGGAAAAGCTTAAAGAAAGGTGTGTGGGTTGTTTAAAAAATAACTCGACTTGCTGATTACATGCGGTTTTTGCATCGCCGCCATAAAACTTTGTCTCAATTTGCTGTAATGCGTTTTCATCAAGGCAGGAAGATACATTGAATTTGATATTACTATCTTCAGTGAATTCCATATACATTCTATTCCGTTTAAACTTTCAATTATGTTTTTATTTTATAATTTTATAATTTTATTGCTTTTATTTAAAGTATTCATATTACTATCCATAGCTGTTACCTTCCAAGCGACAGTGCAATTCATCAATTCCTGAAGAGTTGAGAAGGCTAACTTATCGACGCTTAGCCTGAAAGTTACAAACTATTTATCGAAATCTTATGGCATCAAGCTAATTAAATAAATTATATACACTCAAAGCTAGCGAATAACTCTAGCTTGCTTTTGCTACTACACAAGGTTGAAATAGAGTAAAACGATTATTCATTCACCTGCCCCAAATTAACATTAACTCAGTTTAGTGTGCAAATGTTGTCAGTTGGATAAATTGTCCAACAGCTTATAAATCTCTGTCATACAGAGGCTCTTTTCATCATCAACTAACAGGTTTAGTAACGTCATATTTGTTGCATTTAACTGCCACAAATTTTTAGCTTCTCTGACTTTTTTACCTCGTATAGTGACATCCGCCATGCAAAATGCAATGGCTTGATATTGATAGGCAATACTAATACCAATTTGACTTAATACTTGCTCAATTTGAAGGAGTAAATCTGACGCTAACCACGTTAAAAATTTCTTATTTAGAACAACTAAATAGCAAAATTTTTGCCTCGTTATCGACAAGATTTTCTGGCCTCAAAGTAGACCACTTAATTAAGAAAGTTGGTATAAAATTCACTTAAGCATACGTGAGTATGCAGATAACGCTAAGAAAGGACTTATGAATACAACACGACTCCCAATAGCACTGCTTTTAGGTGTGGCAAGTATAATAACTGCTTGCTCAGACTCTGATAATGACGTTGAAATAAATACACCTAAGGTAGCTGAGCTTCCCAAAGAGGGCACTTTGGTTTCTCTACGCTTATTAGAGACTACGGACCTACATGCAAACATGCTGAACTACAACTACTTTTCTGACAAGCAAGATGACAAAGTTGGACTAGTTAAAACCGCAGCTTTGATCCACCATGCTAGAAGCGAAGTGAAAAACGCCATGCTTGTTGATAATGGCGATTTAATCCAAGGCAGCCCACTTGGTGATTATATAGCTAAGATAAAAGACTTAAAGGAAGGTGACGTTCATCCTGTTTATAAAGCGATGAATACATTAGCGTATGACGTTGCAAATATTGGTAACCACGAATTTAATTTCGGCCTAGAGTTTTTGGAAGAGGCAATTAATGATGCCAATTTTCCTTATATTAGTGCCAATGTGTTTAAAGTTGATGGCGACGAAGACGAATCAAATGACGTCCCTTTTTTTACCCCTTACATTGTTAAAGAAAAACGGTTTCTTGATGAACTTGGTAAGGAGCAAGTGATTAACGTTGGGTTTATTGGGTTTGTGCCACCGCAAATTATGCAGTGGGATAAGGCCAACCTTGAAGGTAAGGTGATTGCCAAAGATATTATAAAAATGGCGGAACATTATATACCCAAAATGAAAGCTGAGGGTGCTGATATCATTGTTGCTATTCCACATTCAGGGTTAGATGTAAGCGCGGATAAACCAATGGCTGAGAATGCCTCTTATGCGCTATCGAAAGTTGAAGGTATTGATGCCATTATGTTCGGCCATGCACACGCTAATTTTCCCGGGTCTGGCTACGGCGATTTACAAGCTTATGGTATTGATAACGAAAAGGGTACGATTAATGGTGTTGCAGCGGTGATGCCGGGGTTTTGGGGAAATCATTTAGGTATAATTGACTTAGATGTTCGGTTTAATTCAGGAGAATGGGTTGTGGTCGATTCTCAGTCAATGCTCAGGTCAATTTACGAGACTGATGATAATCGTAATACTGTTTCTTTGGTAGAGAGCGATGCAACTATTGAAGCCGCGATTCGTCATGAGCATAATGAAACGCGGACTTGGGTCAATGAACCATTCGCAAAAATTACCAATACCGTTAATAGCTATTTCGCCTTGGTTAATGACGATCCATCTATTCAGATCGTTACTGATGCACAAGCATGGTATACCGCAAAAATCGTCCAAGGTACGGAGTTGGAAGGTCTGCCTATTCTCTCCGCTGGTGCACCATTTCGCGCAGGTCGAGGTGGGCCCGATGATTTCACCGCGATTCCTGCCGGAGACATTGCTTATCGTAACGTAGCTGATATGTATATTTATCCAAATGTGCTCAAAGTACTGAAGCTGTCGGGTGCTGAAGTTCGTGAATGGCTTGAAATGTCTGCTGGACAATTTAACCAGATCACAGCAAACACTGAGGGGGTTCAGGCGTTGATCAACCCCGATTTTCCTTCTTATAATTACGACGTGTTAGATGGCGTAACTTATCAGATTGATGTGACCGAGCCTGCGCGTTACGCAGCAAATGGTGACAAGGTCTCTAACGGCAATCGGATCAAAGCACTTAAATATCAAGGCGAACTAGTAACAGATGAGCAAATTTTCTTAGTGGCAACAAATAACTATCGCGCTTCGGGCGGCGGTAACTTTCCAAACGTATCAGCTGATAAAATAGTGGTGGATTCACCAAATGAGAACCGTCAGGTCGTTGCAGATTATATTACGTATGTCAGTGAAAAAAATAGTGCAAAGGGTTTAGATCCATCCGCTGATATGAACTGGTCATTTTCTCCTGTGGTTGGCGCACATATTGAGTTTTTTAGCTCAGCGAGCACTGATGCAGAGTTATATAGCCAGCAGTTTATTCATATTCTCCCTACCGGAAAAACCAACGAAAATGGATTTGCGTTGTATCAGTTAGATTTAACACAACCACTATAACTTTTATAAAAGCCGCCGATTATCTTTTCTTCGGCGGCTTCGTTCACTATGAAATGAATAGATTGCCTGTTGCTTAAACACGTTTCCTAGCTCACTAGTCAGGGACTATCGTTCACAATCGATTTTTAACGCTCTTCGGGTCAGTTTCAACCAAGATATATACAATCAAACTTTGTCTATGCACAACTTTATATTTAAGAGATTATTGCTAGTCGCTTTTTGATTGCTACCTTTAACATCATATCAGCTGCCTTTTTATTCCATTTAACATGTTTGGATGGTAATGATTGCTATTTGTGTTAATGTGTCCTCGTTTTGGCAACTTTACGTATTGGACGGAACAGTTTGTCAATCTGCTTGTATTCTTCGAGTGTGAACTCAAAGGGTTATGGTCAAATAATTTTGGAACAATGTAATATGAAAAGCGTTTGCTTAATTTTATTCCTGTTGCCTTTCTATTTATTTGCTGATGCTGCCAATGTGGTAGTGGCAGAAGTGAAACAACAGAAACTTCAACGAACATTATCTTTAACAGGATCGATCAGCGCCGCCCAGCATGCTGAGGTATCAAGCTTAACGGATGGCGTGGTGACAACTATTTTAGCTGAAACCGGTGATATAGTTACTGCACAAACTGTCCTGCTAGGTTTAGATGCCGCATTGATAAACGCGGAGCTTAAAAGTTTAGAAGCGGCTCTAGAGCGAGCTCAAGTTGAACGAAATAACGCATTAAGGCTCGTAAACGAAGCCAAATCCTTATCAAAACAAAAATTGTTTGCACAAACAGAGCTTGCAGAGCGAAACACTAGACTGAAATTAGCAGAGGCCTCGTTATTAGAAGCGCGAGCAAATATTACATATCAACAAGAATTGTTAAATAGACACCAATTACGCGCACCTTTTTCCGGTGTTATTGCAAAACGTACGGTTGACTTAGGTGAGTGGGTAACCCGAGGCCAAACGGTCTTTGAATTGGTAAGCGAAGCAACACTTTGGCTTGATTTACAAGTACCTCAGGAGTATTTCCAACTGGTTAAAGTTGGCAGCGCAGTTAATTTCAATGTCGCTGGTGATACTTCTTTGGTACATCAAGCAAAAGTATTAGCTAAGCTTCCTGTGGTCGACCAAGCTAGCCGGACTTTTCTACTTAGACTGGTTGTAGCAACAGATAGCGGGCTGCGAGTCGGCGCTTCAGCGACAGCGCAACTGCCTCTGGTCGATGCACAACAAAGTGTCGTTATTCCAAATGATGCAGTACTGCGTCACCCTGATGGTGGCTTCAGCGTATTCGTTGTAGATAACGGTAAAGCAAAGCGCCAACACATAAAAGTAGGTAGTAGATTAAACGGATATATTGAAGTGACTTCAGGCTTGCAGGTTGGTGATCAAGTGGTAGTGGAAGGCAATGAGCTGTTACAAGCCGATCAGCTGTTAAATATCGTGCCGAGGCTATAGGAGTAGTCATGTTAAAAGCGAGTGTAAAGCATGCCATTCTCGTTGCCGTGACGGTATTAATCTGTTCAATATTAGGTATTGTTGCTGCATTTAAGATCCCCGTACAAATGATCCCTGATCTGGAAGTAAGAACAATCTCTGTTGTTACCAATTGGCCTGGGGCAACACCTCAAGACGTAGAGAAGGAAATATTAATAGAGCAAGAGCGATACCTACGCTCCCTTGCCAATCTCAAGCGGATGTCGAGTTATGCAAGTACTGGTGAAGCCGAGATTGAATTAGAGTTTCCTTTTGGTGTTGATGTAAATGAAGCACTGATAAATGTCAGTAACGCATTGTCTCAAGTGCCAAATTATCCTGAAAATGTTGATCAACCAGTGTTGTATAGCAGCTCATTTTCGAGCAATGCGTTTATGTTCTTTAACTTAAAGCCACAATCAGGTAATCCGCTTAACATCGATATTGATATGCTGCGTGATTATGCCGAAGACTTTATTCGTCCAGAGATGGAAAGAGTTTCCGGTGTTTCTCAAGTTAACGTCCGTGGTGGTGCACTTTATCAGGTGCAAATCTTGGTCGACCAACAAAAACTAGCAAGTCGCGGAATTAGTTTGGTTGATGTTAGAAATGCGATAAGAAGTCGCAACCAAGATGCGTCAGCTGGAGATATAGACAGTGGCAAACGTCGCTATTTACTGCGGATGGTCGGTCGTTTTCAATCTGCACAAGCACTGGAGGAATTGGTAGTCAGTCAACGCCAGAATACAACTATCAAACTGAAAGATATTGCTGAAGTCAAGCTTGACCACTACGAGGTCAGAGATGTTGCATATAACAACGGCGAGCGAGCATTAATGCTTTCGGTTAGACGAGAAAGTGGCTCTAACGTGATGGCGATAAAAGAAGAAATGATGCAGGTAGTGGCGCGTATCAATCGTGACATGCTCTCACACAATGGTTTACAGCTAACGTTGCTCAGTGACGACGTTCGTTATGTCAAAGGATCTGTTGAAAACGTATGGACCAACCTCATTTTAGGCGCGCTCCTCGCCACTTTGGTGATGTTTTGGTTTTTAAAAAGCCCACGCTCTACACTCATTGGTGTAATGGGCGTACCTATTTGTACTATTGCAGCGTTTTTGGGATTACTACTTTTTGATAGGACGATTAATGTTATTTCTTTAGCTGGAGTCGCGTTTGCTATTGGGATGACGGTTGATAACACTATCGTTGTGCTTGAAAATATAGAGCAAGCCAGACGTCGTGGGCTAGATAAGTTGCAAGCGGCTATCTCTGGTGTACAAGAAGTGTGGCCAGCCGTACTGGCGTCAACATTGACTACCGTGCTTGTGTTCGCGCCGATTTTATTTATTCAGCAAGAAGCAGGGCAGTTATATTCAGATGTCGCTATTGCAATTTCCGCTGCGATCATCGCTTCTATGCTAGTTGCGTTATTCGTCGTGCCTGCTGCAAATGCGAATTTCGCGTGCAAGAATATTACCAGCGGCATGCTATCAACACTGACGTTGCCAAAAGTTGTTCCAGCTATGCTATCAAGCAGTTCTGCTCGTGTTGGGTGTATTGTTTTGGGGAGTGTGTTACTGCTAGGTGGTGCATGGCTATTTATGCCAAAAGCTGAGTATCTACCAGAAGGTGAAGAGCCCAAAGCGTTTTCGATGATGATAGCACCGCCAGGGTATAACCTTAGTCATATGCAGAAGATTGGTGACGAAATACTCCCGTACTTAAACAAGCATCTGGAAAAGGACGATAGTGATTTTGTTGCGGGGAAAACACAGTTACCACCTCTTAAATATTATTCAATGTCCGTCGGTGTTGGCAGTATTTGGCTATTAAGCGAGCCGTATAATGGCGAATACATTGACGAGATGATGGATGCGATCACGAGTAAATTCAGAAGCTATCCAGGCATGCGTGCATTTTCTTCTAGAGGATCTATCATTTCAAGTAATGATGGTGGTTCTAGAGCTGTTGCCTTGGACATTAGCGGCACAGATCAAACAGCACTTTATCGTGCTGCAGATGCGGTTTACCGATTGGCAGGAGAGGTGTTTGATAACCCTCAGATAGATTCGGCACCTTCTTCACTGACTCTTGACCAACCTCTCATTGAGATTCAACCTAGGTGGCAGCGGCTCGCTGAGGTCGGTATGAGTGCAGATGAATTAGGCTACACAGTCGCGGCCTTGAGTGATGGTGCTTATGTCGATGAGCTTATTTTAGGCGACGATAAAGTGGATGTTTTCTTGTTTTCAGAGGCAGGAAATCAGCAAAGCCTGTCACAACTTGCGCAGTCGCCCGTTGTCACAAAAGCAGGCCTAATCCCATTAAGCTCCTTAGCGGATCTGCAAGAAAAAGCTGACAGCGATAGTTTGCGCCGAGTTGATGGTCGCAGAACGGTGACTGTTTATATCATTCCACCAAGAAATGTGGCGCTTGAGCAAGCACAAGAGTTGGTTAGAACTGAGTTGTTACCACAGCTTCAGAGACAAGGCGATCTGTTGCCCGGTGTCAATGTGAGTATTGGTGGGGCAGCCGACCAACTAGACAAAACAAAAGAAGCGTTAGGTAGTAATTTTATCGTTGCATTGGCACTTTGTTATTTATTGTTGGTCGCTATTTTTAAACACTGGGGTTACCCATTATTTATTATGGCAACAGTCCCCCTCGGTATGGCTGGCGGTTTACTGGGTTTGATTGCTATCAATGGTCTTGGAAGTGTTACAGGAGCTTTTCATCAGCCTTTTGACATGATCACTATGCTTGGCTTTTTAATCTTGCTTGGAACTGTGGTAAATAACCCAATACTAATCGTTGATCAAAGTCGTAGAAATCTGGAAAACACCTCAATGAGTGTTTATGAAGCTGTGATCTCTGCACTGCAAACACGATTAAAACCGATTGTCATGTCGACAATGACGACGCTATGTGGTCTTGCACCCTTGGTCTTTATTCCAGGAGAAGGCTCTGAACTTTATCGGGGAGTGGGTATGATAGTACTTTGCGGTATTGCTATGGCAACTATCGTAACACTCACCATTTTACCTGCGTTATTGGTCACCTTTTTAAAAAGGCCATTAGAGAGTTCAGTAAGCAAACTCTAATCTCATCCTTGTCACTCAGAGAGTACTATAAATGCCTTGCTTGAACTTTGATGCTCAGCAGGGCATTTTTATTACCGAATGAAAACTTGAATTTACAGGGTTTTGTCCTCAGTAAATAGAGTGAAGCACAGTTTTTCATAACAAAAGAGCACACTATGGCAAATAATATACGCTCCGCAATTATTGCTGAAGGCGGAGGTCAAAAAGGTATTTTTACTGCGGGAGTGCTTGATGCTTTTCTTGAAAAAAGGTTTACGCCGTTTGATTTAAAAGTGGGAGTATCAGCTGGGGCACAAAATCTTGCTGCATATTGCGCTCGTGCTAGCCAGTATGCGCAAACAGCCATTGAATCACTAACGACAGAGCAGCAATTCTTTCGCCCCGCACGCTTTTTTACTGGGGGGAATGTTATTGATCTCGATTGGTATTTTCATCAAGTCGAGCACAGCACTAAGGTACGCTTTCCTACAGAGCCGCATCATTTAACGCCAAAGAGTAACTTTTATGCGGTAGCAAGTGATCTTGAATCACTAGCGCCACATTATTTGCATACGTGGCATGACAATATGTTTACGCACCTTAAAGCGTCGAGTGCAATTCCATTTTTATATCGCCCTGGTGTGAATGTGCAAGGACATGGCTTGATGGATGGCGGTGTTGCCGATCCATTACCTGTTCGCTGGGCGCATCAAAAAGGTGCAAAAAATATATGGGTGATAAGGACAATAGAGGCCCACGACGATGGCAAAATGCCAGTGCTTGAGCGGTTAAAACCAATTATGCGACGGGTTAACCAATCTCCCAAAATGTTTGAAATGTATCATCACTATCAAAGTCGCTACGCCGATGCAGTTAACTTTATGAAGGCTCCGCCAGAGGACGTTAATGTCATTCAAATTGCGCCAACTAGAACACTAGAGTCGATGGTACTAGGATCAAGTTCCGAGACCTTAAAGTCAGACTATAAATTGGGCTTTGAATTAGGGCTAAAGGCAGTAGATAAGTGGCGTGATATGTTTGAAGCCAGCCCGATGTAATAGCAAATCTCAGATTGAGACTTGCTACCTATGATTATCGGTTAAGACTTGCGAATTGAAATAGAAGTCGCTTCAATGTCAATTCGGCCATCTTTAAATAAACCACCAATGGCTTTTTTAAAGTTAGCCTTAGAGGTAGAGAAAGTGCGTTTGATGGCGTCAGGATCTGACTTGTCACCCAATGGTAAATAGCCGCCACTTTCTTCTAGTTTACTGTATATTTCCTCTGCTAGGTCTTTTACTTTCCCTATGCCAGGTTTCTCTAATACCACGTCAATCTTATCTTCGTCGTGAACTGCTTTAACAAAGCCTTTCATCCGCTGGCCGATGTACATGCGCTTAAACACATCGTTGAAAAAAACCAAGCCAAAGTGTTTTTCATTGACAATAACTTTATAGCCCAAGTCAGTTTTTGCAGCGACAATCAAGTCTACTTCTTCAAACTTATCATACTGAGCTTTCGATTTACCCAAAAATTTACCCAGTGCACTGGATGCACAAATGCGTTTACTGGCGTTATCTAGATACAACTTCACTAAATAGCTGTAACCATCGCGCATTTTCGGTTTTTGCTCATTGTATGGAGCAAGCACGTCTTTATCTATGCCCAAATCTAAAAAGGCACCAACTTTATTGATTTCTTTTACACGCAGTAAGGCAAACTCTCCAACTTGCGCTAACGGCTTTTTCGTCGTTGCGGTAGCGTGCCCAAGGTTATCTTGATAAATAAAAACCTCAACAGAGTCGCCTTCTTCCATGTGCTTTGGCACTTCTGTGCGCGGAAGAAACACATCGCCAAGTTCACCACCGTTCAAGTACGCACCTTCAGCGGTAAGTTCTTCAATGGTTAACATCTTAATTTGACCTAGCATGATTATTCCTCGTCAGTTTGTGGTTTTGGTTTGCGACGTAGTGGCATTGAGCCATCAATATCAATTGGTGGCTGGATCACTTTTCGTGGCTGTGCTTTTTTCACAGGCTTTTTCTTTGGTTTACTCGTTTTGCTAGGCGCTACATTTGCAGGACGATTTTTACCATGCTGTGGTTTTTGTTTAAGCCCTTTGAATTTACCGACCAAGCCTTCCACTTCTTCAAAGCGCAATGGTTCATCAAGATAGTTCTTGATTGCCACATAACTATTCCAGTCTTTTGGACCCACAAGCGAAATCGCATGACCTTTGAAGCCAGCTCGGCCTGTACGGCCAATACGGTGCACGTATTCTTCAGCCTGCTTAGGTAAGTCAAAGTTAATAACATGCGTTACTGACAATAAATCTAATCCGCGGGAAGCGACATCTGTGGTTACTAACACTTTATAAATGCCACGACTAAAGCTTTCCATGATATCTAAGCGTTTGCTTTGTGGCATGTCGCCTGAGAGTGATACCGCTTTAATCGACATGTCGTTTAATAATTTACTTAACCTGTCGGTGTCGCCGCGGGTTGCAGTAAATATTATGCACTGGCCAACCTCACTTTTTGTGATGAAGTGTTTCAGCAGCGCTTCTTTATGATCTAAATGATCGGCAAAGTACAGGGCTTGTTTAATGTCTTCATGTTGCTGGTGGGCATTACTTAGCATAATGCGTTTTGGCGATTTCAGTAGTTGACGCGAAGACGCTTCAACCTGAGTATGGTCTAGCGTGGCTGAAAACAGAAGGGTTTGTCTTTGTCGATGATCCGCAGAGTCATTAATGATGTCTAGTTGTTTCTCAAAGCCAAGGTCAAACATACGGTCTGCTTCATCAAAAATAAGCAGTTCAAGGCCGCCCAAAAACAAAGAGCGATTTTCAACATGATCGGCAATACGTCCCGGTGTACCCACCACAAAATGTGGATCGCGGCGAAGCGCTTTTACTTGATCGTTGTAGTTCTCACCACCTAAAACCTTACAGACTTGAATATTTGTGCCAGCACACAAAGCACGACATTCAGAGAATACTTGAGTCGCGAGTTCACGAGTTGGGGCGACGATAACCACGCGTGGATCGCGTTTGCTTAGCGCTTTTTGCTTCATTACACGCTGTACGGCGGGCAGCAAGAAGGCAAGGGTTTTGCCTGAGCCTGTTTTAGACTGCGCAAAAACATCGTGGCCAGCTAAAGCCGTTGGGATGGCATGCGCTTGGATCTCGGTCGGTTCCGTGATCCCTTGGTGAGCTAATTGTTGTTCTAGGCGCGTATCTATCCCAAGTTCAGTGAATCTCAAGTCAATTTCTCCAAGTCTTGAATTTTAAAAACACGAGATTATACCAAAGCATAGACGCTATCGGATATAGAATTTGTGTTTTTTGCATTTTAATCAAAAATCCGTAGAATACGCGCCTCAGCGCCGGGTTTACGACTCGGTTTTCATGCTTTACACATCGTCATGCTTAATGTGTAAGCGAATCAAAGCTTAAATCTAGGAAAATACAATGTCAGAACAATACGTTGTTTGTGCTATGTACAAGTTTGTCTCTTTACCTAATTATCAAGAGATAAGACAACCCCTTCATGATGTCATGGAAGCGAACGAAGTTCGTGGTACGTTATTACTTGCCGAAGAGGGTATTAACGGTACTGTTGCGGGAAAGCGAGAGGGTATTGATGCACTACTAGCATGGTTAGACAAGCAACCTGGCCTTGATAATATTGTTTACAAAGAGTCATTCGACGAAACCTGCCCATTTTATCGCACCAAGGTAAAGCTTAAAAAAGAAATCGTCACCATGGGTGTACAAGGTATCGACCCTAAAGAAGTGGTTGGCACCTACGTAAAACCGCAAGATTGGAACGCATTGATTTCAGACCCTGATGTGGTACTTGTTGATACGCGTAATGACTATGAAATTGAGATTGGTACGTTTAAAAATGCCGTCGACCCAAAGACTAAGACGTTCCGCGAGTTTCCTGAGTGGGCGCAAAATAATCTAAACCCAGAAAAGCACAAAAAAGTAGCGATGTTCTGTACTGGCGGGATCCGCTGTGAAAAATCAACAGCATACATGAAAGAGCAAGGTTTCGAAGAGGTTTATCACCTAGAAGGCGGCATTTTAAAATATTTAGAAGAAGTGCCTAAAGAAGAAACGATGTGGGAAGGCGAGTGCTTCGTTTTTGATAACCGTGTAGCGGTTGATCACGATTTGAATAAAGGCTCTTATGATCAATGTCATGCTTGTCGTATGCCAATCACCGAACAAGAAAAGCAACGTGATGAGTATATGGAAGGCGTGTCTTGCCATCATTGCCACAAAGATCTAACAGAAGAGCAAATTGCCCGTTTTGCTGAGCGTCAAAAGCAGATTGAATTGGCTAAACAACGTGGTGAAGGGCATATTGGCCATGACGCTCAAGAGGCAATTAGAAAGCGTAAAGAAGAAAAATTAGCGCAAAAAGAAGCTCAGCGCCAAAAGTCTTAAGCGCTGCTTTTAATAAAATGAATAAAAGGAGCCCAATGGCTCCTTTTTGCTATTAGATGTGCAAACTTTTCATACTCAGTGTGTAGTCTTTTCTAACCAAGTTATCCCCATTATTATTCTTAAAACAAATAATAAAAATAAATTAATTAAAAATCATGCTGTTACATGTTTATATCTTGATGGCGCTTTCTTTGCAACAGCTAAAGGCAATAGCAGTAAATCACTAATACTGATTTACGTTGTTACAATCTTTGAAGGAGTCTCATGATGCCAAATATGGTCACTACAATTAATCCCGCCAACGAGCAACCAGTAAACGAATATCAATTGATGAATTTGCATGAAGCAAATAAAGCGGTAGATTTAGCGAATGATTGCTATCAATTTTGGAAAAAAACTACCTTTACACAACGGGCTCAAAAGTTAAATAAACTGGCTGATTTGATTGAGGCAAACTCCCCCAAGTTAGTTGCGTTAATGACCGAGGAAATGGGCAAAGTAACGGAGCAAGGCAAGCAAGAGGTCGCATTATGTGCAAAGATTTGCCGTTATACAGCGGAGCAAGGAGAAAGTGAGCTCCAAGATGAACATCGTGTATTTGAACAGGGTCATGCGATTATCACGTACCAGCCAATTGGTGTGATTCTAGGGATCCAACCGTGGAATTTTCCGCTGTACCAAGTTATTAGGTATAGTGTTTCAAATGTGATGGCGGGCAATAACACTGTCATGAAACATGCATCTAATGTGTTTGGGATGGCGAAACTAATTGAAGAGTTATATTTAGAAGCTGGGTTTCCAAAAGGCTGTTTTCAATCTTTACTCATTGACGGAAAGACAGCAGGTGAACTGATCGAAAATCACCACATTCGTGGTGTGACCTTTACGGGTAGTGACAAAGTAGGAAAGCAAGTTGCGAAGCGCTCTGCTGAGCTGTCCAAAAAGACAGTACTGGAACTGGGCAGTAACGATGCTTTTATCGTGTTGGCGGATGCCGATATCGAAAAGTCAGTAGCAGCATGTATACAAGGGCGTATTGTCAACAACGGTGAAACCTGCGTTGCCGCGAAGCGCTTTATTATTGTTGATGAAATTTATGATCAGTTTAGAGATGCCTTTGTGTCATGGTTTAAACAGTTAAAAGTTGGAGATCCGAGCGCGGCAGACACAGATCTTGGTCCTATGGCACGCAAAGACTTACGTGACGAGTTACACCAGCAAGTCGAAGCATCTATTGACGCTGGTGCAAGGTGCACACTTGGTGGCAAAATTCCAAAGGACAAAGGCTTTTATTATCCGGTCACTATTTTAGAAGATGTTAAACCCGGTATGCCTGCGTATGATGATGAGTTATTTGGGCCAGTAGCGTCTTTGATCCGTGTAAAAGATGAAGCTGAAGCAATGATGGTGGCTAATGATTCGCGCTATGGCTTAGGTGGTGGGATTTTCTCCAAAGATACGCAGCATGCAACGGAGCTTGCCATCAAAGAGTTCGACACAGGTATGGTGAACATAAATGATTATTCTCTTGCACAGCCCAATTTACCATTCGGTGGGGTAAAGGACAGCGGCTATGGCAGAGAGCACGGTGGTTTTGGAATAAAGGAATTTGTTAATGTGAAAACGGTAATGGTTGCAAATGCACAGTAAGTAACTTGAGCCGCGGATAATCAATGCCTTCTAGCAGCCAGTCTTTCCAATTGCCAGCTAGTGGTGCGTAAATTCGCCTTGCCTACAGGATGTAGGCACCTTTGCGAGAGCAGGGCGCGGAAGCGGTGTCTTCCCTAAAACTTTCTGGCTAGACAAGGGAACAACTAAGTTGTGCGATAGCAACAATGAGTTGGAGCATTCCTTATCCAAATCTCAAGTTAAGTATTTTTGACTATAGATGTATACCAGAGCCAGTAATGCTGGCTCTTTGCATTTTAAATTGGTTATAATTCGCGTCCATTTTTTACAGTGAGAAGACAACGTGGGTGAAGCGAGCTTAACTACCTTACATTTATTGGCAACAGATCCAACCGCGGTGACTCAAGCGGCTGAGCTTGCACGTGATGGTCAACTGGTTGCGGTTCCAACTGAGACCGTTTACGGCTTAGCAGCTGATGCTAATCAGCCAAATGCAGTAAAAAAAATTTTTGCAGCAAAAGGGCGCCCAGCTGATCACCCTCTCATTGTTCATGTGGCCGACAAGTCTTTGGTAACCCAATGGGCTGAAACCTTGCCTGATTATTTTGATGCCTTGGCTGACGCATTTTGGCCAGGACCGTTGACCATAGTTGCTAAAAAGCGTGCACATGTCAGCGATGTAGTTACTGGCGGTCACAAAACAGTTGGGATCCGAGTACCAAATCACCCAGCGATGTTAGCATTGTTACAACAAGTGCAGTCGGGACTTGCTGCGCCATCAGCGAATCCCTACAAAAAAATCAGTCCGACCACTGCCGAGCAAGTATTATTTGGTTTGTCTGGTAAAATTGCTGCGGTTTTAGATGGTGGCTCCTGTGAAGTGGGTCTCGAGTCGACCATTGTTGATATTTCATCGCCTACACCAAGGATCTTAAGGGCGGGGCCTATTACCAAAGCTGATCTTGAAGCGGTACTAAATATGGAAGTGGAAGAACCTGATGTCCACACTGTGGCTGTGCCTGGTAATGTAAAAGCGCATTATCAGCCCAGCAAACGTCTTACTATTCTATCAACTCAAGCGCTGACGTCTCGCTTGCAGCTAGGATGTGCGCCCAATACGGGAATTTTATATTATTCTTCAGAAATAGAGTCAATACTCTCGGAGCATCGCGATATAAATGAGCTGGTGGATCTAAAACTTGGTGCGGAAAAAACCAAGTATGCACAAGGGCTGTATTACGGCCTGCATCAGTTAGACCAATCTAGTGCAACAGAAATTTTATTGGAAGCACCTCCACGTACGCCTAAGTGGCGAGACGTGAATGACAGGCTAATGCGCGCAGCCGCGCAATAAAACACCACAGCGCGAATGCCTATCGCGCTCATTTTGACCACTATCTTTACATAACTTTACCTTACTTTACATGGGCTTATCTTTTCTTTAGGCCACTGTAAGGCATACTGCATTTTATCGCACTTATACTGTGTGTTATCGAATAGTTTATCTTGGTTTGAGTGAATAACTGTTACACTCAAAGCAGCTAAAATAAAGGTAGTTTATAAGGTTAATATGTGTAAAGTAACGCGCTTGGTAGCTATTGTAGCTACCATGTTGATAACCAGCGCCGTGCAGGCAAAACCTTCGCAAGTGATTGCAGAGCCAATTCAATTTGAAAGTAGCAGTGAGCAAATCCAAGCTGTAGGCAATGCAGAAGCGATCCAATCAATCATACTTTATCCCGCAACAGGAGACAAGGTAACCGCCGTGCATTTTAGTCCGGGCGACCATGTAGAAGCAGGCACCTTGTTACTTGAATTAGATTCACGCCGTCAAAAAGCTGCGCTGAAAGAAGCACAAATTCGCTTGGCTGATGCACAACGTACAGTTGAGCGTTTGACCGACAGCCAAAAGCGCGGAGCCGTGCCTATCAATGAGTTAGATAAGGCGGTAACAGAGCGTGATCTTGCAAAAGTTGCAGTAGTACAAGCCGAAAACGAGCTTGAAGATCGCCGCGTTATTGCGCCGTTTAGTGGCGTGATGGGGTTAACTGACGTTGAAGTGGGCGACCGTATTACAACACAAACCGCGATTGCCAGTATTGATAATTTCGACAAACTTTACGTTCAATTTGCCGCACCTGAATCGGCTTACAGCATGCTCAAAGCGATTGATAACGTTCTACTAACACCATGGAATGATAATGACACCCGCATTAGTGCTGATATAGCTCAGATGGACTCGCGGATAGACCCGACAGCAAGAACCTTGAGAGTGAAAGCCATTTTCGACAATCAAAATGCGCGGTTTTTACCGGGCATGAGCTTTAGAGTATCTCTAACTTTGCTAGGCCAAGAATTTGCAGTTATTCCAGAAGCTGCGCTTCTGTGGGGGGCAACAGGTCCTTATGTATGGAAAGAAGAAAATGGTAAAGCTAAACGGGTTGATGTGAAAATCCAGCAACGCTTACCCGGCAAGTTACTGGTGTCTGGGGAGTTAGCAGCAAGAGAGTTATTAGTTGTTGAAGGGGGGCAACGACTTCGTCCTGGTCAAGAGATTGCAATTACAAATGTGCTGGCGAGGGAATAAACTGTGACCAAGCCTGATTTACCACAACTACAAGATTTACCGTCAATGGCCATTCGCCGTCCGGTACTTATCGTCGTTTTAAATTTGTTAATCATTATTGCGGGAATTGCGGCAATAGCCGGTGTAGAAGTACGGGAATTGCCTGATGTAGATAGGCCAAGATTAACTGTTTCAGCTTCTTTTCCTGGTGGCTCTCCCGAAACCGTCGATACCGAAGTAACCAGTAAGCTAGAGGGCGCAGTAGCTCGGGTAAGCGGAGTCAAAAGCATCCGTGCGCAAAGCGAAGAAAATAATGCGCGCATTGTTGTTGAGTTTCGTCCTGGGATTAACCTCGATGATGCGGCAAACGAAACCCGTGAATCTGTATCGCGAGTACAAAGAGAGTTGCCTGAAGAAGTTGAGCGTGTTTCGATAATAAAAGCGGATAATGACGCTGAAGCTGTTGTGTCTTTAACGGTAAGCTCGGCTTCATTGACACTTGAAGGTCTAACCGAGCGTGTTGAGAAAGATTTAGCACCACAATTTTTAACCATTCCAGGTGTTGCAGATGTTCGCCTCAACGGTGACCGAGAGCGAGTGCTTAGGGTAAGGCTTGATCCACTCAAGTTGACGAGTTTTAACTTAACAGTGCCAGATGTAGCAGCTGCACTTAAACAAGCGCCATTTGATGTGCCTGCCGGTAGCTTGAAATCAGATGACCAGCAGCTGATTGTTCGTGCAGACGCGACCTCTATTACCGCAGAGCAGATCAGTGACATCATCATTCGAGGTGATACACGCATTGGAGACATTGCGTCTGTGTATTTCGGTCCAGCAGATCCTCGCTCTATGGTACGGCTAGATGGTGAACCTGTCATTGGTCTTGAAATTATTCGTCAAGCCCAGTCCAACACCATTGAGATCTCCGATGAAGTGTTACAGCTTGTTGAGAAAACTAAAGCACGATTTCCTGATCTCGCGCTTTCTGTTACCTCTGATGATGCCCAGTTTATCCGTTCGTCAGTGGATGAAGTGCTTAGCTCTTTGGTGATAACTATATTACTAGTCGTGTTCACACTGTGGGTTTTTATCGGTTCATGGCGTGCAACGCTGATCCCTGCTTTTGCCATCCCAGTTGCGCTGATCGGCTCGCTGGCACTTATTTGGGCGCTGGGATTTTCAGTGAATATTCTTACTCTGCTGGCATTAGTCTTGGCGACAGGGCTTATTGTTGATGATGCCATCATAGTCAGTGAGAATATCCAGCGTCGTCGCGGGGAAGGGATTGGCCGTCGTGCAGCGGCGGTATTAGGCACCCGAGAAGTCTTTTTTGCTGTGGTGGCCACAACAGCAGTATTGGCTGCGGTATTTGTGCCCATTGCCTTTTTACCCTCAACGGCTGGTCGATTATTTAGAGAGTTTGGTGGTGTGCTGGCAGGAGCTGTGATTATTTCCTCGTTTGTAGCTTTATCGTTAGTACCGGCACTGACTTCAAAGCTAAAATTAAAACAAGATGGTAAAAAGCACATTTTCTCTGAAGCGGGAGTTAAGCTCGCGACTTGGTACCGTGGTACGATCCATTGGGTACTAGATCATGCTTGGCTTACGTTTGGCATATTTGTGATTGTCGCTGGACTATCAGGCGCGCTGTATACACAGCTAGACAATGAGCTGTTACCATCAGAAGACAGAGGTAAGATCCGAATATTCGCTAGAGGGCCTGACGGTGTTGGTCTTAACTTTATGGATAGGCAAGCCAAGCAAATGGAAGACATTTTGTTACCGTTTGTAGAGAGTGGCGAGATAGAGTCTATTTACACTGTAGTTGGCCAGTGGGATCCCAATATTGTGTTTATTACTGTGCCATTAAAGCACTGGGATGAAAGGCATTTCTCACAACAAGAGATTATTGACAAAATCCGAGCTCCCCTTGGTAATATTCCTGGTGCCCCGGCACGCGCTTTTGGCGCAAATAGCCTAAACCTAAGAGGTCAAGGTGGGGGAATTGAACTTGCGTTACTTGGTAATGACTACCTTGAAATATTCAAAGCAGCGCAGACGTTTGCTGCTTTAGTTGAAAAAGAAATGCCGGATGCGGCTCCTGTGCAAATATCTTATCAACCTTCGCAACCTCAGCTTCGTGTTAACATTGACCGCCGCAGAGCAGAAGAGCTTGGTGTGAGTTTGAGTGACATCTCAACCACTCTCAGGGCTGCAATCAATGGAGATGATGTTGCCGACCTTAATGTTGGCGATCAATCTATTCCTATCATGCTCCAAGCACAAAATCATACTATTCGAGATCCCAGTGACTTGGCCAATCTCTACGTGGGTAGTCGCTCTGGTGCATTAGTCCCACTCAGTAGCCTCGCGGTAATTGTAGAAGAGGGCGTTGCGGCTGAGCTTGAGCGTCATGCTCAGCGTCGTAGTATTGAGCTTGATATGAAGCAGCCTGAAGCAATACCAATGGCTGAAGTAGTTGAACAGTTACGCACGCTAGCAGAGCGTAGCTTACCGGATAGCGTAACCTTGGCGTTCAAAGGGGAAGCGTTAACGTTTGAAGAGACTGCTAATGAGGTGTTATTGACTTACGTGTTGGCCTTTTTAATTGTATTGCTAGTACTTGCTGCACAATTTGAAAGCGTGAATAGTGCGGTTGTTGTGATGATAACCGTGCCGTTTGGGATCTCCTCAGCGATACTCGCACTTTATCTAACCGGCACTTCACTTAATATCTATTCTCAAATTGGTTTAGTCATGCTGATAGGGCTAATTGCTAAAAATGCAATTTTATTGGTTGAATTCGCGGATCAATTACGTGACAAAGGACGTACTGTTAGGCAAGCAGTAGAAGAGGCTGCGGTAATACGTTTACGTCCGATCATGATGACATTGGTGTCGACATTACTAGGTGCATTACCGTTGATTTTATCGGTTGGCGCAGGTGCTGAGTCGAGAAATGCGATTGGCTGGGTTGTGTTTGGTGGTCTTGGGTTAGCTGTATTCTTTACTTTATACCTCACACCTGTCGTTTATCTTGGGTTAGCTAGATTCACTAAACCAAGAGCTGATGAAACCAAGTTATTAATAGATGAACTTGATAAAGCAGACAGTTAACTTTATCACTTCAAAATAACCCCTAAAAAGCACAGCAATAGCTGTGCTTTTTTTGTGCAATGATTAATGCTGTGGTAACGGATACTTTGGTATTTTTTCTTGAACTTTCCACAAATTAAACTGTCTCAGTCGATGTGGTTGTTTTATAGCCATTATGTTTGCTACTCTAAGACAGTAAATCCTGTTTTCTATAACAATAAAAAATAATAAGCTAATTGAAAGAAGATGTGTCATGGGTAATTTATTTTTAAAAGAACGGGAAAATTGGACTGCCTGGATCATTTGGAGCCTAATAGGATGCTCCGCGACTGTGATGCTTTCAAGCTATACCAGCCAAATTTGGATGAACCTACTTGCACCAATCATAGTATTAGGTGTATTAACTACATGGATGAGTTATACCAAGCGATTCGACTTTTCTAGAGCATTTAAAGTCCTTAGTACCGTGGTATTAGTGTCGACAATACCTGTCATCATTGAGCGGGTGTTACCGGCAAAAAATGCCGTTGTTGGTATGATTGACTCGGGGATCATTATTATTGGAGTGGTTGTGGCTAGTAGTGTGTTTGCCTATATCGCTAAGAGACCAAAGCAATATTATTGACCGTAATTTGCTCGATTAAATGCAAAAATCAAAATAGAGCTTTACAAGCGGGTATTTAATACATAGAATGCGCGCCAACAACGGAGAGATGGCTGAGTGGTTGAAAGCACCGGTCTTGAAAACCGGCATACGTTAATAGCGTATCTAGGGTTCAAATCCCTATCTCTCCGCCACCTCATTCCCAAAACCGCCTTTATTTGGCGGTTTTTTTCGTTTGGAGGCGTACATGTCAGCGGCTAGTAATATTGTAATAATAAAACATAGTTCTCTTTGGATTGTATTTAGTTATTTTTATCTTAGTGGTCTCAACATGGCGCTTACGCTATCGATTGACTCGCAACAAGATCCAGACATAACGATGACACTATTACATGTGTTTTTATTTAATTGTCTGGCAGGCCACTTAATAACAAAATATGAAAAGAGCTGGCCGCAATTGGCGAGTGTGGTTATTGCATTGTGTGGTGTTATTGGTTTTGGTCACTATTTTACTGGTAGCTTAGGTGAATACAGTGACGAGCTAAATGTTGGCTTAGTTTTGTTACTACCGTTTGCAACCTTTGTGATGAAAAAACTCAAACAATACGCCGAAGAAAAAGCCGCTAGTTAGCGGTTTTTTTGTCTTTGCAGCTGAGCTCGAGTGCTTGATATTCCAGCAGCTTCGGTATCTTGAGTAATTTTGCTGTGATACAATCATAAATTCTTGTTAAATAAAAATATGGAAAGACTATGTCTCAATTCAACACAGACGCAGATAAAGCGAGCTATGGTATTGGCTTACAGATGGGTGAGCAATTAAAAGCGAATCCTTTCGAAGGCTTAAACCTTAACTCTGTATTCGAAGGTATGAAAGACGCTTATGCTGGTGACAGCTTCCGCGTTGAGATCCCTGAAATCCAAGCAGCATTTGAAAAGATCAATGCTGAGATCCAACAGCGTCGTGAAGAAGAAGCGAAAGTATTGGCTGCTGAGGGCATTGCATTCCTTGAGGAAAATGCAAAACGTGCAGAAGTAACGGTAACTGAGTCTGGCCTTCAATACGAGGTTGTTGAAACAGGCGAAGGTGCTAAGCCTGAAGCGGAATCAAAAGTACGCGTTCATTACCACGGTACACTTATTAACGGTACAACGTTTGATAGCTCATACGAGCGTGGTCAGCCAGCTGAATTCCCTGTAAATGGTGTTATCAAAGGCTGGACTGAGGCACTACAAATGATGCCTGCTGGCTCTAAATGGCGTCTATACATTCCACACGAGCTTGCATACGGTGAGCGCGGTGCGGGTGCATCAATCGCACCTTTCTCAACGTTAATCTTCGACGTTGAGCTACTAGAAGTTTTGTAATAAATAGTATTTGTTACACAAACAAAAAGGCCTTCTAAATGAAGGCCTTTTTACATTTAACCAAAGTCGATAAGAGCACAACTTTGGTATTACTAAGGCTTAGTACGTTGCACTACCTTTTGTGCGTGGGAATGCAATCACGTCACGTACGTTGCCCATACCCGTTACATATGCAACCAAACGCTCGAAGCCAAGACCAAAGCCTGAGTGAGGCACTGTTCCATACTTACGTAGGTCACGGTACCAGCTGTAATCTTCTTTGTTCAAGCCCATTTCTTCAAGACGCGCATCTAGCACATCTAAACGCTCTTCACGTTGTGAGCCACCAATGATTTCACCAATACCAGGTGCAACAACGTCCATTGCGGCAACGGTTTTACCGTCTTCGTTTTGACGCATGTAGAACGCTTTAATATCACGAGGATAGTTTTTGATTACTACCGGTGCGTTAAAGTGTACTTCAGCTAGGTAGCGTTCGTGCTCAGACTGTAAGTCGACGCCCCATTCAACAGGGAATTCAAACTCTTTATCACATGCTTTAAGAATGTCGATAGCATCTGTGTAATCTACCTGAGCAAAGTCTTTGTCGATGAATGACTCTAGGCGAGTAATGGCATCTTTTTCGATGCGTTGTGCGAAAAATTCCATATCATCACGACGTTCGTCAAGTACTGCTTTAAACACATACTTCAACATATCTTCTGCAAGTGCTGCGATGTCGTTCAGGTCGGCAAACGCAACTTCAGGCTCAACCATCCAAAACTCAGCTAGGTGGCGAGACGTGTTTGAGTTCTCAGCGCGGAATGTCGGGCCAAACGTGTAGATTTTTGAAAGGGCACTGGCGTAGGTTTCACCGTTAAGCTGACCTGATACCGTCAAGAATGCTTCTTTACCAAAAAAGTCTTCTGAATAGTCTACATCGCCTTTGTCTGTGCGTGGTAGGTTGTTCATATCAAGTGTAGATACACGGAACATCTCGCCTGCACCTTCACAGTCACTCGCGGTAATGATAGGTGTGCTGATCCACTGGTAGCCACGCTCGTGATAAAAGCGGTGGATAGCTTGTGCAAGACAGTTACGCACACGTGTCACTGCGCCCATTACGTTAGTGCGCGGGCGAAGGTGTGCATGTTCGCGTAAGTATTCAATACTATGGCGCTTTGCCGCCATAGGGTAAGAATCAGGATTCTCAACCCAGCCTAATACTTCAACACTGTTAGCTTGGATCTCAAAAGATTGACCTTGACCTTGAGATTGTACAAGCACACCGGTCACCGCTACTGAACACCCAGCAGTAAGACGAGTCACTTCGTCATAATTATTCAGCGAATTAGGGACTACGGCTTGAATAGGGTCAAAACAAGAACCGTCATGAACGGCTAGAAATGAAATACCTGCTTTTGAATCACGTCGTGTACGGATCCAGCCTTTTACTGTAACTTGGCTGTCAACCGCAACGGTGCCTGCTAGTAGCTCCGTTATCGCTGTGTGGCTCATCTTTACTCCAAATGATTTATTTTTTATTTGTAAATTAAAAGACAGAATGTCTTATCGTCATGTAAGCCGTATCTTACCTGCGATGAACAAATAAAAAAACACTGAAATGCAAAAAACTACACTCAATTAAACGACTAAAACCATGAAAAAATACCGATGTTGTGGCATTATGAACATTCGATGATAAAAATTACTTAAATAATACTAACAGTGACGTTCAAAATTCGATGAAACAAGTTTTTATTTTGAGGGGGCTACCAGGCTCTGGTAAATCGCATTACGCGCAAACGCTAGCTGATGACTTAGTTGCTGGTGATGAAACACAGTATTTTATTTGCTCAACGGACGACTTTTTCGTTAATGAAAATGGTGAGTATCACTTTGAAAAGCAGCGCTTGTCCGAGTACCACAATTTAAATCTTGCCCGTTTTATAAACGCACTAGCAGAGGGGATCCCGCTTGTGGTCGTTGATAACACCAATATTAAAAAGTGGGAATTTGTTGCTTACGCCTCTGCGGCTACTGCGATGGGTTATCAAGTTAAAGAAGTGATCGTTGGTGAAATTAGGGATAAGTCACTACAACATTTATACGCCAAACGAAATGGCCATGGCGTTGGGCTGAAAACGATTTCGAAAATGGCACACATCTTCGAATGGTGATAAAGCTTAGAGTAGAGTACCGCTAACAATGCTCGTGCAAGTAAACAGGGTAGTATCGTATCCGATCTTACAGTCAAAAAGAGCGGGTTTAGAGTTCGCCTTCGAGCAAACAAGAGACGGTCGTCAATGTTAGCCTTATTCTACATAGCGGCCGGTTAGTCAACTCATTTCTGCTCCATTTCGATTCAGCAGTGGAATGCGTGACCAACTTTTTTAGCATCTATTGCTGAGGATGGTTTGCCTATCTTTATGCCCTTTTCCGTCTCTAACGGTCAGCGAAGCTCTATCAATATCAATATCTTGGATACGTAACCTGAGGCATTCTGAAACTCTTAGTCCGCTACCATAGAGTAGTTCTATTATTAGTCTATCGCGGCCATCAAGTTCATTTAGTATTAGTGAGATTTCTGATGGGGATAACATCGTAGGTAAATGTCTTTGTTTAGTGGCATAGCAAAAGCCTAAATCCCCAAGCTCATGGTGCAAATGCTTCTGATACAAATAGGCTAACGCGTTAAGTGCAATTTTTTGTGTGTTGATAGCCACATTTCGTTGGTTGGCAAGGAAAGTTAAAAATTGTGTAACCTCTTCCGTTCCCATTGTCTCAGGGTGACGCTTGTGGTGAAAGTTAATGAATGCCTTAATCCAATATAGGTAGGTTTTTTCTGTTCTAATGCTGTAACCACGCATACGCATTTCTCCCTGAAGGCCTTTCAGAAATGGGCTTTTTAGACTCATGATAACTCCTTATTTCACATTTCTGTGTATATATACAGTATTGTCTGAAGTTCTCGGATATCAAGGGAAATAATGAAAAAATTTTTGCGCGTTTACGCATGAATAAATTAAAAATATTATTTTTATCAAGAGGTTATTTATTTTCGATTTGAGATAATAGGTTTGGGAAACGCGCATGCGCATTTTTCTAGATGGTATATTTAGAAGAATGCTGATAAGTTCTTTACATACTGATAGTTAACTGCGCGCGTTTTCACTGGTCCAACGAGGTAAACGCGCATGCGCACGAATAAAATGTTAGCTCTCTGAATAGGCTTGAGCGACTTATCGTAATTAATGATCTTGTCAGAATTAACAAGGGTAGATACTTGAAAAACAGATTCATAAAGACAGAAAATCTGCCAGACAGTTTATGGTGTGAAAAGACAGAAAATATTTTACTACCAAGTCATCTAGTCGACCTGTGGAAAGGGCTGTTGAATGAAAATTCAATTATGGACTTGGCTAATAAAAAGGCTCCTAAGGGTTTTGAAGGTGGTATATCGAAAGAGGATACCGACAAACATCTTGCTTGGCGTTATAACGGGTCGTGCGCGCGAGTCATTTTGTCATTATTAGATCCTAAAGCAAAACTGTCTGAAGTTTCTGATGCTTATGCTTCAATCTTTGCAGGAAATAAGGTTTTTGTCGCGGATCTCCCAAGTGGTTCTGGCGCTGCAATAGTTAGTATACTTTGTACTCTATATGAACTTAGAAAAAGTAACGTCCTTCCACGCCATCCGTTAGAAATTACAATTATAGCTGGAGAGATATCTGAGACTGCCAGAGGGTATTTACAAAAACAGCTAGAAGATTTGAAAGAGATGCTTGAGGATCAAGCAATATGGATAAAATTTGAAATATTGGAATGGGACACATTAAGTAAGGTAAGTACGGTTGATTTAATTAAGCGAATGACTCTTTTAAGTCATGATTGTCATGCAAGAATGCTCTTGCTGACTAATTTTACAGGTTTCCTTGAGAGCTCTGGTAACTGGAAAAAGGCCAAGCCCCAATTTGATGATATTTTTTTACATAGCAGAGACTCTATGAGCACTGCCATTTGGATTGAGCCTCAAAGAAAAAATGTAGTTACTTTCTTTTCTAGAGCTATTAAGTGGCTCAAAGAGTCATTCATAAACTTAATAGGTAGCCAAGCAGAATTAGAAGGCTCAAATTGGTATGCGCAGACAGAAGTAAAGTGTAAGCAGCCAATTAAGGAAGGAAGCTTCCCTGTAAGATTGACTGTTATGAGGTTTGATCTTCCTGTTGAGGTTCAAGAATGAGTAACGAACTTGCGGTTAAAGCCCTTAATCAATATCGCAGGAGAGATATCTTCCCATACCTTGCGCTTCGTTACTATTTAGAAAGTTCAGTTGGACGGCAAAATCGTTGGGTTAAAGATGTGTGTACTAGGCTCACGACTCAAAATGAGAGTTTTGGGTATCTAAGGATGTATCATTTTAAAGATGTTGCTGAAGATGATTTTGTACACAGAGATATATATGTCCCTGCACCTAGCGAAGCTTTGGCTGAAGTAGCTTTAATTACTGAACTTGCCAAGCATGAAGTGTTCAAACCCAAACCTTATGTTTATAGCTACCGATTATCTTCTGAGAAAGAAAAAAACGGTGTGTTTAAGCCATATTTTGATGGTTTCAGGGAAAGGCATAAGTCCATATCAGATTCGTGTTGGAAAACTGAAAATGGATTAGTTCTCTACACCGATATTAAAAAGTTTTACCCAAGCATAGCTTCAGTAGATGCTGTATCAGCTTGGAAAAAAGCATGCCAACAGTCAGAATTAAATCAAAAATACGAACAACTTGGCCTTAAAATACTTGAAAATCACAAGAAGGTCTCCGAGCAGGATGGAACTGGTAAGGGCTTATTAACTGGCCCGACGTTTAGTCATCTGATCGCTAATTTATTACTTGATCGCATTGATGAGGAAATGAATGAGATTTCAAATGGAAACTACTGGCGTTATGTTGATGATGTAGTTTTTGTGGGAACTTCTGAGCAAGTTTCTTCGTGGAGAGAAAGGCTTGAGGAGAAATTTAACGAGCTCAACTTAGTACTCCATGATGGAGATAAAGATTTTCAAGTCTCATGTGAAGAATGGCTAGAAGGGGAGTTTGATTTTGATAACGCTATTGGGAATGAATGGGTTTCCTTAATAAGTGATGTAAAAAGATTTTTGCTCGCAAACCCATCAAAAAAGAATGCACTACAACAAAGCTTCCAGAGAAACAACATTCGAATCCCTATTGTTGATTATTCAGATGCCGTTAAATCTTCAAATTATTTACAAAAATTTCAAGACTGGATGCGAAAGTATAAATGGGCAACTAGGTCTGTAAAGTCAATAACTATAAATGGTTTGCTAGCCCAAGCAAAGAAGTGCGAGGAGTCTTTCTCTGAAAGATTGGCAGAATTGCTAGCTGAAGACAGTTCATTATCACCATATGCTGAAAAAAGAATAACCCCAAAGCTTAGATATTTATCGGGAAGGCTACTGTATTTATCTAGTAGAGAATATTTAGGTAAAATTTCTGAAATTTTAAAAAATCGCCCTGACATGTATTTGATTGCTAAAACAATGGAAGCCGTTTCATCCAGAGACTTTACTGATGTCTTGTCTATGGGGGTAAATGCCACCCACTCTGCTGCTCAACTTGTTCGTGCTGAAGGAAATGAGCCTGTTCGGGTTGATGGTAATATTGATTTGTCTCCAGTTTCGGAGCAATCTTTGGCGGTTCTAGCAATTAACGGTGTCCAGCATAATTGCGAGGAAATAAAAACAGAGTTAATGCAACTAGCTTCATCAACCGGAATGAAAGATCTTATGAAATCTAAAAATAGCTTTATTAGAGAGTTTGCGTGCCTTCATGGCCTGAGCAAACCAAGACACCAATGTTTTTTGAATAGTAGCTTTGATAGGGATGAAGAGCTGGCTTTGGATGTGCTAAATCAACTGCAAAAATCTAGTCATTGCTAGTAGAGCTAACAAGGCGCTGCTACGGAAAGTTTACTCGCTGGCGCTCCTAAATTTCCGCAGAGCGCGGCGTTATACCCAACTGTAACAAGGAGTAATGATGAGGAACATAACTGTTTTCGTACCTGCGAAACCAAAACCTATCGGGAAAAACAAAACGGTTAAAGTAGGCACTGGACAATATAAAGATGGATTCTTTGGTCAAAAAGAAATCACAACAAAAGAAGAAAAGTGGGAGCAAACGGGTTGGTCTGATAAAGAGATTGATGGTTATCAATTGCAAGAAGATCTACAAGTAGCAATTAATGACCTTAACAATGACGGTTTTGAAGTGGTTTCCGTTTCACCAATAACCTCCGGAAATTATAACTGGGAGAAAGGGCCTCAGGGTAACATTGGCGGCTACGGTTATGGTTATGGCTACAGTTATACAGAAGGCATGCTAATTGTTGCCAAAAAGGTATAACGAGCCGCAGCAATCACTCCCGTTGGTCGCTGGGACAGCCAAAACGCTACGCTTATTTGTCTGACCCTGTGCGGGGCGTTATAGCCCAGTAATTCGATGTGCACATGTAGAAACAAGGTTCCACTTAATTTGGATAAACAATCTGGAGGTTTGAATGAATTTTAAGAAATTTTCTACTTACAATGGTGAGGTAACTTGGACTTGTGGTGTTTGTGGATCTATCAATATACTTGGAGAAGCTTGTCCGATATGTTCGAAAAAGCCTGAGATTGGGGGGAAGAAATGAATAATAAAAATCTTGATTTGGAAATAAAAAAGCTGATAGCTGATAGTAGCTCAGGGTATTGCAAAGGCTGTAGAAAATGGATTGGGTATGGAAACATTTACTGCAAAGACTGTAGAGGATTCTGATCTTCAATTCGTTAGCCCCAAAAAATCAAAGATGGAAGGTGGTATAGCAGTGAAAATAGAGTTTTTGATTGGAGTTCCTTGCCCACGATGTGGTGGAACTGGAAAGTATTTTGGAGTCATGTGCTCTTTGTGTATTGGAACTGGGAGAGTATAGCTATAACAAGCCAAGTCAGTCTGATTCGTAACATTGGCGCGCTTTTTTCTAACCCGCCAATGTTCCTCACCGCTGCTCGGGGCGTTATACGTTTGAGGAAAAACATATGAAGTTTCTTACTAGTCTATGTTTGCTTGCGCTGACAGTGTCTTTAACTAATCATGCTAATACGGATTCTGCGGAGCAACTCTATGCTGTGAACCAAGACTATGCAAAGTGTTTGGATGTTGTATTAGGCAATTTTAAATCAGATGCCCAAGCTCAAGAAGCAATGTCCAAGTTTTTCGGAGTCATTACAGCCAATACTGAACAGCTCATAGAGATAGAGCTTCAAGCTAATGATGAATTGATGTTGGCTTTTCTAAAAATGCTGCAAGACTGTAAGGTTTTACTGGGTTATATGGTCGCAAAAATGTCTGAACCTGACAAGGCGTTCGAAGCTAAGAAAGTTCAGTTAAAAGAGGCATATAGTTTCGACTGGAAACTAGTTCATCAAGAGCTTTGGAGAACGAATGGATGTAATGCGATTTACGGATCACTATAAACTGTTTAAGAGTTATTCGCAACGCGTAGCATTTTTATTATGCGTTTCGCTTGGTGTTTAATGAACAATTACCAAGGACATTCACGTCATGTTATTACGACCGATTAGGTCATGGCGGCAGTGACAACATTCCTACGGATTTTACGACGAACCAAAAGGCTCAACATCAAGTGTCTCTTATTCAACATGTTGCGGGTGACAACCCGGTCATTATAGTTGCACGGTCATACAAAAAAAACGAATGACACCCATTACTATTAATACCCAAGCTGAGGACGTCAAGTAAAAACGTATGAATGCACTTGCATCACTTTGGTCAAAAGCGTATATCGATAGGTTATTTTTTAGCACTCGAGCGTATCTCTACACTAAAACCAGGTTGTCGCGCACGACAACGCGCTGTAAGTACAGCAATAGAAAATTCTAGCGTTGAGAATGTGAATTTTGCTAAGCCAACAAGCGCTCGCAGTTTGTTAGGTTTGTCCGCCGTCGCTTTTGTAGTGTTTCACAGTAGGCGGTTACTGTTCGCTCTCGACCAACCGCGCCGTGAAATACACGTGAAAACTGCGTAGTGAGCTTTATCCAGTTCTCAGGTTCTATATTGAGTCGAGTGAGTATGGGCTGAGACTCAAAGATATAGCCTCGCTTGTCGTCTCGAATACAGCGGCCTGTGAGTTCAACCAATTCGATATAAGACTTGAGTTCAAAAGGCAGGCCTTTTGGCATATGTTTTCGTGGACTGCCCACAAAGCGTAGTAGGCTTTTTGGTTGCTTTCCCATCTTCGCGTGGTCGATGCGTTTTTTGATGCTGGTGTAGTCTGAGGTTTCAGGCGTTGCGGCGATGTTGGCTCTAATTGGGTTTAGGTCTACGTATGCGAGGCAAGCGGCCAATGCAGCCTCGTCCAGTAATGCCTGGGATTTAAACCGTCTTTCCCAAAAACGGCCTGTACAATTGTCTTCTTTATTTGCTCGGCGGGCGATGTTTTCGTTAAGCACTCGCACAAACCAGCTAATATCGGCCAGCCTTTCCCTGTACTTATCAACCAGTTCATCTAATATCAACTGCTCCGACTCATTGAGTGGCTCACCTTCAGTAAATTTTTGGCTTATCCCATTACCTTTAAACAACTTGTGCCATCGTATCACTATCGCTTCATCGGACAGACGTTTCGCCTTTTTATCATCAACATATAACACAATGTGAGTATGATTACTCATCACAGCATAAGCACAAACATCAATGCAAAATATGGAAGCCAACATCAATAGCTTTTCTTCAACCCAATCCCTGCGGTGTTCGTATGATTTACCAGTGAATTTATCTTCGCCGCAGAGAAATGCGCGCCTGACGCAACGGGAGATACAGTGATAATATTTGGTATCGGTTAAACTGATTTGTCTTTTACGGGCAGTCGCCATCGTTTGGTTTCCTCAATCCATTGAGTGCAGAACTAAAGCTTAGGCGGTATCTTAGGAAGGTGCAAATTAGAGGTGGGTGTCAGCGATTTGCTGCGTTATGTTTAGTCATGCTAGCCTCTGCTATTTAGTTATTTGACAAACTAATTATGGCTCTGGCTTTAAGCTAACCCACGAAAATGCGGAGGCTAGCACCGTGTGGGAGTCATTATGTCTATGTTTCTTGGGTTCATCTTCTAGAAATACCGTATAATTTAGCCTCACTTTATTAGAGGAATGTGTAACAATTTATGAATAATGATCTTTCTGTGCGCTCTTTGTTGGTTGACAAAGCTACGGGCAAATATATTAAAGCGGTTGATGAAAGAGACTTGAGTGACTTTTTACCTCTACTATCGAAAGACTTGGAAGAAGGAAACAGGGTACAAGTCTTCGATTTTACTCCGATAATTCATTACTTTCATAATGAGTTAGAAATCAAACTCAAACAAAGAGAGCATCAAGAGCTAACAATTAAAAGAGGAACTGTTTTTAATACATGGATGAGATTGAGAACGATAACTAATGATAATTTATTGTGTCAAATGAGCTCTCAAATCATGAAGGATTCAGAAGAGGTTTTAAACTGGATTCATACAAGGTTACCAGAGCTAAAGAGAAGCATATATACAGCTGTAGAACAGCCTCACTCGCATATAAATGCTAAGACGAAAGCAGTACATAGATTATCAGATGATATAGAAGTCTTTTTTGAAGTACTTCTCTGTAATATTCATACTACCGCTAAAATTGATATCAATTCACTAAAGTCTGATTTTATTATCACAGAGCATTGTAATTCCATTAGAAGTATCATACTGGATTTGCTGAAAAGTGCGACTAACTATAATAATGGAAAATTTTCATGGCATAGTGTTATTCATAATATTTGCATGGAAGATCTAGGGTTAAACCCTGAAGCTTTAGTTCACTTGATTGGCTCCGAGCAAAATGTGCAAGACATTAAAAATTTAATTTTTAATAACGCATCATGGGAAAACGAATGGAACGGAAATCAAGAGTATAGAAAATACACTGTCAGCTTTCCAAAAGCTGACAGTGATGAAATTGAAAGAGTGAAAATATTGTCCAAGCTACTTGAAAATATAAACTCAATTATTTCATTACTTGAAAAGCTCAAAACGTCCGATGCTTTTTTCACTGAAAACAGTGATGAGCAAGTAGCCTTTGAGTCTGAAGTTCAAGGATTACTTCCAAATCGAAACATAACAAGGCATTCCAGGTGACGCCTAAGGCGCACCTTAATGCGGCGTTAGAAGACTATGACGATATTCGAACCTAAGGTGCTATTAATTGAATCACCATATAAATCAGATCGCAGTACGATAGTTGATGAAGTTAAACTATCTAATAACGGTTTAGATATTACCGTTGAGTCAAAGAGTTGGAAAATAAAAGCCAATTTTGATGCATCATGGGGCTTTAGGGTTCTTGATGAAGGTGACTTGGGTGAGTTTTGGTCCGAATGTGATTTGACTAAAGGTTGGTGTTTTGAAGTAATTGAAGGTGGTTGGAACTCTTTAGAAAAAACGCGAGCTCATTTCGTGACAGGCAAGCTTTGTGAAGCACGGGAGTATCTAATTATTGGTTTGAATGAGTGCGTATCAATCCTAGCTCATGAGCCTCCAATAATTACTGAATTAGTGTCATCTAACAAAGTTGTAAACGCGGACAAATAACAGTTGGCTTTGTTCATGCGTTACAAATTTTAGCCCACTATTTTTAACCCTATTAATTGAGCCTTAGCTTTCATCGATTATTTATCAAGGATTCAGATAATAAATGTTTATAAAAATAGTTAAGATATTTTTGATTCCTCTTGCTTGCATAATTACTCTAGGGGTTATTAATGCTTATGTATTCGTTCCTGACCTACGGCGACATGGCGAGATTGTAGCCTATCGAGGCGGCGGAAGCGCAGTTAACTATGAAAAATTAAATAAAACTGGCTGTACCTCCCTTTCTATAAAAGCATCAAGGGCCAATTCAGTTGAGAACACATTAGAAGCTGTGGCTTCTTCCATCGCAGCCGGAGCTAAGGTAATTCATCTAAATGTGCACAAAACTAGTGATGATCAACTGGTAGTTTTTCATGACTGGACATTAGATTGTGCTACAAACGGCTCTGGGCCGGTACATAAAACATCATTTGAGCAGTTGAAAAGTATTGATGCAGGATATGGATACACGTTTGACGATGGTGCGACCTTCCCATTTAGAGGGAAAGGTTTTGAGATTTCCAAGTTAGAGGCGTTTTATAAACGATATCCAAAGTATGAGTTTTGGTTAAACCTAAAGAATAACGACATACGTTCATTCGAAACTCTATATGAGTATCTATCAGGAAAAATACCTAACCATATTGTCATCACCTCTTCAAAAGGTATGGAATGGTTTCGAAATAAGGATCCATCTTTGCGGTTAGCAAGCGTTGATAGTGTCAAGAATTGCGCAATAGGTTATCTTTTAGTTGGATGGGCAGGGTTAGTTCCAGAGTCCTGTAGGAACACTGTTCTTTTTATACCTCCCTCGATGACAAAGTATTTCTGGGGCTATCCTGAACGCCTAGCATCAAGACTTCAGAGCTATGGTTCGGATGTTTACCTTTGGTCTCGACATGAACCGATCACTCAACCATACAATGACGTTGTCGCATCGGGTATTGGAGTTATCACTAGTGATCTTGATTTTATTCGTGCAACACAAGCTGACAAACGCATCAATCAGGACGTTATTTCCAAAGAATAAAAATTGGAACTTTGTGAAACTTCGAAAGATTAAAAGTTGTTAACTCACAAGGTTTATAAGGTAATTCTTGAGTCGGAAGGCGTTGAAAAAATTGCTGTACAATACAATGTGACGATAGAAGGCAAATTCGGTGTTGAGCATCAAATTAATGCTTTTAGCAAGCAGTTATTGCAAAATTACCTGGCTAGATAAGGAAATACTTTAATGTGATTTTAAAGGCGATGAGTGAACTCATTTTGTATCCAAGCCCAAGGGTATTTAAATGCGCCAAATAAAAGCCAGCAATTTGCTGGCTTTTTTGATGTTTTTACATTTACATGGCGTCGTATTCGTCTTGCCAGAAGAATTTTTCTTCTCCAAATGCTGGCTTTAAGTCATCTAGCCAGTGAGCATTTTCATCAAATTTGGCAAAGAATGGGCGCTGCACCCAGTCAGGGTTTCGTGCTTGAATAAAGCGCAGCACAAATACCTTTTCACCGGCTATCTCAGTCACACCTGACACTTCAACTTTACCAGGGCCTGCACTCATTGAAGGACCTCTCACTGTACGGCTGACTCCAGACACTTGTTTATAAGCTTCACGGAAGGTTTCCCACGTTTTATGTAGTGGAATTTCAAAGTAGCGCTTGGCTCCTGTATCACGCTCGATAAACATGTAGTATGGGATCATGCCAAGCTGAGTTTGCTCTTTCCACATTTCGGCCCACATATCTGCATCTACGTTTATATTATTTAAAAGAGGCGCTTGTGTTCTTATCTGAGCACCAGTCTTACGTATGAGCTTGATTGCTTCACGGGTGACTTCTGTACGAAGTTCTTGCTTGTGATTAACATGCGCCATAATTGATACGTGTTTACCAGCGTCAACAAGCTCTTTAAGTAATTTTAGCAACTCTTGTGCGTCTGGATCAGTTACGTATCTAAATGGCCAGAAGGTGAGGGACTTCGTACCGATACGGATAGTACGAATGTGATCAAACCTTGGCTCTTTCAATGCCTCTAGATATTTTCGTAGTTTAACAGTGCGCATAACCATAGGGTCGCCACCAGTCATCAAGAGATCCGTCACTTCGGTGTGCTGTGCTAAGTAATTATGAAGTAGCTCGGCATCATTATTATTGAATCTCGTTGCTTTGCCGACAAACTGAGCCCAGCGGAAGCAAAATGTACAATATGAATGGCAGTATTGACCTTGAGATGGGAAGAATAAAACGGTTTCTTTATATTTATGCTGGATCCCGTCTACACGCTCACCTTCATATTCAGGGACGTTTTTTTCCATTTGCCCAGCAGGGTGTGGATTTAACTTTTGGCGAATTTCAGTCGCAAGGTTAAATACCTCTTCTGGGGTATGTTCTTTACTCAACAGCGCAGCCATTTTATCGTAAGATTCGTCATCCAACATACCACGCTGTGGAAAAGTTAATTGAAATACAGGATCGTTAGGCACTTTGTCCCAGTCGATAAGCTCTTCAATTACAAAATTATTAACGCGAAAAGGAAATACGTTGGCAACGACTTTCATTTGAAAGCGCAGGTGCTCTGGCAGTTTATCTAACTGCTCAATCTTATCGATTTGGCGGTGCTGATAAACGGTAAAACGAGGTGGCTGGTAAGCTTCAGCTGGCTGCAATTTGACGGTTTGCTGCATATTTAGTTTGTCTCTTTCTCACTTGCAAATTATAAAAACGAGCATGGTAACATGCTGCCATTATCATTTCAGGTACAAATGTCGGAAAGTTCGAAAAAATGCAACTTCACTGCTTTGTGATAATCTCTTTGGCTTAGTTTAATGGAGTTAGCTCATTAATTAGACCTAACTCCTTTAAAGTTACCAATTAAAAATGATCACCTGCAATTGCTGCATAAATGGCATCAGCTAACGTTAAGATGTCTTTATCAGATGAAATATATGCAGGCATGATATAAATAAGTTTGCCAAACGGTCTTATCCATACGCCTTTTTGGATAAAGAACTTTTGAATTTTGGCAACATCGACCACTCTATCTACTTCAACAACGCCGATTGCACCAAGCACTCTGACTGCTTTTACTACACTTAGATTTTGACAACGCTTGAGTGCCTCTAGCGCTTGAGATACTCGTTTAATATTGGCGTCGCACTCTTTACGCTTTAGGAGTGTTAAACTGGCGACGGCAGCAGCGCAGGCAAGTGGGTTGCCCATAAAAGTCGGGCCGTGCATTAATACCTTAGCTTCACCTTGGCTAATACCCAATGCCACGTCCTCTGTAGCCAAGGTCGCGGCTAGTGTCATATTACCACCGGTTAGTGCTTTACCTACACACATGATATCAGGTGAAATATCGGCGTGTTCACAAGCGAACATTTTACCAGTACGGCCAAACCCAGTGGCTATTTCATCTAAAATCAGCAGCACTTCATATTTATCACATAGCTTCCTAAGCGCTTTTAGGTAATCAGGGTGATAAAAGTTCATGCCTCCAGCATTTTGCACAATGGGTTCGATAATAAACGCCGCCACATTTTCATGGTGGGTTGCAAAAGCGGCTTCCAGCTGGTTGAGCTCTTCTTGACATTGAGTGCCTTCAAATTTGCTACTAGGAGCGTTGACGAACACTTGCTCAGGTAAAAAGCCTTGGTACATCGCGTGCATGGAGTTGACAGGATCACACACACTCATGGCTGCGAATGTGTCACCGTGATAGCCCTTTTTGGCCGTCATAATTTGGATCTTATTTCTTTTGCCTTTGCTCAGCCAATATTGAATAGCCATTTTGATTGACACTTCCACACTGACAGAGCCGCCGTCGGCGAGAAAAACTCGATTAAGTGGTGCAGGGGTTAGCTCTATAAGTAATTTGCATAAGTCAACGGCAGGCTGGTGGGTTAGACCACCAAACATGACATGACTCATGGTGTCGGCTTGGTTTTTTATTGCCGTGATTATTTCTGGGTGTCCATAGCCATGTACAGCGCTCCACCAAGAGGCCATACCATCAATGAGTATTTCACCCGTTTCAAGCTCAATTTTGTTTTCAAACGTTCTTTTGGCTGGATAAACAGGCAAAGGGTCAATCATTGAGGTGTAGGGGTGCCAAATGTGCTGGCGATCGAATTCAATATCAATTGTTTGTTTATTGTTCATTTGTAAACCTTGTGGGCGCATGCAACGTTGACAATACTAAGCTAAGAAGTAGACTAAGCCAATCACCGTCAGTTTGAATGCTCTAAATTTAACCACCACACGGTATCCGTGCGCTAAATTTAGGCAAGAATAAAAAGAGAATGAAAATATGGAATTAGGCGCGCTAAGACACGATTGGACACATGAAGAAGTAAAAACGCTGTTCACTATGCCTTTTAATGACTTACTTTTTTATGCTGCAAGCATTCACCGAAAAAATTTCAACCCCAATGAAGTACAGATCTCAACTTTGCTGTCTATCAAAACGGGAGCTTGCCCCGAAGATTGTAAATACTGTCCGCAGTCAGGCCACTATAAAACAGATCTAGAGCGTGAGCGCTTGATGGAAGTGGAGAAGGTTGTAACTCAAGCAAAGCTGGCGAAAGAAAAAGGGGCGACGCGCTTTTGTATGGGGGCTGCGTGGTCCGATCCTAAAGACAGAGATATGCCTTACATCGCCAAAATGGTCAAAGAAGTAAAGGAGCTTGGCCTAGAAACCTGTATGACCTTGGGTAAGCTTGATAATCAAAAGGCACATACGCTACGAGAGGCAGGCCTTGATTATTACAACCATAATTTGGATACCTCTCCTGAGTATTACGAACAAATTATTACCACAAGAACATATCAAGACCGTTTGGATACGCTTGACCATGTTAGAGACGCAGGCATGAAGGTATGCTCTGGTGGTATCGTTGGAATGGGAGAGCAGGCATCTGATCGTTATGGTCTGTTGATTCAACTTGCAAACTTACCAAAGCAACCTGAAAGTGTACCGATTAATATGCTTGTTAAGGTTAAGGGCACGCCACTTGAAAATGTTGATGACTTAGATCATTTTGAGTTTATTCGTACGATTGCCGTCGCGCGTATTATGATGCCACATAGTTATGTGCGTTTATCTGCGGGTAGAACTGCAATGAATGAACAAATGCAGTCTATGTGTTTCTTTGCCGGTGCAAACTCTATATTCTACGGAGATAAGCTACTGACCACAGAGAATCCAGAAGCAGATGCAGATATGAATCTGATCAAAAAGTTGGGCATGAACCCTGAGACGCGGGAAGACTATTCAGATGAAGCTTATGAAGCATCGTTAAGTTCAGCTATTGCCGATAAAGCGACGTCAGAGTTGTTCTACGAAGCAAACTAATTGATGTCATTTTCATATATAACGCAAGCCCTTGCAACGCGTCGCGCCGAAGGGCTGTTTAGACAGCGCGTGTTAGTAGAGCATGCGTGTGCAAGTCGAATTACGATTGCTGGTGAGCAATACCTTAACTTTGCGAGCAATGATTATCTCGGCCTTGCGACTCAACTAGATGCTACTCAGCTGGTCTCCATAGAGGCTGGAAGCAGAAGCTCGGCATTGGTAACAGGGTATTTGGGCGTACATCAACAGCTTGAACGTCAACTGTGTGACGCACTTGGATATGAAGCTGCGCTGTTATTTCCAAGTGGTTTTGCTGCGAATACTAGCACACTCAAGGCATTATTTACCTCTGGAGAAAAGCAATTTAGTGCAGCGGTGTTTCAAGATAAATTAAATCATGCCAGCTTAATAGATGGTGGATTAGCCGGAAATGCTAAATTTGTGCGCTTTAACCATAATGATCTGAACCACTTAAGGTCGAGACTGGAAAAAACAAAAGCTAACAATAAATTGATTGTTACGGAAGGTGTATTTTCTATGGATGGAGATACCGCTCCTATTGTTGAAATAAGTAAACTCGCGCAATCCCATTCTTCATGGCTAATGGTTGATGATGCCCACGCCTTCGGGGTGATTGGTGAAAATGGCCTAGGAACAGTAGATACAGGTATTAAACCAGAAATACTAGTGGTAACGTTTGGTAAAGCAATGGGCTGCCAAGGGGCTGCAGTATTAGCCAGTCGACAGGTTATCGAATATTTGGTGCAATTTAACCGTGAGTTTGTTTATACCACGGCATTATCGCCAATTATGGCCAGTGTGGCTTTACATCAGCTTAATCGATTATTGTTGGCTACAGAGCCTAGGGACAAGTTGTCGAGGAATATTGCGTATTTTAAAAAGTTAATTAGTGTCACTAAGCTATCACCTATTCCAAGCGACACAGCCATCCAGCCATTGGTATTCGGCACGAGCGAAAATGTGATAGCAGCACAAAATAAGCTCAAGCAAAAAGGAATTTGGGTAGGGGCGATAAGGCCGCCGACCGTACCTCAAAATACAGCGCGTTTACGTATAACAATCACGGCAGAACACAGCACTCAAGATATTGAATATCTAGTTTCTGCTCTAGTGGAGGTGTCATGAGTAAAGCAAAAGCAGAAGTAACACAAACTGCTAAGTGTTTTTCTAAAGCCGCGAAAACGTACTCACAACACGCCAATGTACAAAAGCAAGCCGCAAACATATTGTTCTCTCGTTTAGCTCAGAACAATAGCGAGCCGGGGGTAGTGCGTATGTTTCCTTGTTTGCTTGATTTGGGGTGTGGGCCTCATGAAAACTACCACAGACTCAAAGGGTATACCACCCAATATCTAGGTGCAGATCTAAGCTATACAATGCTCGCAAGCCAAGTAAATTTGAGCGCGAGTGTTTGCTGCGATATGGACAAATTAGCGCTGCAAGCAAACTGCATCGATTTAGTGTTTAGTAACTTTGCTATTCAATGGTCCAATTCACCTGAAATGCTATTTCAAGAGCTTTATAGAGTATTAAAAAATCAGGGGCGTGTGATACTTAGCTCGGTATTAACTGGCTCATTAGCCGAAATCAACACTGCTTGGCAAGCAATTGATGAGTGTAGTCATGTCAATACGTTCCATACTTTAACGCAACTTAGCAAATTTGCTGAAAAAGCAGGGTTTAAGGTAGTTTGGACACAAGAAGAAACCTTAATCGATAGATATGATTCTGCGCTCAAGGCGTTGCGCTCAGTTAAAAAAATCGGTGCCAATGACGTTAAAGCGCCAACAAAGCGCCAAGGACTATTGGGTAAGACGGCGTTTAGGCGTTTATTAGGACATTATCCGCAAAGTGGCTGCGGTTTTGATGTAAGTTATCAAGTGGGCTTTTTGGAACTACAAAAATGAAACACGCATATTTTATAACCGGAACAGATACCGAAGTAGGTAAGACCTACATCTCTACCTTGTTGTTAAAGCTATTAGCGAAACATACTAAGCAAGCAATTGGCTTTAAACCCATTGCGGCTGATGCAGAAGAAGCGTTTGGTGAGTTAGTTAATGTTGATGCTATCAGCCTAATGGAAGCGGCGACTGTGCATGGTACCTACGAACAAGTGAATCCGTTTTGTTTTGCTCCACCTATTGCTCCTCACATAGCGGCAAAGCAGGCGAATGTTGAGATCACCGTTGATAAATTACATGCTCGATACGAAGATCTAACCCAATTGGGTGCTGAATATATATTGTGTGAAGGCGCAGGTGGCTGGGCGCTACCTATCAATGACACAGAATATCTATATGATTGGGTGGCGCGAGCACAGCTTCCGGTCATTTTGGTGGTGGGTATGAAGCTTGGATGTTTAAACCACGCGTTTTTAACCGCGGAGTCGATAAAACAAAAAGGGCTTAACTTGGTGGGTTGGATTGCCAATCAAGTGGATCCTAATATGGCTGTGTTTGAAGAAAACCTTGAGAGCCTTAAACTGCGTTTAGATTGTCCGTTACTTGCAACTGCACCATACAGTGATGGGACGCCAAAACTACAACTGCGTGCTTCGCTGCTATCGTTGTTAAATTTGCCGTCTTCGGTATAGCTAAGTGATCTTGACAGCGGCTTATTTTAGCCGCTATCAAGGTGTATTTACTCGGCTTTGTGTTTTGCTTCATAATTGGGCAATAAAGAACCTATGATTTCTTTTGCTGAGATAGTGTAACGCACCCCAGAAAACATCACTGACGCGTTTTCATCTATTCCTGTAATGCCTGTTAATGTCCAGCCTTCGCCTCGCTCTGGGCAATAAACTTTTGTTGTAGGTGGGATAACTTTGAATTCTTCGCTCATTTATACTATTCCCAAAAATGGATATTATAAAACATTCCAATAAATCATAAAATTGAAAGATCCAATCGTTATCAATAGTGCTACTATCGCATCAATCACTTATTTGTGTAGGCCTTAAATGGAATTCGTAACCAAAAGACTGGTTATTAGACCAATTCGTCATAGAGACTGTAGTCAATTACTTCCGTTACTCAATTTACCACAAGTCAAAGCCTTTAATGATTATGGTGATAATCTCACGGAAGTAGATTTAAAGTGTATGATCCAGATGGATATTGAGCGGTTGTATGAACGAATTGGAGGGCGCTTTTGCCTTATTTGCAAAAAGAGCAACACGATCATTGGGTGTGTTGGCTTTTATCTAGAACATGAAGAGCCTGATGGCATTTATGTAGGCTACGAACTTTCACCTGAGTATTGGGGGAGTGGGTTGATGTTTGAAGCACTCAGTCACCTATTTAAACAAGCAAAACAACTACCATTTGCTTGTTCTACAGTGATAGCAAGGGTATCTCCTAAAAATCATCGCTCGCTTAACTTATTATCACGATTAGGGTTTTGCTGTGGAAGTGACGGATTATATCGTATTTCGCTATAAAAAAGGGCAGCTAAGCGCTGCCCTGTAATCTATCTACATTCTATCACGATAATGCTTTGATTCTCTCATCTAGCGGTGGATGTGATGCAAAGAAATCAGCCACTGATTTACCAGATGCAATGCCAAAAGCCATCATTGAGCCTTCAAGCTGCGATTCGTGGTTATGCTTTAAACGCTCTAAAGCTGAACGCATTTTATGTGCACCAACTAAGTCTGCTGCGCCTTTATCAGCTGCAAATTCGCGTTTACGGCTAAAGTAGGCAACGACGACAGAAGCTAAAATCCCGAACAGTATTTGGAAGATCATATCGAAGATAAAATACGTCCAACTACCGCCAGACTCTTCTTCATCACTATTCAAGAAGTTATCTACAATCCCAGCTAATACTTTGGCAAAGAAGATAACAAAGGTATTAACCACGCCTTGGATCAACGTAAGCGTAACCATATCACCGTTAGCGATATGTGATACTTCATGTGCTAATACCGCTTCGGCTTGGTCTTGACTCATGTTATGCAGCAGGCCTGTACTAACAGCAACTAGGCTGTTATTTTTACTAGGACCTGTAGCAAAAGCGTTCATTTCAGGACTATCATAAATTGCAACTTCAGGCACAGCAATTCCTGCTTTTTTAGCCTGCTGCGTTACAGTTGATACTAGCCAATGTTCAGTCTCGTTACGTGGCTGTTCAATAACAACTGCGCCAGTGGACTTTTTAGCCACCCATTTGGACATAAACAATGAAATAAAGGAACCACCGAACCCAAATACGGCGGCGATAATCATAATGCCAGTGTAACTACGGCTAGATATGCCAAATACAGACATTATAATAGATAGCACGATCCCTAACACCAGCATAACTGCTAAGTTAGTTATCAAGAATAAGATGACGCGTTTCATTTTGACCTCATTAGACAAAGTAAGGAACTAAGTAACTTTTCCCAAGCACTTGCTTATTACATCAGCCCTTGCTGCATTTATATGGCCATCTGTACAAAAGTACAAGTTAAATTACATGAATATTTCAAAAGGAACACATCATACACTTTGGTGGCTAATTAATTTTAACTTTTGTGATAATCTATAGATAAGATCGTCAACAGAAGAGGTCTCATCATTTAACCCTTCAATTACCGTCATAAAGTAGCAATCCATCATTACCGAAGCTTTTAATTCATCATATTCCTGCTCACTAAAAAGTAGCTGCTTAAATAAGTCCAACTGAGCAGAGAAAAAATGGCTCTGCCAGATTATCCCAGTTATTAGTTCTTTACTAAACGCGCGATTATCAAGATAAAAGGCAAATAAGTATTTAGCATAATGCCTAAGCTTCAAGCTGGCACTGTGTTGAGTATCAGATTTTTGGGCTTGTGCTATGAGCTGCTCTATCTGTTCGTACATCGCTACTTTTAAAATCTCTAGTTTAGTAGGGAAGTGCGCAAATACCGTGCCCGTGGCAACACCTGCCTGTTGAGCAATTTGCCTTGTAGTGGTCTCTTCAAAGCCTTTTTGCTGGAACAGCAGCCAACCTGACTCTAGGATCTTCTTATATGTAATTTCTCTTTTTTTCATAAGGTTACCATTTTATTTGCAGGCAATTGTAGCACGGTTATAAGTAATTTCAGATATAATTTGCATTTTTTGAGCGTGCTCATTATTATAATTGAGCACGCTCAAAAAAGATAGGAGTCTCGACCATGCAGCAGTTGCGTTTATTCATAGGATATATACTTTTTATGCCGTTCATTGGCTTTTATAGTTATGTACTAGGACCAATATTAAAGCTTGTTTTGTTGCCAGGAGGGTTGGCGGTTTTGTGTTTGATTATGGGACCAAAATCTTTCTTTGCTCACCTTAAAAGAGCTAAAGGTCTAGAATTAACAGTACAAACTAATGAAAGTAGAGCCAGAAGTTAGGCACAGCTCAGATTTTACTTTACTCATTGGATTAACGTTTCCATATGTTGAATAGTCAGTGCGTAAGGCTGTACACGGATAGAATTACGTTACTACGCGGTCCAATAACTGCAAAAAAAGTAAGTTTTGAATTGGTAATCACTCCTCCGATTGTTCCAATAAGTTGATTCTTCGCATTAAAGACGAACTCAGGTATAATGCGCCGAGCTAAGGCATGAAGGGCCTTAGCTCTGTATCGTTCAAAATTAGTCGAGGAATTATTATGACCGTTGGCATCATTATGGGTTCAAAATCAGATTGGCCTACAATGCAGCATGCAGCCGAAATGTTGGAAAAGTTTGGTATCGAGTATGAAACAAAGGTGGTTTCTGCTCACCGCACACCTCAGCTTCTGGCTGACTACGCTTCGACAGCAGCTGAGCGTGGGATCAAAGTAATTATTGCAGGTGCCGGCGGCGCTGCGCATTTGCCTGGTATGGCAGCCGCATTCACTAGCTTACCGGTACTTGGAGTTCCAGTAAAATCGAAGACCCTAAACGGTGTTGATTCATTACTTTCTATTTGCCAAATGCCAAAAGGTGTTGCAGTAGGCACGCTTGCAATTGGTGATGCCGGTGCTGCAAATGCAGGATTGTTAGCAGCTCAAATCTTAGGTTGTCAACAGCCTGAAATATTTGTAAAGGTAGAAGCGTTCAGAAAAGAGCAAACAGACACCGTATTAGCTAACCCAGACCCTGCGAAGTAACATGAATATTCTTGTTTTAGGTGCGGGCCAGTTGGCTCGTATGATGAGTCTGTCAGCAACTCATCTAGATATCAAAGTGCTTGCTTACGATGTTGGTAGTAAAACAGTAATAAACCCCGTTACTTTTACAACGACATCAGAGTCACTTCAACAAGCAATCGAAAGTGCCGATGCGATTACTGCTGAGTTTGAACATATCCCACTGGATATACTGGCTTTGTGCCAACAAAGTGGTAAGTTTTATCCCGGTGCTGAAGCCATTGCGACGGGTGGAGACAGAGAAAAAGAAAAAGCACTTTTGGACAAGACCAAAGTACCATGTGCACCGTTTAAAATTATCACAGATAGATCCCACTTTCTTGAAGCAATTGATGAACTTGGTATGCCATTGGTGGTTAAAACTTGCCAAGCGGGATACGATGGAAAAGGGCAATGGCGAGTAAAGTCAGAAGCAGAAATCGATGCAATCTGGGATGAAATGTCAGCATTTTTGCAAGCAGGTACACAAGCGCAGCCTCACTCTATTGTTGCGGAAAAAATGATCCCATTTGATCGCGAAGTATCAATTATTGGTGTTCGAACAAAAGAGGGCGATTGCAAAATATATCCTCTGACAGAAAATCAGCACACAAATGGTGTACTGACGCTTTCTCTTGCAGGTAAAGAAAAGGCGAGTATTCAAGCTCAAGCAGAAGAAGCATTTTCCAAGCTCGCCAATGAGCTGAATTATGTCGGTGTTTTAGCTATCGAATTCTTTGATGTTGAAGGACAGCTACTGGTTAATGAAATTGCTCCAAGAGTTCACAACTCAGGTCATTGGACTCAGCAGGGCGCTCACGTAAGTCAGTTTGAAAACCACATTCGTGCTGTAGCGGGTTTACCTATCGGTGATACAAATCTACTGCGTCCAACTGCTATGATAAATGTGTTAGGACAAGCGCATATCCCACCACAAGTACTCGCAATACCTGGAGTCACTAGCCACTGGTATGGTAAATCTGCAAAACCAGGACGCAAAGTTGGACACATTAATGTTTCAGCAGACTCTTTACATAAATTAGGTGAAGTACTGGCTGAGCTGGCCGACATTTTACCAGAGCAGCATTACCCCGGTGTGATGGACACTGCACAGCAGTTAGTCTTAAATTAACACATTTTAGAAGGAGTTAAGTTTTTTTATTAACTCCTTCAGCACTTAGTTTCTCACAAGCTTGCTAGTGGCTCTAGCTCCCTGATAAAAATGCAATTTTTGATAGCATTAAAAAAGTTTACTTTTTTGCTGTTTTTTTGGAACTCTTTTTCAAATGTACTGTCTACTTTAATGAGGCGTGGATAGGCCTCACTTCATACTCGTTGTCCATCAACGACTATGTGAGCGCAGAGAGTATTTGGCCAGCATCCCATGCTGGCCTTTTTTTGTCCCACCCATGTGGTCTTTAATCTTAAATTATTCGATATTCCGCTGGCTTTCTGCTTAAATTAGGCAAATTTAATCACTTATAAGAAAGCACATGTTAAAACTCTCTCTTATCTCAGTGGCTGTAGCCTCAAGCCTTTTTCTTTCAGGTTGCCAAACGACCGAAGTAAGCCAGCAAACCAAGGATGTTGCAACAAATAATTCCGTTTCGCCTGTTGTAACGACTCCTGTTGATTTTGGCAGTGAGCAGATCACTTTAAAACAAGCAATGGCACATCCTGACTGGCTAGGACGTCAGCCTGAAAGTGCATTCTGGGGTGCTGATAGCGACACGATTTATTACAAACGCAAGCAAGCAGGAAACGAGTTAAGGGATCTTTTTGCAGTTAGCAATAAACAAAAAAGTACAAAGGTGTCACTTGCTGAATTACACGCGGTTGGTGCCCAAAATGCGATTTACAATTCGGATAGAACATTGCAATCGTATGAGTTCAAAGGAAACATATTCGTAAAAAACATAGAGTCAGGCGATTTAACACAAGTTACTCACTCATCAGCTTATGAATATGCACCGCAGTTTTTAACAGACAATCGTTTAGCTTACCGCGCTGGTAATGCGTTATTTGCCGTGGATTTAAAAACTGGCCTAACCAAAGAGCTAGTTAAGTTACATTTGGCCGATAAACCACAAGGGGTGAAAGAGCCCAGTGGCTATATTGCTGAGCAACAGCACAAGCTTATTCAATTTGTGGCACTAACGCATAAAAATAGTAAAGACCGTGAAGCTCGCGCGCAAGAGATTGACACCAATAATGCCAGTATTCAAGGCAACCAATTCTACTTAGGCAAAGGCAAGGCATTAGTGTCTGTAAGCTTAGCTCCGACAGGAGATAAGCTTATTGCTGTCATAACCGATAACAAACCTAGTCGTGCAGATACCGACATTATGCCTAATTACGTGAGTCAAAATGGCGATATCGATCCGGTTAAAGCACGCCGTCGAGTGGCTGATACAGAGCCAATGAGTTCGGAAGTCATTTTCATTGATTTAAACCGTGCTGAGCAAGTAACACTAAGTTACGACACATTACCTGGTTTTGATGAGGACGTATTAGCCGAGGTTAAACGTGAAAATGCTGAGGCTAACGGCGGAACCTATAACAGCAAAAAGGTACCTCGTGACATTAACCTGATAGATACTTGGGGTTGGAATCAATCTGCTATCCGGTGGAACAGTGATGGCTCACAGGTAGCTGTCATGTTAGGCGCATGGGATAATAAAGATCGCTGGATCGCCACGGTGGATTTCGATAAGCAGCAATTCATCTCACAGCACCGTCTTCATGACAATGCGTGGATCAATTATACCTACAATGATTTTGGCTGGCTAAATGATCAAAATACACTGTATTACCTTTCTGAACAGTCAGGTTACAGCCAACTATATCTGAAACCACTTAATAGCAAAGCAAAGGCAGTGACTGCTGGTAAGTTTGTAGTCTCAGAGCCGACCTTAACTTCAGATAACAAGTTTATCTACTATAAGGCGAATAAAGAGCATCCGGGCTTGTATGAAATCTATCGTGTAAACTTAGAGACAGGGCAAGACGAGCAAATCACAGATTTAGATGGCCTTACGGATTATCAGCTAAGTCCAAATGAACAACAGCTTTTACTTACACACTCTAAAATCATGATGCCACCTGAGCTTTACGTTGCAGATGCAGCACCAAAAGCCTCAGTATCTCGATTAACAAACACTGTTTCAGACACATTTTTAAATAAAAAGTTAATCGCACCAAAAATTGTGGCTGTACCTTCTAGTCATCAAGGTGAGCCTGTCTATGCAAAAGTATATTACCCTGCCGACTATCAAGAAGGTGAAACCGGTAAAAATCGTAAAGCGGTTATCTTCAACCATGGTGCGGGCTACTTGCAAAACTCGCATATGGGTTGGTCCAACTACTTTAGAGAGTTTATGTTCCACTCACTCCTAGCTAGTGAAGGCTATGTTGTCATGGATATGGACTATCGTGGCTCGAAAGGCTACGGACGTGATTGGAGAACTGCTATCTATCGCCATATGGGTAAACCAGAAATTGAAGATTTGGCAGATGGTGTAGAGTGGATGGTTGATAATGCAAACGTTGACCGTGGCGCAGTGGGAACTTACGGCGGCTCATATGGCGGCTTTATGACCTTTATGGCGTTATTCACTCAGCCTGACCTGTTCCAAGCAGGTGCTGCACTGCGTCCGGTAACCGATTGGGCTTATTACAATGACCCTTACACGTCAAATATTCTTAACCGACCGGATGTTGACCCAATAGCATACGAGCGCAGCTCACCTATCTACCATGCTGAAGGGTTGAAAAACAAACTTCTCATCAACGCACCTATGGTCGATGATAATGTGTTTTTCCAAGATGTCGTGCGTCTTGTACAACGTTTGATTGAGTTAGAAAAGGAAGACTTTGAAACCGCAATTTATCCGGTGGAACCACATGGTTTCAGACAGCCATCAAGTTGGTTGGATGAATACCGTCGTATATACAAGCTGTTTAAGGAAAACTTATAATACCAATTGCTCAACGAAGAGCGTTATATTGAGGCAAGAAAACTTTGCCGAGAGTCATATGGTTAGATGGCTATCTAGCTATGCTAAATGAAAAACATTTAATGCGGTTCTCGGCATATTTGCGTCTTCAACTCGAGCAAGTATCAAGTTAAATTAGTACAATATCTCGCAAATAAAAAGCCAGCTTAAGCTGGCTTTTTTGTTTTGTAGAATAAATAAATAATGGCTAACAGTACGCCTCCAATAGCACCAAATAGATGCGCTTCAATGGCGACTCTCGAATCTATAAGCATAGCAACATCAGCACTTGCGCCAGCATATTGCTCCCATAAAACCTTTGCCCAAACACCAATCAACAACAGGTATCCAGTGGTTAGCTTACGCTTTATATCTTCAAGCGCCCCCCAGACAATTAAACCATGTAGCAAGCCACTCAACCCTGTATATACAACTATGTTTGGTGCAAACAACCAGATCATAAGTCCCGTAAACGCGCCTAAAAGGCCGACGTTGACCCAATACTTTTTGATTGTTGTGTACTCAGCATGTAATAACCATATAAACACAATACCCAATATGTTGAGTAACAAATGATACCAGTTGCTGTGGGTAAATTGCCCTGTTAATAAACGCCAAACCTCGCCATTGGCAATCGCTGTTCGGTCAAAATCTAGGTAATAACCAAGATTGAATAGCATTAATACTGTTGATAAAATCGCCAGAGACAGTGGTGCTATGACATATTCTTTGTTGGTCGGAAGCTCAAACATACAATTTCGCATTATTCTTTTTGCATATTGTGCCTAATTGCTTTTATGATGCCAAATATTAGTAGCTAGCAAAGTGGGTATTATGAAACATACACTTGCATCACTCAGCGTGATAGCCGCATTCAGCTTTTCAACAAACACCTTAGCTGAAGAAAAAACAACCGAAATTAGAGAGCCAGAAGCAGCGACAGGCTTTCAGTCAAAAGAAGCTCGCATTGCTGAAAAGTATATGGTGGTAGCCGCAAATCCATATGCTAGTAAAGCTGGACAACTGATGTTGTCAAAAGGCGGTAGTGCCGTCGATGCCATGATAGCCACGCAACTGGTGTTAACTTTAGTAGAGCCGCAATCCTCGGGGATAGGCGGCGGTGCTTTTATCTTGCACTATGATAAGAAGAGCAAAGAATTAATTACTTTTGATGGTAGAGAAACAGCGCCAAAAGGCGCAAGCCCTGAACTATTCCTTGACGACTCAGGAAACGCTGTTAGATGGATAGAAGCCGTTGTTGGAGGGCGCTCAGTCGGTGTTCCCGGGATCTTACATGCTTTTAAGTCTGCTCATGACAAGTACGGAAAGCTACCCTGGCAAACGCTTTTTAAACCGGCAATTGAGCTTGCCCGCGATGGTTTTATCGTATCACCACGATTAAATATGTTACTTGAGAAGAGGCTAAATCCAGGTTTGACAAAGCTAAGCCCTGCGAAAGAATATTTCTACCCTAATGGTGAAGCGCTAAAAACTGGCACCTTACTCAAGAACCAACCTTTGGCTAATCTATATTTCAAACTGGCAACACAAGGCATTCAAGCTTTTTATGAAGGGCAAAATGCTACTCAGCTAATTGAAGCGGTACAAAAGTCTGAGATTGCACCTGGCACACTAGCGTTAAGTGATTTAGCAAACTACGAAAGCAAGACAAGGTCGGCAATTTGTACCAGCTATAGAGTTTATAAAGTGTGCTCTATGGCACCACCAAGTAGCGGTGGTATTGCTGTATTACAAATGATGAAGTTGCTAGAACCATTCGAATTAGGAAAATACAAAGCCAATGCCCCTGAAGCGCTTCACCTGTTTACTCAAGCTTCAAGGCTAGCGTTTGCGGATCGGGACTTTTATGTAGCAGATCCTGACTTTGTTAAAGTACCTACAAACGAATTACTCAATGAGCAATATTTACAAGGTAGAAGCAAACTTATTAGTGAGATGGATAACCATGATTTTCCAGTAGGCGATCCAACTGCTGGGAAGCTGGCTTATGCTATGAATGATAGCTATGAGTTACCTTCTACAAGCCATGTATCAATAGTCGATGCTGACGGTAACGCAATTTCCATGACTAGCTCGATTGAAATGGCATTTGGCTCAACTGTTATGGTCAATGGCTATTTGCTTAACAATCAACTAACGGACTTTGCACTCTCTCCTAAATCGGGAGATAAATGGGTAGCAAACCGTGTTGAAGCCCATAAACGTCCAAGAAGCTCCATGGCACCGGTCATGGTGTTTAATAAGGATGGCTCACTAAAACTCGTTGTTGGTTCTCCTGGCGGAAGCCGTATCATCAACTACGTTGCACAAACCTTAGTAGGTGTATTAGATTGGGGTTTATCTCCTCAAGCTGCAATTGATTTGCCTAAAATTACCAACCGCAATAAATATACCACCCTTGAAAAAGGCACCGAGCTTGTAGGTCACGTGCAATTTTTTGAAAAAAAGGGACACGAGGTACAGATCCGTGACTTAAACTCAGGGCTGCATGCCATCGAGATTAAAGGTGGTCATTTAGTAGGTGGTGCCGATCCAAGAAGAGAAGGCATCGCGCTTGGTGAAAGTAGTGAATAAGCCATAGTTATATAGGTGCTTTTAAGCTATAATTTCGCGTTCCAGAAAACGATTCATCGATGCGCTCTGGAGCGCGTTAATATTGGTCTGATGAGCACTAAATTCATTGTAATTTAATCCTTTTCGACAATAATAAACCCTTAGACTAAAAAATTCGTGTCAAGCTTGTAAATATGACTAAACAAACCGATCCAAATTATCTCTACATTCCATATTCAGGACCTACACTTTTAGAAACGCCACTACTAAATAAAGGCAGTGCTTTTTCTCAACGTGAGCGGGAAAATTTTAACTTAGCAGGTCTTCTTCCTCCTCGCTATGAAACCATTGAAGAACAAGTTGAGCGTTGCTACCAGCAGTACTCAAGCTTCAGTGATAACCTTAATAAGCATATTTATCTGCGCGCCATTCAAGATAACAATGAAACGTTGTACTACCGTCTAGTACGTGATCATTTAGAGGAAATGATGCCTATTATTTACACGCCTACAGTAGGTGACGCGTGTGAAAAATTCTCTGACATCTACCGAAGTTCTCGCGGCTTATTTATCTCTTATGAAGAGCGCCATCAGATTGACGATATTTTACGAAACGCAACGAAAGGTAAAGTAAAAGTCATTGTAGTTACTGACGGTGAACGTATTCTAGGCTTGGGCGACCAAGGTATCGGTGGTATGGGGATCCCGATTGGTAAATTAGCGCTTTACACAGTGTGTGGTGGGATCAGCCCAGCTTATACACTACCGGTAATGTTAGATGTGGGTACAAATAACGAAAAACTACTCAACGACCCGATGTACATGGGTGCAAGACACCCACGTATTAGCCAAGATGAGTATGATGAGTTTCTTGACTTATTTATCAAAGCAGTAAAGCGTCGTTGGCCAAATGTATTGCTACAATTTGAAGATTTTGCTCAGCCTAATGCGATGCCTTTACTAAAACGTTACCGCGATGAAATCTGTAGTTTCAATGATGACATTCAAGGAACAGCAGCAGTAACCGTGGGTTCTCTACTTGCGGCTTGTCGCGTGAAAGGCGCTAAGCTTTCTGAACAAAAAGTTGTCTTCGTTGGTGCCGGTTCGGCAGGGTGTGGAATTGCTGAACAGATTATCAGTCAAATGATCTCTGAAGGGATAACAGATGAGCAAGCGAGAAGCCAAGTATTCATGGTTGACCGTTTTGGGTTATTAACAGAAGGAATGGAAGGGTTAAGAGACTTCCAACAAGCCCTTGTGCAGCAAAAAGCTAATTTAGATGACTGGACGTACAGCGGAGAGTTTGCCTCTTTGCTAGACGTTATGCACTGTGCAAAACCAGACATCTTGATTGGCGTATCGGGTCAAGCAGGTCTGTTTACTGAGCAAGTGATCAGAGCTATGCACAGTGGCTGCGCACAGCCGATTATCTTCCCATTGAGTAATCCGTCAAGGCAAGTCGAAGCGCATCCAAAAGATGTGATTGAGTGGACTGATGGCCAAGCTATCGTTGCGACTGGCAGCCCTTTTGAGCCTGTGGTACACGGTGACGAAACTATTATTATCCCTCAGTGTAACAACAGCTATATCTTCCCAGGTATTGGCCTTGGTGTGTTAGCAGCTAAAGCTACACGCATTACAGACAGCATGCTGATGGTTTCAAGTGAAATGCTCGCTGAGTCATCGCCACGTGCAAACACTGGCAAGGGAAGCCTTTTACCTGCGCTCACTGAAATTGAACCGTTGAGTAAACGTATCGCATTCGCTGTTGCGAAAAAGGCGATGGAAGAGGGCGTCGCACTTGAAATGGATGATGATGCCATTTGGGCAGCATTAGAGAAAAACTATTGGACGCCTGAATACAGAAACTACAAGCGTTGCAGTATTTAAACGCTTTATTTTGGCGCAATGGTTAAAGTTGCGCCATACTTCTATAATCAACGGTGCTAGGAGCACTTAAGCGTTTAAATGCAGTTACTCGGTCAAGGAGCATATGCATCACTGCATGTTGTTTATTGAAAGGGGAATGGCATGCGCTATTTGGTCGCCTTGTTTGCAGCTATTTTCAGTATATTTGTGTACTCCGCTGATTTGAAAATAGAAGTGGTGTCCGATTACGACCCCGACAGGCAAACCGCACCAAACGATTTAGCGACTCAACTCTTAATCAAATTGGAAAGAAGCTTGGGTAATGCAATGACAATGTCATTTATTGCAGCCAGTCGAGCAAGGGAGTGGAGAGAGCTGAGCCAAAACCCCAACGCTTGCCTCTATAATAAAGTAAAAACAGCAGAGCGAGAGCAAGTTGCGGTTTTTACAGACTTACCACTGATGTCATTTCCTGCCAACCGACTTATACTGCGAAATCAAAAAGAGATACCTGACATTGTCTCACTGGCAACTGTTATAGACAGAGGCCTGCGCATAGGGGTTTCCGATGGCCGCTCGTACGGTAACAAAATAGATAACTTAATATCACAACACAAAGACACGTTTTGGTTCGCAGAGGGAAACCAAAGCGCTTATCGCTTAAGAGCGATGCTAAGCCAAGGGAAGTTGGATGGCATAATTGAATACAGTTCAGTGTTTATAGCTGAGCACCCGTCAGCACATTCGCTCAATCAGTATAGCTTTCATGCAATTACAGAAGCCGACTTCACTATTTTTGGGTACATAGCATGCGCAAGAAGCGACGAGGGTAAAGCAGCAATTCGTTTGTTTCAACAGGCTCTATCCGAGCCAAGAATGCAAGCAAAAATAATTGATGCTCACAAAGGACTTTTCTTTGAATTAGAGGAACCTTATATAATCCAGTCACTGGAAAATGCGTTTAGCGTTCAGCAATGATTAACACAGTTATGGTCTAATAAACTTTACTGACCAAACCATTACGAGACGTGTATATGAAGCGCTTACTTTTATTCCCCTTAATTTTGATCTTTAGTAGCATTACAAAGGCAAGCAGCTTGCCTGATTCACCTCACCTGTATGTGAAGGGAACTTCTTTTATACAAGTACAGCCTGACGTTGCTACCGTTCGCGTGGCAATAACTGAAAATCACAAGTCATTGCCAACTGCCAAGGAAAATGTGGACAAAGTCATGGCAAAAGCTATCGAAATAGCAAAAGATTTCAACATTCAGGAAAGTGATATTCACGCAGATCAATTAAACATTTACAGGCAAACGCGTTATAACCGTCAAACCAATGAAGAAGAGTTTGATGGGTTTCGGGTCAGCCGCAGTTTGACAGTAAAACTCAAAGACATTGCGAAATACCCAAAGCTTTTACAAGAGTTTGTAGATAGTGGTATTAATCAGTTTAATAACACTGAGTTTAGTGTAGAAAATGAAGGTAAATACCTGCAAAGCCTTAAAAAAGCGGCGATAAAAGACGCCAAAAAAGCAGCCAAAGAATTAGCAGGCGAGTTTGAAGTCGAGTTAGACAAGCTTTACTCTGTGTCGTTCCAACCTATGCAAACACCCATCCAACCATATGTTCGCACAGCAGCTATGGCGATGGAAGCTGATCGAGGATCGTATAAAGACGCATATAACACAGGCTCAATAACACTAAACGCTGAAGTTTATGCCGTTTATCTACTCAAGTAGAGCTAGCGGCCAATACCGTAAAGTTATAAACTATCCCTCCAATCGGAGGGTTTTTTATGATTACAGGATTATATGCGGCACTGTTGGCGCTTTTATATATTAAATTGAGTTTTAATATCATTTCATTGAGGCACAAACATAAGATCTCACTCGGTGATGGTGATATTGATACATTGCGTAGTGCCATTCGAATTCATGCTAATTTCATTGAGTATACGCCGTTTGTGCTGATTATGATGTTACTGCTCGAACTACAAGATATTAGCGCTTTATTTGTTCACATTTTAGGTGCGGCATTTGTCTTTTCTCGAGTTGCTCATTTTATCGCGCTACAGCGCAATAACTTCTCTATACGCAAAGTGTCAATGGCCACTACCTATGGCGTTATCCTTACCTTATCTCTGTCCAATTTATACCTATATTTTATTTAGTTAATATAATGGCCACACAGAAAATACTCGTCACTGGACTTCCTAGAACTGGCACCACGAGCTTATGTATTACAGCCCTCAATTTAGGATATAAAACAGCTCACACAGCCTATACAAAACAGGCTATAAAAGACGCTAACTTTTTAGCAGATACGCCAGTGTTCGCAGACTTTGAAAAGCTGTATACCTTGTATCCAAGCTCTAAGATTATCCATTTAACGCGAGAATTTGAGCAATGGCTGCCTTCAATTCGACGGTTAATGTCATCAATGCGTGCAAATTTACTCTCTCAGCAAGGAGGGTTTAACGACACTATCAAACGTTGTTACCTAGCTACCTTTCCAAATTTTGAGCAACACTTTGAAGATGATGATTACTGGCTAACATGTTATAACCAGCATACAAGAAAAGTTCGTCATTTTGTTGCTTCAAACCAGATAGAAAACATCGAGGTGATGCTAACTGATGCGGATATAACGACTAAACTAGCACAGTTTATGGATTGTCCTGGACAAAACATCCGGATCCCGCATGTTAACATTAACGGTAAAGTCACAGCATGGAAGTGGTTCCAACACTCAAATAAGATTGACTCCACAAGAAATGGAAAGTCAGATAAAGACGCAACACTATACAATAACGTTATCTAAAAATAGTAATTAAAGGTTTAAAATTAAAAAGAAGTTATGTTTGAACTAAAATATCACACTCCATTTAGCTGGACTGATGCAGTCTTAGCTGATTTCGATACTTTTCTACAAGATCACGCTGCGGCGGAAAAGAAAGCAGCAGGCATGGCAATGGCAATGCTTGGACATTATCCAGATAGAATAAAGTTAGTGAAAGCGATGGCTGATCTTGCCATAGAAGAAATGATACATTTTAAGCAAGTATTAAAAATACTCACAGAACGTGGCACATTGTTAGGTAATGACCAAAAAGATCCCTATATAAAACAGATGCGTGCATTATTTCGTCAAGGGAGTGATGAATACCTGATTGACAGGCTATTAATAGGCGCAGTGATAGAGGCGAGGGGACATGAACGATTTTCACTGGTTGCTGAAGCACTACCTAAAGGCAAAGAGAAAGAGTTTTACGTAGCCATTGCCAAGTCAGAAGAGAAACATAAAAACCTATTTGTAGAGCTTGGATATGAATATTTCGACAAGCATATTATCGACCAGCGGCTCGAAGAAATTTTAATTGCAGAAGCGGAGATTTGTAAGTCCATCCCTTTTACCTCGGCACTTCACTAAGCTTTATCTTAGGAACTAAAAATAACGACAAGGATAACACTACATGAGAACGGTACATGCTTGGTGTTTTGGCTTTGCGCTGTTTAGCACAAATGCCGCTTTAGCAAAGACGTTTGATGTCAATGGCGCGTGGAAACAACTAAACACGGTACTAGCAACACATTATGCTTATCTTGAGGATGCAGAAAATCATCAAGCTGTTGAGCAAGCGTTTAGAAAAAAGTTAAACGGTGTCTACAACAAGCAAGATTTTATCGATTTGAGCCAGTCTTATTTACGCCACTTCACCGACCCACACCTCAATTTAGGCCCACTAAATGAAGATGACTATATTGTTTATCCAACTGGCGCAGATATTTTTGCCGTGTTTGAAGAAAATATAGCGGTGGTCTTGGACGTAAAACGAGACAGCGCAGCCGACATTGAAGGCATAAGACCAGGAAATAAAATTTCAACAGTGAATGGCCAATCAATAGTGAGTGCTATTGAAGATGTAATGCAGGTCGAGCTTAGCAGGCTAACAGATGCTCAGAAAAATTACGCTTTGAATATCGCGCTTGGCGGCAAGCGCTATCAACCTAGAAGGTTTAAGCTAATAACGAAACAGGGAACATCTGAGATGCTACTTCCTGCAAGTTATGACGCCATTAATGCGCTTTCTAAAGGAGATACTGTTTTATACAAAAAAATTGAAGAACTTGGTTACATTCGCTTTAACAATGCCATGGGAAATAGTCATACCGTTGCAGACTTTAAAGCTGCATTGCAAGCACTTGGTCAAGTTCAAGGGTATATTATAGACTTACGCAATACGCCAAGTGGTGGAAATACGGGTGTTGCAGAGCCTATATTAGGTCATTTTTCCACCACAGCTGCAGCATATCAAAAGTACCGTATACAAACTCCGACTATTCATTACCAGCGCGCGCAAGTTGAGACAGCAAACACTCAACCAGCGCAGCCAAGTATTCAAATACCATTTATTGCGTTGGCTGGGAGATGGACAGGTAGCATAGGCGAAGGAATGACAATCGGTTTAGACGCGCTTGGTGCAATTGCTGTGGTTGGCACTCCAATGGCTGATTTACTGGGCGGCATAAAACGATTATCACTCGACAAAAGCGATGCTTGGATTGAACTGGGGTTTGAACGTTTATATCACGTAGATGGTCGTTACCGTGAAGATTTCGAACCGACAGTGATAATGCCAGGTGATATGGACGAAAATGGTAATGATGTGACATTAGAGCGTGCGGTATTTCTTTTAAAGCAACACATAGATGGCAAAAGAGAAGTAATGAACTGATTAGGAATCCAGCTGGCAGTATAAAACACCTTATTTAACATAATATAAATTATGAGTTGTTATGTGTGGATTGCATTATACGCACTATCGTTACTGCAATATGTCCAATACTAGACGGTATCGGACATTTCTATAAAGTTTACAACAATAACTGTTGAGCTATGGATAAGCATTTTATAGTATGTGATTGAATTTGTAATTTGAAGTATCGACATATGGAATTTGTAAGACCGCTAGAACCCATTTTGATTATTGATGATGCTGTTGAAATCCGAGATTTTCTTACTCAAATTTTAGAAAATTTAGGCTTTGAAGAAGTCTACGGCTGTGAAAACTTCGATTCAGCAAAACCGCTACTAAAGCATAAACAGCCCAACGTAGTCTTTCTAGATATTGAGCTTCCAGATACTGATGGAACTGAAATTCTAGCTTACATCAATGAAAACTTTCCAACAGCTCATGTCATCATGTGCTCCGGCCATAACAGTATGGAAAATGTTCAAAACACTTGGGAGTTAGGAGCTAAAGGTTTTATTGCAAAACCCTTCAATGCACACAAAGTCGACTCTGTAATGAAACGTTTAGAGCTGGTAACATGAACCAGGTCATTAATGATGTTTTAGACTCTCTTTCTGCTGTGATTTTGGAAAAACCTGAGCAAATTAAACTGGCGATTTGTAGCTTGCTCTGTCGAGGCCATTTACTCATCGAGGATTTACCGGGTATGGGTAAAACAACTTTATCGCATTCACTGGCAGATGTACTTGGGTTAAGTTATCGGCGAGTCCAATTTACGAGCGATCTTCTGCCATCAGACATTACCGGGACTTCTATTTTCAACCGCGAACAACAATCTTTTGAATTCCACCCAGGCCCTGTTTTCACACAGGTTTTACTCGCGGACGAGATAAATAGAGCAAGCCCAAAAACGCAAAGTGCGTTATTGGAGTCAATGGAAGAACATCAAGTGACCATAGATGGTGAGAGTCACAAGCTCCCTAGCCCATTTTTTGTAATTGCAACACAAAATCCACAACACCAATCTGGAACTTACCCATTACCAGAGTCTCAGTTGGATAGGTTTTTTATGAGGATTAGTCTTGGTTACCCATCAGAGGCCGCTGAAGTACAGCTAATTCACCAAGCTGGCATACCTCGCGCCTCAGTCAAGACTCAGCAAGTAATAGATAGTGACGCCCTACTGAAATTTCAGCAAAAAATCCCTCTTATTACTTTAAGTGACGCGGTAGTTAGCTATATTTTGCGTTTGATCACGTATACGAGAAACTCAGGCATGTTTAGCGATCCACTATCGCCACGCGCCAGTATTGCACTGGCTTCAGCAAGCCGTGCATACGCATTTATCAATGGTCGAGACTTTGTCATCCCAGATGATGTACAAGCTGTTTTTACCTCTGTTTGCGCACATCGTTTGGGTGTAACGAGCACAAATGAAGCCCAGCTCAAATTGCAAATATTTGATAACGTACCGGTACATTAAATATGTTCAAACGCTTGCGAGCTCAAGTCAAACAGCACATATATAAAAAGCACCAAAGTTCAGAACTCACGTTTTCACACAGCAATATCTATATCTTGCCATCTAAAGATGGCTTCTTTTTTGTCACAGTTGCACTCATTAACTTCATTTTGGGGATAAATTATCAAAATAACCTGATCCTCGCGACATCATACATAATGGCCGTGATCATGGTCGTGGCCTTGTTTATCGCTTTTTTTAATTTTAACAATGCTAAAATTCAGTATTTGGGCGCTGAGGATAACTTTAGCCCTTATCACCCTACCCTTAATTTAAAGTTGTCATCAAGCTCAGAGATACAGTCGCTAAGGCTCACTAGTGAATACAACCATACACCTTCACATATTCCTATTACTCAAGATGAGATACAAATAGCGCTTCCTATTACCAACTTATCACGGGGTAAATATGAAACAGGCACCATTAAAATAATGAGTTACTTTCCACTTGGGCTGATCCGGACATGGTCTTATTTAAGACCAAATGATGTCTTTTATATTTACCCTACACCATTACCTTTAGATGAAAAAGAGCAACAACCAAGTCATATACCAGATAAAAACGAAACTTTATCACAACAGCAGGATAGCGCATCTGAGTTTGACCACCTTACCCTTTATCAAAAAGGGATGAGCCTTAGCAGGGTCGCTTGGAAACATTACGCCAAAACCGAGCAGATGTTAGTTAAAACACACAACTCTAATGGCCACTTTTCAAATCAAACCGTCGTTGATTATGACTTATTACTTGGCACAAAAGAGGAACGCTTGGGTAAGCTTTGCACACAAATTTTAGATGCCGATAAACAGCAAGCTCATTATGCACTAAAACTCAAACAACTGCGTATACCACTGGGTAGCGGGAACGCACATAAGCAAAAATGCTTGGAGGCGCTGAGTGAGTTCTAAGTTTCCAGTATGGTACTATAGCACCTCTGTATTTGTTTGGTTGATTAGCCTCATTCTGATTGATGACTTTGGGGTTGGCTTTACGGGTTTAGTAAGCGTGCTGATGCTTTGGCAAACCATTCGCATATTCACAACACCAACAATATTGAGTGTGCGATTCATTAATGTCGTTACTTTACTTGGGGCAGTTACAACTGCAAGCTTAATTGGTCTGAAAAATAGCGTAAATGTTTTCGTCGCGCTCATGTTAATAGCCTCCTTGCTGAAACAGATACATGCCAAAAAGGCAAACCAGTTCACGCAAATTTGTATTTTGAATTTTTTTACTTATCCGTGCTTATTTTTATTCACACAAAGCCTGTTTGCTGCTTTGTTAGTGCTTTGCATGCTGGCTGTAAACCTAGCTATTATGCTTAACCTAGAGCAGAACTTAAAATTAAAACCGGCTTTGAAAGTAAGTATCAAAGGTTTGATAATAGTGTTGCCGGTGGCTGCATTTTTAGTGGTTTTTTTACCAAAGTTACCGGCATTTTGGCAGCTACCACAACCCCAGAAGGAAGCTAAAACAGGCCTGTCTGAAAATGTCGATCCGTTTGATATTGTTAGCTTATCGCAATCGGAAGAACTCGTATTCCGAGCTACCTTTGAAAATGAGCAGATTGAAGGGCCTTACTACTGGCGAGCCATCATTCATGATGAATTTGACGGAAAACGCTGGAAAATATCTGAATATCAAAGAACGAATATGAAGCCACCTTCCCTCGATGAAGGCGAGCATGCAACAATCATTGCTCAACCAAGTCACATTCCTTGGTTATACGGTTTATCCTACTCATACTCAAATAACCCAAAGTTAAATAGCAATGTATTTGGCACAGTTTACCTCAAAAGTCTCACATCAAAGCCTATTGAGTACTCAATTATGGTTAGCGACTTTTCACCTGAAAGCACGCTAAAACCTTGGTATTATCAACGTAATGTAAAGATCCCTAAAGGGTTTAACCCTAAAACAACCCAGTTAGCTCAAACTTGGGTAATGAGTTCGTCAAATACAAGCGAGTTTATTGAGAAAATGAGGCTGTATTTTCTCAATAATCAATTTATTTACACTCTGACCCCAACACCTAGTCAGTCTGATAACAGAGTTGATGAATTTTTGTTTAATACACAAAATGGTTTTTGTGGGCACTACGCCTCGGCAGCTGCATTTTTGCTGAGAAGCGCAAACATTCCAGCGCGCTTGGTATCGGGTTATTTAGGTGGTGAGCAAAACAAAAACCAAGGTTATTATAGTGTTTATCAATATGATGCTCACGCTTGGGTCGAGTATTTTACGCCTGGAGTAGGTTGGCAACGGTTAGATCCGACAGCATGGATAGCACCAGAACGCATGACAGGTAGCCTGTCACAGCTAGCGCAATTGTCTAATGAGTTTCAACAAGGATTAGGATACAGCTTAATCGCTTTTTCAAATTGGCATTCAATTAATTGGGTGCGATTAAAACTAGAAGAACTAGATTATCAGTGGACTAGAGTTGTCATCAACTTTGATAGAGACAAACAAAGCAGGTTGTTCAAAAATTGGTTTGGTAAATACGGCACACTGTGGGCTGGGATTATATCATTACTAATATTTGCGATACTATCTGTCATTCTCTTCTTCTTGGTAAACTATATACGTAGGGCTACTCCCCCTATCGAGTTGGCTTATTACAATGATATAGTGCGTTATTTAAATAGGGACTCACACAGTGGTAGCGTTCGACAGAATATTCAGGAATTAACACAATTGCTTCCGGAGAATGAGAAGGTACTTTGGCAGTTCTATGCGTTATTTGAGAAGTCACAGTATCAACAAAAACCACTATCTAAGGCTGAGTTAAAAAAATTAAAGACCTTATACAGGCAAATAAAAAAGAAAGGCTAGAAATAAATGAATGCTGTTATTTTGGGCGTGTTGCTCATGTTGGGGCTAACCCTTGTAAGAATTAATGTCATCGTTGCAATGACTATTAGTGCTATGGCTGCCGGACTTGTTGCTGGTTTAGACATAAAGACAACACTCAATGCGTTCAATGATGGGTTATCTGGTGGTGCAGAGATCGCGCTTAGTTATGCAATGCTTGGCGGCTTCGCTGTCGCTATCTCGAAATCAGGCTTAACACAAATTTTAGCACAAAGGCTCCTTAAGCTTGTTAATGCTAATAGCAATGAAGGTTCAACATACTTGAGTATGTTTATTATGGTTGTTATTTTAGCTTGCTCTGTGGCATCGCAAAATCTGATCCCGGTTCATATCGCATTTATTCCAATCCTGATCCCACCTTTGCTTGTAGTGTTGAATAAATTAAAGCTTGATCGCCGCGCCATTGCTTGTATCTTGACGTTTGGCCTTGCGACTAGCTACATGGTGCTTCCATATGGGTTTGGAGGTATTTATTTATATTCTATTTTACATAAAAACCTCATTGATAATGGTTTAACACTCGCAAAGTTTGATGTGCCCTACGCAATGGTTATTCCTGCGCTTGGTATGTTACTGGGATTGATCATTGCCCTATTCATTAGCTATAGAAAAAAACGCGAATATCAAGTAGGTCAACTGCAAAGCGAGCAAGCACCTGTTTTGCCCGAGGGCAAAGAAGCTAAAAAGGTGATGCTAGTTGGCGCTGTTGCTGTAGCTGTATCGCTTATTGCGCAAAATATCAGTGGCTCGATGATTCTAGGCGGACTAGTTGGTGTTATGATTTTCAGCTTATTTGGTATTGTAAAATGGGAGCAAAACTCTGACGTTTTTAGTAAAGGAGTTGCCATGATGGCAATGATAGGTTTTATTATGATTTCGGCACAAGGCTTTGCTTCAGTGATGAAAGCGACAGGTGATGTAGCTAGCCTAGTTTCTAGTTGCGCAAACTTTGTTGGCGACAACAAACCTCTCGCAGCAGCAATGATACTATTAGTTGGCCTGCTGATCACGATGGGCATTGGTAGCTCCTTTTCAACAGTGCCAATTATAGCGACGCTGTTCGTGCCTCTATCATTGGAAGTCGGCTTTTCAGCCATGGCAACGGCAGCTTTGGTCGGTACTGCTGGTGCCTTGGGTGATGCAGGCTCCCCAGCCTCCGACTCAACACTAGGTCCGACATCAGGGTTAAATGCTGATGGGCAGCATGACCATATTTGGGACTCTGTAGTACCTACATTTATTCATTTTAATATACCTCTACTCTGCTTTGGTTGGATAGCTGCAATGGTGCTATAAATTATCAAAATATTGACTGATGAAAGGCACCTTGTATCATGGTGCCTTTCTTAAGCTTTATTATCCAACCGTTGAATTCAAAAATGCGTTTAACATAGTTCGCTAACTCTGAAAATATCGGTCTGATAGACCCTATCACTCAAGGTTTCTACTTGCACATTAAGATTAAGTTCCACAAAACCGTACCGTATATTGAGTTAACACCAATTTGTATGATGTGTTCTTTTTGTTGTAAGGGACTAACAAGACATATAAAGACTATGCCTTGTTAAAATCATCAAAAGCCATTTAGCATTTTGTCACATACCACTGGGGTTGGTCTGTGGTTATCGTCTACTGCAACAAAGGTAAAGCTCCCCGTTATTGCTAGGTGTTTATCGTCTTTGTGCATTCTCTCGAGATAAATCTCAACATCTACTTTCAAACTTGTATTACCAACATGCACTACTTTTGATACCAGTTCAGCAAACGTGCCGGCTGGTATCGCCTCTTTAAAATCAACACGATCAGAAGAAATAGTTACAAGCGGTTTACGGCAAAAGCGTGTGGCTGCAATAAACGCCACCTCATCCATCCACGCTAGTGCATCCCCACCAAACAAAGTGTTGTGATGATTAGTACGTCCAGGAAACACTGTCTTGGTTACGTGAGTAATAGAGCTTGCGATACGCTGCTCTATAATTATCTTTCTTTGTTCTTCTGTCATTTTTTAACTGCTTTGTTTGCTAATGTTTCTTTCATAAGTAGAGCTGGGTCAAGTCTTTCCCCAAACCAATTAAATCGCCAATCTAAATGAGGGCCGGTTACTCTTCCCGTAGCACCTATCTCAGCAATTTTGTCACCTGTTGTAACTTTGTCGCCTGCTTTTACATCTAACTTACTGAGGTGAATATATGTTGACGTAATACCGTGACCATGGTCGATAATTAATGTGCCACCACTGTAGTATAGATCTGAATTTGCAAAAACAACCACACCGGATACAGGTGCATACACTGGCTCACCTGTTTTGTTCGCTATATCTAAACCAAAGTGAGGGCGTCTCGGCTCACCATTAAAGTATCTTTGGCTTCCATATATGCCTGATATTCGGCCTTTGGCAGGTCGGTATACTGTTTCTTTAAAATACAATAAATCTGAGTCACCTTGTCTGGCTTTCGACACAGCTTGCGCTTCTTCACGAATACGTTTGAGGACTGACTCAGGCGGTGAAACATATTTTTTAGCCACCCCTGTAATTTTATCTATATCATAATCACGTTTAGTAATAAGCAGAGGTTGAGAGTGTTTTTTGCCGTCTTGAGATTGCCAGCTTAACGTATGACTTAACTCAGCATCGCGACCAAATCCAAAAACAAAGTAGCCTTCTTTTGAACGCTTTATTGCTCTTTCATTTAACTTTATATTACTGGCCTGTGGCAGTTTACCAATGACCATACCACCTTGGGTTAAATTGCCTTTTAGTTCTAATGCTTCAGTAAAAAGTGCTGTACTTGCAATTACGGCAAACATGAGCGCTTTAAGCATAAGCAATCGCTCCTTTACCCACACCTTCATAGGCACGCACTTGCACATGATCGTTAGGATGCTGCACTTTTATCTGACCTGCCAAGTATTCGGCAATGCACTCAACGGTGGTATCGCACGGCAAAATATCACAGCGCGATTTACTTATCGCAAGCTCAAAGTAGCCTTGTGATGACGTATAAGCAAACGCGTAATCTCCCTCTTCCGCTACGATATGTTTGAGCTCAGCTGAGGATATCAAATCTTCCTCACTTGCGAGATATATATCTTGCCATTTATCTGCCCATTGCTTTTGTAATCTCGGCATACTGACGTCGTTTAGCTTGATACCAATCAGTGAACGGTGACCATGAATAATACGCTGACAGTTACCATCATGTTTTTTAAGACCGTGACTATAGTGATAATAGAAGCCGCTTGTCGCCTCTGGTCGTAAAGTGATATCGAGATCTTTCACATTATCCGGTAAGTGAGGCAAGATCACTGATTTGAGATAGGCAATTGTATTTACTTCGTTGACTTCTTCACCTTCAATCATACACACAGCTTGCTCTGGCGCACTCATTGCTAAATGACTATCACCAATATGAAGATCAAGTTCAAATCGACCATTTGTGTGTTTGGTATTAGCGCTAAGCGCGCTAGGTATTGCTAATTTGTGATCTAGCTTTTCATCGATAATTTGTTTGATTTGTTTTTTGACTTTCGCAAAATCTAGCACCATAGACTCAGCGTTTAAGTCGCCATGTAATACGATATCCGTGATCCAACTTTCCCCTACCGCACCACGACGAGGGCAAAGGTACGAAAAATCAATCACGGTTAAAGAGTCAACAAAAAGGATCATAAATTACCCAAAATAGCCTACAAAAAATCAATGTTGATTATAATGATTTTCCCACTATAAATCGCCCCTAATCAGAACTGATTTGCATTTAATCTCTTCAATTTTTTGAAATTTAATCAAATAGACATATCCTTAGCGCAAAGTTTACAAGTCAGCGTACGCTTTTTAACTGTTCGGAGTTGTTTAGCGTACATCTGTACGCTAAAGTAGCGTCAATTTGCAAGCTAAGAAGAAAAGTTATGGAACCTAAGAACAGCTATACAAAAGAAGAACTTATTTTATGTGGTCGCGGCGAAATGTTTGGTGAAGGCAACTGCCGACTGCCAAGTGACAACATGCTCATGATGGATCGCATTGTCCAAATTAACGATGATGGCGGTGAACACGGCAAAGGCCAAATCATAGCAGAGTTAGATATCAATCCAGATTTATGGTTCTTCGATTGCCATTTTAAAGGTGATCCGGTTATGCCTGGTTGTTTAGGTTTAGATGCAATGTGGCAGCTAGTTGGCTTTTTCCTTGGTTGGTCTGGTGGCCCTGGCCTTGGTCGCGCTCTTGGTGTTGGTGAAGTAAAATTCACAGGACAAATATTACCGACAGCGAAAAAAGTGACTTACCGTATTGAAATGAAGCGTGTAATAAAGCGAAAACTATTTATGGGACTTGCTGATGGCGTCGTTGAAGTAGATGGTCGTGTTATTTATGAAGCAAAAGACTTAAAAGTTGGCCTTTTCCAAGACACCAGCGCTTTTTAATACCAATTTTCTTATTTAAGTAGTCTATTTTGAGGCGAGAAAGTTTTGTCGATAACACCGCTTCCGCGTCCTGCTCACGCCGAGGTACCTAAGTCCTGTAGGCAAGCAAAAATTTTGCTCTTTAGTTGTTCTAAATAAGAGATTTTTAACGCGGTTAGCGTCAGATTTACTCCTTAAAATTGAGCAAGTATTAAGTCAAATTGGTATAATCTCACGATTTTCTGTAAAACGCACAAAGCCCCTAGCGGGGCTTTGTTCTCCTAAAATTCGGTATCAGGTTTTAAAGATGTTGCGATTGTCCATCGCTTCTCGCCATCCGCCTAACCATTCTGATCTGTGTTCTACTTGTTGATAGGGACAATTTTCTTTCGACCGTCCGGCTAATCCAGCCTTAAATCCTTGTGAATGTGCTCTTTCTAAACGGTCTCTTTTCTGTCTCTTCATAGGTAATATCCTCACCTTTTTCTCTATCAGCTTTTGAGTGTACTGATACTGCGTAGTTCAAACTTGATTAGAACAAAACTCACTTTTCCGAGTATCCACGAACGTGGTTTTGCTCATCTAACTAATAAACTAAAACTTAGATTTTATTGAGAAAAGTTAAACACTAGCCACATCATAAAAATACAGATGCGCTACTTACCGATGAGATTTGGCCAAACCCATGCCTTCAATAAATCATATCTAGGGGAGTCATGCAATGATCATAATTGTAATTCTTGGATGTACAGCAGCAAAAAGCATAAATTTGCTTTAGATTAATCATAAGTTGGATAGGCAAGCTAAATTTGCATTTAATCTGGGCTTGTTTTTATTGTAATTCCTGTAAAAAAACATTCATAAGATAGTCATAAAAAAAGGCCAGATAGATCCAGCCTTTTTTCAATAACTTGTATCTCAATGCAAGCATTTGCTCGGTTAAGTGCTTGGCACTTAGCTCGCCTTAATCACTTCCAACCCGCCCATATAAGGCTTTAATGCGTCAGGAACAACAATCGAACCGTCTGCTTGTTGATAGTTTTCAAGGATTGCAACCAAAGTTCTGCCAACCGCTAGCCCTGAACCATTTAATGTATGTAATAGTTCTGGTTTCTTTTCACCACTGCGGCGGAAACGAGCCTGCATACGACGAGCTTGGAAATCCCACATATTTGAACAAGAAGAAATTTCTCTATATGTGTTTTGTGCAGGTAACCACACCTCTAAATCATAAGTCTTAGTTGCACCAAAGCCCATGTCGCCAGTACACAAGACTACTTTTCGATATGGTAGGTCTAATAACTGTAAGATTTGTTCTGCGTGTCCTGTAAGCTCTTCTAATGCTGCCATCGAATCTTCAGGCTTAACTAACTGCACAAGCTCAACTTTATCAAATTGATGTTGACGAATAAGTCCACGAGTATCACGGCCATAGCTACCAGCTTCACTTCTAAAGCATGGTGTGTGGGCTGTCATTTTTACAGGTAGCTCTTTTTCATCAAATATTACATCACGAGCGCAGTTTGTGAGCGGAACTTCCGCAGTCGGGATCAAGCTAAAGCCATCTTGATCTTCAGACAAGGCTTCAGTATGAAATAGATCTTCTGCAAATTTAGGTAGTTGACCCGTACCGAATAAGCTCGCTTTATTTACCAAATATGGTACATACATTTCTGTATAACCATTTTGCTCAGTGTGCGTGTTTAGCATCAGCTGAACAAGCGCTCGATGCATACGCGCAACGCCACCGCGCATCACGGTAAAACGTGAGCCACTTAACTTAACACCCGTTTCAAAATCTAGGCCTTTGTCCAACGCTTCACCTAGGTCAACATGATCTTTTACTTCAAAATCAAATTGCTTTGGCTCTCCCCAAATGCTGATCTCTACATTTTCAGATTCATCAGCACCTGCTGGAACATCTTCAGCTGGCAGGTTTGGTAAAGACATAGCGTAATCATTCAGCTCTGCCAATACTTTATCTTGCTCTTCTTTGGCTGCACTTAACTGATCACCAAGATTAGCAACAGCATCTAGTAACGGCTGAACATCTTCACCTTTCGCTTTGGCTTGACCAATTGCTTTGGAAGAACTGTTACGCTCGCTTTGTAATTCCTGAGTTTTGGTTTGTAGCGCCTTGCGCTTTTCTTCTAATTCAGTGATCTTAGCAACATCAAGTTCGAAACCACGCTTTTTCAAACGCGCAGCGGCTTCCTCGATGTCTTGACGAAAGTATTTAGAATCTAACATTGTTTTTTTAACCTTTTTGCATGATGAGGCAGAGACCAACCCAGGCCATAAAGATACACGCCACCACATTTAGGGTGACGTTAAACGCCATTTTCACATATTGCCCTTGTTGGAGTAGCAACAAGGAATCCATTGAGAATGTAGAAAAAGTAGTCAGCGCCCCTAAAAAGCCAATACCTATTAGCGTTTTAGCGGGTGAAGCTGCAATTACTTCTTTTTCAATTAAACCGTAAAGCACACCCATCAATAATGAACCAAGAATATTAACGATCAACGTCCCAAAAGGGAATCCCTTACCTAAGAGTTTTATTGATATATCGCTGATAAAAAACCGTAACATGGCTCCCAAAGCACCACCAAGCGCAATTGTAAGGTAATTAATAAACATCCTTACTTGTACCTCTTGTTAGTGCTTTGTAGATCTTGCGCTTTCAAATATTCAAGTTTTTCCGCTATTTGTTTTTCCAAGCCTCTTTGCGTAGGCTGATAGTATTGGCGCTCATGAATGGCTTCAGGAAAGTAGTTCTCTCCTGCTGCAAAGGCACCAGGCTCGTTGTGAGCGTAGCGGTATTCCTCACCAAAGCCCATTTCCTTCATTAATTTTGTCGGTGCGTTTCTAAGGTGTTCCGGCACTGGATAATTAGGGTCGCTCTGAGCGTCGTGTTTTGCTTGATTAAACGCCATATACACAGCATTACTTTTTGGGGCGCTGGCCAGATATAGCGTGGCCTGTGCTATTGCACGCTCTCCTTCGCTTGGACCTACACGATGATAAATATCCCACGCATTGAGCGCAACTTGCATGGCTCTTGGGTCAGCATTGCCAATATCTTCCGTGGCAATGGCAAGTAGCCGTCTGGCAACATATAAAGGGTCGCCCCCTCCCGCTAATATTTTACAGTACCAATAAAGTGCAGCATCAGGAGCACTGCCGCGAACGGACTTATGAAACGCAGAGATTAGGTCGTAATAGAGGTCGCCTTTGTTGTCATAGTTTGATAGTTGACTTGGCAATACCTGCTGCAATATTGGTTCATTGACTACATAGCGATTTATATCTGGGTCAAACCCTAAGTCTATCGCTTGCTCCAGTAAATTAAGTGCTTTCCTGGCATCACCTGAGGCAGCTTTGGCTATCAGATTTAGCGCATCATGGTCGATTTCAATTGCGTGTTTGGAAAGTTGCACATCTCTGGCTAGTGCATCTTTTTGTACCTGTATTAATTCGGCTTCATCTAGGGGTTGCAAAGTATATACCCGTGCTCGCGATAAAATAGCATTATTCAGAGCAAAAGATGGGTTTTCAGTGGTGGCGCCAATAAAAGTAAAGGTGCCATCTTCAATATGGGGCAAAAAGCCATCTTGCTGCGACTTATTGAATCGGTGAACCTCATCGACAAACAATAATGTTCGTTTACCAGATTGAGCAAGTCGATTTTTAGCATCAATCACCGCTTCGCGTACTTCCTTTACTCCAGCACTGACCGCTGAGAGTTGAATAAGCTCCGCATCTGCGTAATTAGCAATAATTTGTGCAAGCGTGGTCTTACCAACACCTGGTGGGCCCCAAAGAATAAGACTATGGCAGCGGCCTGAGGCGATCGCTCGATACAATACAGAGCCTTTTGATAAAATATGGCTCTGGCCAACATAATGCGCTAACGTGGTTGGCCGCATTCTAGCGGCCAACGGTCTAACATCTGGGGTAAAATCAAAGCCTAAACTAGTCAACGCCTGTTTGGTCGTCCACGACCACTCCCTCAGGGATAACAAATTCAAAAGTGCGCTCAGCGACGGGCGCATTAACTTTGCTTTGTCTGAAATTAAATGTAGAGATTTGGCCTGAAATGTCGTTCACCGTTAATTGTGCGAGCCCCTCATTGGTAACATCAAACATCAACGCCAATTGCTCAACTTGAGAGTCAACTCTGTTCTTGGGCGTGATTAAGTACGCGTCGCCTTCGCGTTTTACCGCATACTTAGACCACTGGCTATTATCTTGCGTTGTTAACAGAACAAAAGGTGTTGTATCAATCAGTTTAGTTGTATCTAAAATCGTAACCTGTTCTGCAAAGGCATCATAATAATAGGTCGTTGTGCCACTTGAGACAAAAAGCGTATCGTCTGGCATCTCTTGCTGCCATCGGATCTTCAAAGGCTGTGCAAGTACAATGCTACCTGTGCCTGACTGTAATTCATTGCCCTCTTGATCTTTAACTACTTGCGAAAATTCGCCTTGAAAACTGGTTAAATTAGCAAGCTTGGCCTTTAGGCTCTGCATTGCGGCTTCATCGGCCCAAGCTGGTTGCATCGTTATGCTAGATAGCATCACAAGTAATGCTATTTTATTAAACTTCTTCATTAATTGGCTCCGCCTTTTACCAATACTTCTCGTGCGCCATTATGTCCAGGTGCACTCACGACACCAGACATTTCCATCTGCTCTACCAGTCGAGCAGCACGGTTATAGCCCACTCGTAACTTACGCTGAACACTCGACACTGACACTTTACCTGTTTCTATTACAAAGCCAACCGCTTCATCGTACAGCGGATCAGACTCGTCATCTCCACCTTCTGGCGCTTCTCCTGGTAACAAGATGTCTTCCGTTGCTTCCCCACATAGGATCTCTTCGACGTAATTAGGTTTACCTCGCGCTTTCCAATCATTAACTACCGCGTGCACTTCATGGTCATCAACAAACGCGCCATGGACACGTATCGGTACACTGGTACCTGGAGGCAAATACAACATATCCCCCATACCAAGTAAATTTTCAGCGCCTTGTTGATCCAAAATAGTTCGTGAATCAATCTTGCTCGATACTTGGAAGGCCATTCGCGTTGGAATATTTGCTTTAATTAGGCCGGTAATTACATCAACCGAAGGGCGCTGTGTTGCCAGCACCAAATGTATCCCAGCAGCTCGTGCTTTTTGAGCGATACGCGCGATTAGCTCTTCCACTTTTTTACCAACAATCATCATCATGTCAGCAAATTCATCGATGACCACTACGATGCTCGGGAGCTTATCCAGCATTTCTGGCTCATCCGCCATACCATCAGTGTCTTTAAAAAGTGGGTCAACAATGGGGTGTCCCGCTTCTTTTGCTTCTTTAATCTTCTGGTTGTAACCCTTTAGATTACGCACACCAAGCGCTGACATCAGCTTATAGCGACGTTCCATTTCCCCAACGCACCAACGTAGCGCATTCGCAGCTTCTTTCATATCAGTGACAACCTCACATAATAGATGTGGGATCCCTTCATAAACAGAAAGTTCAAGCATTTTTGGGTCTATCATGATCATGCGCACATCTTCTGGAGGAGATTTATATAGCAAGCTTAAGATCATGACATTAACGCCCACTGACTTACCAGAGCCAGTGGTGCCTGCAACCAACAGGTGTGGCATTTTTGCTAAGTCTGCCACTACGGGTTGTCCAGCGATATCTTTACCTAGCACCATGGTCAGCGGTGATGGGTTTTGTTCAAACTTAGGCGCGTCTATCACTTCAGATAAACGTACAATTTCACGGTGTTTGTTAGGTAACTCCAAACCTACATAAGTCTTACCTGGTATTACCTCTACCACTCGCACACTCACCGCTGACAAAGAGCGAGCGAGATCTTTGGCAAGACCAGTAATTTTTGCAACTTTAATACCTGGTGCTAAGTCAAGTTCAAAGCGCGTTACTACAGGACCTGGATAAACTCCCACCACGCTGGCTTGAACATTAAAGTCTAACAACTTGGTTTCTACCAACCGTGAAACCTGATCAAGCTCTTCTTGTGATATTGGGTTTTTAGCTTTATCGGGCCTATCAAGAAGTTCCAGTGACGGTAATGGGTCTGCCGGAGGCTGGGCTTCTAATAATGCTTCGAACTGCTCTTTTGCGCTCGGTGGTGGCTGATACCCTTTTGTGCTCGTTGTTTCACTGTTTTTTGTTCTGAGTGGCCGTGCTGGGGATACAACCTTAGTTTCATGAACCGGCGCTTCGTCGAGCGCATTGAGCGCAGCTACGGTATCTAATGGTTCATCCTCAATTGCGGAAAAATTAATCTCTTGCTCCAAGATATCGTCAAGCTCATCGAAAACGCATGGCTCTTGCTTAGGTGCCGCCTCTGTAACTGTGTCTGACGCTGAGGTTTGAATCGCTGTATCGTTGGTTTTTCTGAACAATTTATCTTTTAATTTGCCAAGACCACTTGGTGTCTCTTCATCATTTGTTGACTCCTGGTGGATAATGTCATCGTTTAAGACAGGCTCCATGGCATCACCAAGACCTTCACTGAATTTCGGTTCATCAACAGGCGCGCTAGCCGTTGATAATTCCGGCTCAGCTTTTACAGTATCCAGTTTATCTGCTGGTTGCTCATCTTTAGTGGTAAGCTTGTTTACCAACCAGCGTAGCCCAGCGACGACTTTTTCTCCAAGATAATCAACAAACTCCACCCAAGAAACACCGGTAAGTAATGTCATACCCGCAAAGAAAAAACATAACAGTAATATAGAGGTCCCCGTAAAATTAAAGGCAGGCATCATGGCGCCGGCGACAACATCCCCTACTACACCGCCAGATGAAAAGTTGTAGATATCATCAAAATTAATACTGCTAATGGCACTTGCTGAGGTGATGAAAAGTGTCGCACCAATAAGGCGTAGCCCAAGGGTTGTATAATCTAGCTGAAGGAGCTTATGTGGCTTTTTAAACAGTAAATAGCCAAGAAATTGCACTGCTGCGGGGATCAAAAATGCCAGCCACCCAAAACTCAGCAACAAAATATCTGCTAACCATGCACCAGCAGCACCGGTTATATTATTTACTTTTACGTATTCGCCGGATTGAGTCCAAGCAGGATCTGCTGGGTCGAAGCTTATCAACGCACACAACATAAATATTGCTGCTGCCGTGCTTACAATCAGACCTGTCTCTAAGAGGCGTTGCACACCATTTAAGCGCATTGTAATTAAACCTTTTTTTTGTTTCTTTTCTGGGCATATCAAGCCCAAAATGTCAGCAAATTAGTGATTTGCGTTAGTATTGCTGTATATACTTACACCTTACCAAGAAATACCTCAAGGTGCACAAGGTTTTATTACTTCTCCTTCCTCTCCTTTTACTTCTTCCATCACTACAAAAGTACGGCTCTCACTTATATTTGGCAATTTAAGGAGTATCTCACCTAATACCCCACGGTATTCAGACATATCGGTTACGCGTGTTTTAAGTAAGTAGTCAAAGCTACCAGAAACCAAATGACATTCTATGATCTCGTCATGTTGCTTCACCGCTTGATTAAATCTATCAAACACATCTGGTGAATTTTTATTCACTGTCACTTCCACGAACACTAAAAGCCCTTGCCCGAGTTTAGCAGGATCAACTACGGCTTTATAACCGCGTATAAAACCTTCGCGTTCTAACTTTTTGACCCGCTCTAGGCAAGGTGTTGCGCTTAAACCAATGCGTTTTGCTAATTCTACGTTAGAAATTCTGCCATCTTTTTGAAGTTCGACTAAAATCTTTCTGTCGATTCTGTCTAGTTGTTGGTGCATAAGGTAGTTTTTTATCCTGAATAGTTTGTTATTTTAGAGTATATCACTACCTTTAAATATTAAAACAGTGAGACACACTGGCTATAGGTAAATATAATAGTCAAAAATTTTACTCCGTTCTTATTTTGAGGCGAATATTATGATTATTGGTGTACCTAAAGAGATAAAAAATCACGAATACCGCGTTGGTATGGTTCCTGCGAGCGTTCGTGAACTAATCAATCACGGTCACGAAGTTGTTGTTGAAACCAATGCTGGTATCGGCATTGGTTTTACTGACGAAGATTATGTTCAGGTTGGTGCTAAAATTTTAGGCACTGCAGCTGAAGTATTTGCAACAGCAGATATGATTGTTAAGGTTAAAGAACCTCAAGCTGTTGAGCGTGCGATGTTACGTGAAGACCAAATTCTATTCACTTACCTTCACCTTGCACCAGACCTTCCTCAAACTGAAGATCTAGTTAAGAGCGGTGCAATCTGTATAGCCTACGAGACAGTAACTGACACACGCGGTGGTCTTCCATTACTAGCACCAATGTCTGAAGTGGCTGGCCGTATGTCTATCCAAGCTGGTGCTCAAGCGCTTGAAAAGTCACGTGAAGGTCGTGGTATGCTACTTGGTGGTGTACCGGGCGTTGAACCCGCTAAAGTTGTTGTGATCGGCGGTGGTATGGTTGGCCGTAACGCAGCACAAATGGCGGTAGGTCTAGGTGCAGACGTTACTATCCTTGACCGTAGCATCGACGTACTACGTTCACTAAATGCACAGTTTGGTAGCCAAGCTAAAGTTATTTATTCTACTGCTGATGCACTAGAGAAGCACGTATTAGAAGCTGACCTTGTAATTGGTGGCGTACTAATTCCTGGCGCAGCAGCTCCTAAGCTTGTGACTGCTGAACACATCAAAGCAATGAAGCCTGGTGCAGCAATTGTTGACGTAGCTATCGACCAAGGCGGTTGTATTGCGACGTCTAAAGCGACAACACACGCAGAGCCTACTTATATTGTTGATGACGTAGTTCACTACTGTGTAGCTAATATGCCTGGTGCAGTACCTCGCACTTCAACATTCGCGCTAAATAACGCAACGCTTCCTTACATCATCAAGCTTGCAAACTTGGGTTACAAAGCAGCGTTACTAAATGACAAGCACTTCATGGACGGCTTAAACGTTCTAAAAGGTCAGATAACGTGTAAAGAAGTAGCTGAAGGCTTCAACATGGAATATGTTGACCCGCGTACGGCACTTGAAAACGCTTAATCGCGATTGATACAACACACCTTAAAACACCACTTATCTTCGGATCTGTGGTGTTTTTTATTGTCATTTTCCCAATCCCTGTCATTCGTTCCAATTAAAAGAATAAAAACTTTGAAGTAGAAGCTAACCGGCGTCTTGCTCAATGTGCTTATCTGGGTTTTCTATTTTTACTAGTCACAAGAGCACACAATCTTGCACACCTGCTAAATTACCAACGTCCTCTCGCAAAGCTTATACCAATTTGACTTAATACTTGCTCAATTTGAAGGAGTAAATCTGACGCTAACAGCGTTAAAAATTTTTCATTTAGAACAACTAAATAGCAAAATTTTTGCCTTGCCTATATGGATGTAGGTACCTTAGCGATAGCAGGACGCGTTAGCGGAGTTATCGACAAGATTTTTTCGCCTCAAAATAGACCACTTAATTAAGCAAATTGGTATTACTTATTAAAAAGTCATCACACTACACGCAAGCCCAAGCTCTTTAGATAATGGATGATGGTGATCCGCCACCAATAAAAAAGACTGCAACCTTAGTTGCAGCCTTTTAGCAGTGAAAGTAACGTTGTTCGATTAACCGTTCAAGCTACTTGTCGCACTGTCTTACTCACCACTTTTGAAAGCGGTTTGTTGAGCGCTTTCTACATACCGCCAGTAGCATGATCAAATATATCCATATCGATACCGCACCAGACGATTTGTTTTGCACTTTAACATTATTGGTGTCCGAAGCTTTTACAGTCACACTAACGGTACCAGCAACAGCGTTACCATAACCATCACTAAGCATGTATGTAATAGTGTCAACACCAACAAATCCAGCTTTTGCAATATAAGTTAACACCCCATCTTGAGAAATGCTGACCGTACCTTGAGCCGCTGACGCTTCGATAATCGTTAGCGTGTCTCCATCAGCATCACTGTCATTTGCTAGCACATCAATGTTAATGCTAGCACCAGCATTAACCTGAGCTAAGTCTGGTTTTGCAACTGGTAGACGATTAGCAATTACCTGAATTTGCACCGTACCGTTGCTACTTGCTCCTTGCGAATCGCTCACTACATACTTAACTGTATCAACCCCAGCGAACCCAAGGTTAGACAAGTAGCTGAGCTTCTCACCCGATACAATTGTTACTTTACCATTAGTCGCTGAAGCTGAGCTAACGGTCAAGCTATCACCATCTGGGTCGCTGTCATTTGCTAGTACATCAATCACTGTCGCTTTGTGGTGCATGGCTGTCACTAGCTCACCCTGTACAACAGGCGCTCGGTTACCCATTACTTCCACCACTACCTGACTATGCGCAGTACCACCTTGGCCGTCAGTAATACTATAAGTAATTACATCTGTGCCAACAAACTGCTCTGCTGCAACATACATCAGTGTTTGCTGTGCAGTAATTGTCACTTCACCAAACTGAGCAGAAGCTTGAGACAGAGATAAACTATCGTTATCAGCATCGCTATCATTCGCTAACACATCAATTTCAATGCTGCTATTCCAAGGTAAGCTTGCGTTGTCTGCATTAGCTACTGGCTTAGCATTATCACTGTGGTAAACCGCAACACCACTTGGATCCACCACGGTACCATTAGCTTCTCCATCTGCGTCATTTGGTCCGCCATCTTGTACGACAATCTGAACACACCAATGACCTTCTGTTAGACCCGGTTGCCACTGCGTAGCTCCCGGTGGAGGACAGTAACCGATAGCACCAGCAGAGCTGAACACTTGGTTGTTTTCGTCTTCAACAAAGTCGCTCCAGCCTTTGGCTTGGGTAAACTTACGGTAAACTGCATTTGCTGGAATTGGTAACTGCTGCGGTAGCACCAAGCTATAGTTTTGACCTTGCTCAGGTAATCCATAAGCGATGTAGTCATAAATACCACCTACATTAGTCGCTTGTGTATCATTTACAAGTCCAGTTTGCGATCCAGATTCAACCTGCAAGCCACCGCTGCTGCTTAGTACCGAAACCGCTCCACGACGTAAACAAACACCAGGATCACCTTCAGCTAAGAACGCAGTTTGATTATTAACTTGTGCAGGTACGACATTACACTCGTTAATCGCATCAAGATAATCGGCAATACCGTCACCATCACTATCTTGGTAACCCTCTTCGCTATCCGGGATAAGATCACCATCTGTGTCCTTATCATTCAAAGCAGCTAACTGCTCGACAACTTCAACATAGACTGTCTCAGAGGTATTTAAGCTAGGTGAACCATTGTCAGTTACCATTGATTTCACCGCGTGTACCCCAAGCGTTGTAGCGGTTGGATCAAACACAAATTGCGTAGGTTCGGTACTGAGGTTACTTAAATCTGATGACCAACTTACCGTTAATGTATCGGTTTTATTAGCATCTTTGGCCGCTGCTTTAATGGTTACAAGTCCACCAGCTTGACTTACCTTGATTCTCGTTTCGTTTTGTTGCCAAACGTTGAGATCTAACGTTGGTGCCACATTACTTTCACGAATAGTAATCGTAGTTTGATGTTTATTGCCCAAGTTCAATGCAGATGACAAGCTAACCGTTACCGTCTCGTCTTGCTCTGGTGCACCATCGGCTGCCACATCAAAACTGATTTCCGCCTGTGTTCCCTTATCTATAACGACTGTTCCACTTCGTGCAGTATGGTCGTCAAAAGATGCAGTACCACCAATAGTATAACCAATTTCTAGTGGATAAGTCGGTGAAGTTCCGTTTAGCAGTACCTGTACCGTCACCGCTGAACCTTCAGATACAATTTGATCCTTACTCAAAGAGATAAGCGGGTTTACATTCAGCCTTTGAAGTTCAATAGACTCAAGTCCAGAGCTATCCACAGTACGCCAATAGACATCATGTTTACCCGGAGCAAATACCATTTTTGAGTCAACCAAAGCTACTGGCAGTACATTACCCTGTGCATCTTTTGCTGAGGCAACACCTAGGTTTACCTTGGTGTAAAGTGCTGTGGCATCTACCGTCAGATCCGCCGGTACTGTAAGGGTTGGTGCTTGAGTATTATCATTGCCCTCTATCACCAAGTTAACTTTTGCACTCGCGCGACCTTTATTGCCATCGGTTACCGAATATGACAGTGACACTGAGCCTGTAAAATCGTCAGGTGCTTGATAACTTATTGTTGCACCGCTTACCGTTGCGGCACCAATACTTGCTGTCACTCCTTCAACTTTCAGTACATCACCATCAATATCGGCGTCATTACCTAATACCGCAATGGTATAGTTATCATTAGCCGTTTTGTTGAGTGTTAAACTATCGTCTTGTGCAGTCGGTGCGTCATTCACAGGGTTAACTGTAATTGTGACCGTTGCAACATTTGACGTAAGCGCTTCATCACGGGCTACGTATGTAAAACTATCTTGACCATTGAAGTTGGCATTAGGAATATAAATCCAGCCATTTTCAACTGCGCTTAATACACCATTTTGAGGCTGCGTTTGCGCCGTTAATGTCAAACTATCGTTTTGTGCATCACTTGCCTTGGCGACAATATTCACACGGCTGTCTTCATTAACCTGTACTGCTTGGTCATCTGCAATTGGCGCTGTATTTCGCACTGTTACGGTGAGATCAAATGGCGCTAATGAATCGGACAGCGCACCATCGGATACACTGATCAACACATTAGCTGTCACACCAACATCACTACCCGTAGGCGTGCCTGATAGCTCACCAGTTTGCGGATTAAATGATGCCCATGACGGTCTGTTTGTGATGCTAAACGTTAAGTTCTGGCTATCAATATCCGATGCGCTAGGCGTGAAGCTATAACGGTCTCCTTCAACTACTGAACGTGCAGGCTGACCTGAGATCGAAGGTGCATCATTCACATTAATCACAGTCACAGAGAAGGCTTCAAGGCTTGCTTGTAATGTACCATCAGACACCGTCATCACCATCTCACCGGTCGTGCCTACATTGCTTTGACCAGGTGTACCAGACAATGTACCTGTATCACTATCAATAGTAAGCCAGGTTGGTTTATTGGTAATGGTGAATGTCAGCTTGTCACCGTCAATATCTACCGCTTCAGGAGTAAAGCTATATAACTGCCCCTCATTTACTTGTACTTTTGGTGAACCGGTAATTGTTGGCGCATCGTTGACATTTGTTACCGTCAAATTGAATGCTGCCAAGTTTGTACTTAACTCACCGTCTGAAACAGTAATAACAATCCCTTCGTTATTGCCAACGTCAGCATTACTTGGCGTACCACTTAGTTTACCGGTGTTCTCATCAATAGTTAACCACTGCGGGTTTTGCTTAACAGAATAAGTAAGCTGAGTTGAGTCAACATCTTGTCCGATAGGAGTAAAGGAATATGCAGCCCCTTGCGCAACCGTCGTCACTGGGGTGCCTGTAATCGTCGGTGCGTCGTTCACCGCCTTAATGACAATACTGATTGAATCAGAAACAGTACCTGCGAGTGCATCAGTCAGTTCCACGGTAACACTTCTGTTCAATGTGGAAGGATTCTCTGATGTGTTCTCATAGCGAAGCGCTCTAACGAGCGATTGTACGATAGCATTATTCGCTGCGCTTAAGTGCACAGTTAACTCATCACTCGCAGTCACCACACCGTCATTCTCGGTGCCACTTGTCTCTTCAATAGCGCCGATGATTGTACTTTGGTAACTAATGTTGCCATTGCTGATGCTAAAGTCGCCACCTGTGGCAATACTTAAGCTATCTTGCGCCAATCCATTAGTTGTCACTGAGGCAACTAGTTTAGCCCCATTGCCTTGCCAGCTATTGTCTCCATCTGCGTCATCCGCAGTTGCTTGAGAGTCAAGTACTGTCGCCGCAGCATTTTCTGTGTATTCTACAGAATCTGCTAAAGCCAAAGTAGGCGCAGTGTTCACTGAAACATTAATCGTCACATCAGCGTGAGCAGAAGTACCACCTTCACCGTCAGTTAGGACAAAACGCACAACACGTTCGCCCGCCGTACCTGCTGAGTTTTGGCTGTTATCATACTCTATTGCGTTAATCACAGTTGCGACAATCGCATTGGTCGCATTGTTGTTAAACGTAATAGTCAGCGCGCTGCCGTTACTACCGCCTGTGTAGCTACCCACACTTGTTTGGTTGTATTCAACTTGGTCATTGCTAAGCGAGATTTCAGTACTACTGTCATCAATTGCTAAGACGTCTTCCGCAGTTTGTGCACCACTGGCAATCGACACGGTTAACATCCCACCATTGAAGGTGTCAGTATCAATGTCAGTAACAGTAACTGCACTGTTTTGATTAACAATCACAAAGTTTTGCGCTGAGGCATTGTAATCAAACTGATCACCATTAAGGTTATTGATAACAGGTGCGTCGTTGACATCGGTAATATCAATATTCACTGTTGCCAGCTGCCCTGAACTACTGCCATCACTGCCGCTGATAGTGATCAGTGCTTGATCATTACCTTGGCTATTAGCCTCACCTGTGTATGTAAGATTTGAAACCGTATTGAGGTAGGTATCAATCGCACTCGGTGCCCCTGTTAAAGTAATGGTTTTCCCATCTGATGATAAGGTAGCAGTTACACCAATCGCCGAACCATCAGCAGGTGTATCAAGTGACCCCTTATCCACTTTAATCGTCAATGTCACGCTCGCGCTATCTGGGTCAATAATCGTTATAGCCGATAAATCCAAGCTTGAGCTCGCATCTTCTGTTACAGAAACATTGGCAGGCGGTGTCGTTACAGACACAGCATCATTAACTGGATACACGGTAAAATTGAAGGTTTGCCCAGTCACTGGTGCCGCATTGTCCTCACCACCATCAGCAAGCGAGAATACAAAGCTATCTGATGTGGTTTCACTGCCATCATGCACATAAATTAGCATCTTGTCGTTGACACTTTTTTGCGTGAAGGTTGCGTTGAGCGACAGTTTTTCGCTGTCAATTGGATTTTTATCTTTATTTGCATCGATATACAAATCGCCATGTGACGGTAATGTAGTCACTGTATAAGTCAAACTTTCGCTATCATCATCTACATCCTCAGCCATGAATCTATCTTTTAGGATAAAGCCTTTGCTACCTTCGCTTATGCTCAAGCCAGAGTTGCGTAACTGCTTTGGTGCATCATTGACAGATGTGATAGTGATTGTTGCTGTATCCGAGGTATTTGAGAATGCGGAAGTACCACCTTTAGATATAGCATCAAACGTGCCACTAGCTGTACCCGTCGATTTATCCCACGCAACAAAAGTCATTCTTGATGTACCGTTGTAGTTTGCATTTGGAACAAAGCGTACTTTATGTGTATTTGCGCCACTGAGCGACCCATCTAGCAAACGAGCTACGGCTGTTAGGTCAACAATTTGGTCTGATGTCACACTGAAATCATCCCAAGAGCTACCGTTATCCGTAGTATATTGCCATTTACCATTGGTATTATCGACTGTGGTAACGGCAATGGCTTCAACGGCGCTGCCATCAACATCACCGATTGAGTTATCAACCACTAGCGTAGCAATATCAACACCAACGTTATTGGCATCTGATACATCTTCAATAATTGATGTAAATACAGGCGTTTTGGTATCATCCAATGTTGGTGCATCGTTCACTTCTGTAATGCTAACAACCGTTTGATTTGTACCCGTACTAGTTGCAATACCATCGTTAAATGTCCACACAAGCGTGACTGATGTACCTGGCGCTTCAGAGCTATTTGAATAGGTAATACTTTGCAATACACCTGCAACAATGGACGTTGTGGCGCTGCTGTTAAAGGTCAACTTCAAGGTACCTGTGCTATTAGTGGTGACCGTACCTACGGCAACACTACTGTACTCAATATTCTGGCCTTGCACTAATGTGCCTAACGCACCTGTGTTGGCAAAAACATCGCTGGCATTGGCCGCACCGCTTCGTGTGATAGTCAGGCTTGCACCATCATAATTACCACTGTTACTGCTCAGAGCATCAAGCTCCGTATCCGATACCGATACATTAGCATCTAAGATCACTGCTGAGCCATTTTCAGTAAATGTAGGGGTGCCATCAAGATCAACAAAGACTGGCGCATCGTTTTCATCCAACGTAATAGTCACCGTTTGTGTACCAGACTCAACAGCATTATTTGTTGTGATTGCTGCAATGTCGATGATCACAGTTTCGTTATCATCAACAACACTGTCATCCACCGCAGTTACTTTAAATGTTTTAGAGGCGCTGCCTGCGGCAATTGCCACACTGCTGCTGATATTGTCAGAGAGACTGTAATCAGTACCTGAGCCTGTAGCCGTGCCTGTTACATTGATACTGACCGTTACCGCATTGGTTGCGGTTACCGCGTTACCAGCTGAATCTTTCAAAGAAAGCGTTAACGTTGCAATGCCGCCTTTTTCATTGACTGTTGTATTATCAACACTCAACTCTACATTCGGCGCAACCGTAAAGGCAAAGCCGGTATTATTACTGAAACCTGCAAAGGCATTACCGCCATTATCGGTTAAAAAGCCCGCATCCATACGGATGGCATAGCGCAACCCTGCTGACAGATCAGCACTTGGGTTAATCGTTAAGGTATCACCTGATAAGCTGATCTTAGGACTGTCAACTGCAAAGGTTTCAATTACATTGCCGTTACTATCTACCAACGTGATAGTGCCGCTAGTGCCAAGTTGCATCGCTTCTGTGAACTTCAGCGTTAAGTCACCAGTTGCTGAAACACCAAAACCACCATTGGCAGTTGAGGAGCCAGCAGTGTCAATAGCAGGTGCCACACCATCAATAACTAACGCCTTGCTGGCAGCAAGCGAGTTGGCCGCACTTGGTGTTGCCAGCGTTAATGTTGCATCATTGCCCGCCGCATCTTTAATTGTGCCACCGTTCAAACTCAGCGCAGTCGTTGAAATATAATCAAGGTCACTGCTAACATCACCCGTTTTCACGGTGTAGTTAAAGGTTACAACAGAATCAGATACCGACGTGAAGTGTACAACTCTATCAACATCACCGGTTTCAAGCGTTAAAGTGGGTGCGCCTGTTACAGTGATATTTTCAGAAAACGTCACCTGAATCGCAATTTCATCACCCACTTTATAAGTACCATCAGCTTTTGAGGAAGAAACACTCGAAACCGTAGGGGCAATGGTATCAACCAGTACGTTGTCAGTATTAACGCTACTTAGCGTGGTATCAAAGGTATTGCCTGCCGTATCGTTCAGAGTTGCGTTGTTCAGCACAAAACTGGTGATACTGATTCCATCTAAATCTTCATCGCCTTGCACCACAGTATAAGAGAACTGTAATTGGCTAGTAGGCGATGTGGTTGTGCTGGTATCAAGTGCAACCGTTTTGCTACCAATGGTCAGGTTAAGTTGAGGCTTACCTGCGGAAGTATTTAGCGTCACCGACTCGGATAACGTCGCGGTAAAATCAAGCGTTTCACCCGCTGTATAGGTTTTATTGCTCGGTGGCATCAGTGAAGACACTTTAGGTTGTGTAGTATCAACACGTATACCCGTTAAATCAGCCACATTGGCCAACGATACATTTAAACTATTGCCCGACGCATCTTGGATTGTGCTACCATTGGTATCTACCATACTGCCCAGCTCTAGACCATCTGTATCATTATCGCCAGCCTGTACTGTGTATCTAAAAGTCAGCGCGGTTTTGCTGCCGTTACTATTATGGTAACTTGCATAGCGCGTTGTGCTCCCTACTTTTAGGGCGATACGTGGAGTGCCAGAGGTTGTGGTTACATCCAATGCTTCCGATACATTAACCACAAAATCAATGATGTCATTTTCTTTATAGCTTGCACTCGTGGACGTAGTAACCGAGCTTACCGTCGGCTTAATTGTATCAACCGTGATGGTAAAGGTTTTTTCAGCAGAGGTATCCACCCCACCGTTGGCCGTACCGCCATTATCTTGTACTTGCACCGCGATAGTTGCAGTGCCATTCACATTCAATGCTGGCGTGTAAGATAACTGACCACTTGTGTTAATTGCTACATTGGTGACCACATTATTCGCATCACTTTGTTCACTCACCAAGTAACTAGTGACCGATTGTACTGCGTTCGCGTCACCATCACTGCTCATTGACGCAAAGTTAGCAACCACTTGTTGATTACCCGCTGCTGCGTCTCCGCCAATTGAAATATTGCTACCCAAGCTCAGCGTTGGTGCATCATTCACTTCGGTAATATCAATGTTTACCGTTGGGTTGCTCGCCAAGTTATTAGTGCCATCGTTGGCGGTGATGGTGATCAGTGCTTGGTTGTCACCACTGGCATCAGTTGCTGATTTATAAGTGATATTGCTTGCGGTATCTAAAAAGGCGTTAATATTCGCAGCACTGCCAGCAAGGGTGATCACTTTTTTATCACTCGAAAGTGCGCGACTAGTTAACGTACCAGCGCTCGATAAGCTTTCAAATGTGCCGTTATTGACCGTTAAGGTTACCGTGAGGGCATCGTTATCGACATCCGCAAATTGCACTGCAGATAGAGTAACGTTACTTGCAGTATCTTCTAACACACTAATATCTGACGGCGAGCCAGATACTGTCGGCGCTGCATTAGGTGCCGCTTCGGTGGTAAAGTTCAGAGTGGTGTTATCGCTGATGCCCGCAAAGGCATTGTTATAGCTGTCTAATATGGCACCGCTATCAATTTTAACCGCGTAATTTGTGCTATAGGCAAGATCGCTTGCTGGATTAATATACAATTTACTGCCACTGATACTCACCTTGCCTGCGCCAGGAGTGGTGGTTGTGCCATCCGAATTTGTGGTAACAGAAAAGATTTCTGAGCTGGCTGCGCTAACGTTATATAAGGTGATATTACCCGCGCCAAGCTTGATATTTTCGCTAAATGCTACCGTGATATCTGCGCTACGTGAAATACTGGTTGCGCCATCCTGAGGACTTGACTGCGCACTATCTAGGTTTGGAGCAGCTCTATCTACCGTATGCACCGCACCAGTAAAGCTCGTTACATAACCGTTATTGTTATTACCATTACCATCGCCATCAACAATGTTAGTATTACTGTTTAAGTCCAGCCTTAAAGTGCCTGCACCGCTGATATTGCCCACTGTGACATCAATCGTGCTGCCAGAAGAGCCCGACACACTGTTCACAAACCCTCTAGCGTTTCCCGATACGGTGGTTACTGTAAAGTCATCAATTGAGACATTTGAAGCTGACTCATCAAAAGTCACGGTGTAAGTAACAGATGAGTCCCCAGCACTTGGACTGTCTTTTAGGTTAATAGAAGAAACAACAGGGGGCGTGGTGTCAGTGTCGGGTTGCGCATTGACATTGTCAACAACCAAACTAAGGAATGAGACGTTACGAATACCTTCTCCACCCGCGTTTTCATGTACTGTAAATTCAATAGAAGAGACGCCCGCAACTGGAGAGAAAGAACCAAAAAGGTCAGCTAAACCAGCCGAAGTACTGTTTGAAAGTTCAGTCAGCTCTGTCAGTTTAAATGTTGAATTTAAAAGTGTATCACCATTGGCATTTTTAAAAACGACTTGAGTAGCTGTAGTCAGTTTGACTTGTGTTGAACCATAAGCATGTATTTTAATATCAGTGACGTCAAAGTGTGTTACATTGCTTCCATTGGCTTTAAGTATAAAAGTTTGTGGCGAGCCTCCACTCACCGGGCTAATAGTGTCATCACCTGGATCTGCTAAATTATTTGATATCAAATAGCCGCTATGGTTAGTTACGGTTCTAAACCCTGTACCGCCAGAATCGACGCCTCCAATGTCAGCGAAGCTGATTGTTTGTTCTGTATTTGCACTAATGGCAAAAGACGTTGATGTAATAAGCAAAATGGCTAGCGTATTTAGCATTCTAACAATGCTCATTGATAATCTCCATAACACTGCATATACCCTTTCAAGGCAGATTGGCGAAAGCCCACCTTAATTTGGCCGCTATACATAACTAATTCCTCAAAAATAATGAAGGCGCTCACGCTCAGAGCTAAGCGCCCTAAAAACCACTAGCTTCGTGATGGATAAACGCCATCCTCGGAAATTACAAACTTAATAACAGTGCTTGGTTGGACATTGTATATTCGCCCTGATGCGCCAGTATTTCCTACATCGACTTTAACATCAACAGTAGTATCTATCTGACTAAATCCGCCATTTATCTGTACCGCATTCCCAGCCATTTGTACATCCGATGTGGTCGAATACGCCTTGGTAATAGGCGTTGTTACTCGACCATCCACAAGCTCACCAGTTGCCCAATAAGCCCCATCGGCATTGTCGGTATTACCCAAACCGCTTTTCGCATTTACGGTTAAGTTACCAACAAAACCCTGCGCAACACTTGTCGCTTCCGTTTGTGCTGTGGCTGTATGGCTGTGTGCTGGTAGCTGAGAGGGATCCAAAGTAATAAATTCAAGACCATATAAACCGCCTTGTATTTTGGGTTGTAAACCAGGGCCGACTCCATCTCCAATCGGACCACGGCCACGAAAATCAGGCAAGCCAAAGCTTACACGGCCATCACCACCATAGATGGTGCCCAATAGCGAGAATAAGGCCGTGCTAGTGCCAATACTTTCAATTCCACCCGTACAAGAGAAATACCCTCGAGGTATAAAGTTGTACCCTACCATTTCGATATCGCCAATTAATGGATCTGCGCTCATTATTTTATTCCTTCTTTTTTATTTTAAATTCATTCCGGCTTGCAGGTTGGCCTGCATAGCAAAGCGGTATCCATCAAACACCCCTTCGCTACTGCTTACCACATCTACTTTTACCGCTTGTTCGTTAGTTAACGCCAGCACCAGACCGCCTGATACTGACAAAGTAATAATGGTGCCCGCTTTCACGCCGTAAGTTGGCTGCGAGCTAATAGTCACTTGTAATAACTGACACACCGCGTGACCAATGCGCAACCGAGCGCCACCAAAATACGGGTTTGCAGCACGAACTAACCTCACTATTTGCTCTGCACTGTCGGTTTGTAAATGCACAAACAAGTCTGACTCATTCAGTGCGGGCAAACTCTTCGGGGTAAATGGTCGGCAAAGCGCTGTTTGCTCCAAGCTATCTACATCACTAACTAACTGCTCTAACATGTTAGGTAATTGCATGATTAGCTTTTTGTGTAAGGTGCCCGCAGTATCGTGGCTATCTATCGTGACATCATGGCTCAATAAAACGGTTTGCTTTTTCACACACACCGCTATCAACGCGCAGCTAGATTGCTGACTATAAATACTATGAAACACCGCATGTTCAGCAGTTGCATTGCTATTTTCTGCAATTTGAACCTGCACGATATTTTGTGCGCTTTGCAACTTACATAGAGGTTCATAGGGTAAATGGTAACTAATGAATCGGCTCCCTTGCCAAGTTTGCTGAGCAGAGGCCAAAACATCTTCATCTAAATTTGTGTGATAGGCGTGTGGCACATCAAAGTGCTTTGCTGCCGCCGCATGTTGTTGAGCAACTGACTCAGGGCAGTACACGCTTAATATACCAGCAAGAGCATTCATCTGAGTTAAGCATTCAATTGCCGGAGTTGCAGCTGGTGAGCTGGCCAATAAAATCACTTTTTCCATATTAATCCCTTACGCCAAAGTAGGTAAAAAGCCAGGCATGCCACAGAGCTTGTAATAAAACTTTAGCTTATCGCCACCTTTAACGAGTAAATCGTCTGGTTCAGACGCCTTGGGTTTAAAATCAATACACACCGACATATCCGCTAACGGGTGCGTGATCCCAGAGTCGTATTGATCAATCACCTCTTCGTCATCGACAAACAGCTTGGCGCTGAGCAATAAAATACGCTTAGACATATCTTCCACATTATGTGGAATGGTCACTTGATTTGCCTCAATCAAATCAAAACCATCGCCCAAAGGCATAATGGCAAGTTGCTTTAAGGTGGTAATATTAAGTGTAAAAATGGTGCCAAGGGAGAGTCGCTCAGCGCGGATCTGTTCGTTTATAAAACTTGAGTGACTACGCTCTTGCTCTCTCCATTGATCAACAAATTCCCGTTGTGGCACCGTAAGTAGCGCTTCCACAACTATTTCGTTTGGTAAGAGGTAAGCATCATCAGCTAGAAACGTTGCAAGGTGACGCATAAAACTCATGTGTCCTTCTTTACTCAAACCATGCTGCATCGCCTCTATCACTAAAATATCAATCGGCACGCTTGGTTTATACTCCATTACATCCATACAGAGTATCTCAATATTGTCAGTGTCCAGACCCAGACTCTCTACAGTTCGCTCCAACACTTTTTTTGCACCGGGCTGAATGTCTATTAATGTAATCTTTAACGGGCGCTGATAACGATTATGTGCATTGACATAACACAGAAGCGGTAAAACAAGGGGCGCAAATGGACCACAAGCAGGATAAACCAGATGCAGTGGCTCTTGGCTTTGTCCTTCAACCTTTGATAGCACTTTATCAAGCCCACGAATAAACGCTTTGACCCGATAAATATCGTTGACTGTCGACACCGCATCTTTAACAGCCATCACTAATCCTGTGGCGTTGACATAGGAATGTGTCACTTCTTCTTCGGGAAGCGCAAGTTCTTGATAAAGTTCTAGTAGAGACTCTGAAAAAGCAGCAAAAGCCGCCACCAGCTGATCATGTGTTTGTGTTTTTGCAAGTAAAGTTTCAACAACGCTACAGCAGTGTTTTATCAAGACGCTGCTGCTAGCAAACGCATCGCCTTTTAATTGTCGGGTAAGTTGACTGCGTAGTGATTGGTTAAATAGTCGCTCTAAGCTTGGATCAACGGAGCTGAGCTGTCGCTTTTCGCCCCAAGTTTGAGAAGGTTCGTTGCTTTTTTTCATATTCGCTTTCCTAAGCTTCGTGAAGGTGTAGACACTATATGACAATACACACAGCAGCACACTTGCATTATGATTTAAAGCCAGTTAAACCATATAAACTTTCATGTGCGATAATTCTTTTTAATAACCTTATTCTAAGTAGCGCGAGCATATCGTATCAACGAGATTCAATGATATTAAAAGCACCCACATTAACCTTATGAATTAGTTGATAAAAAATTAGGAATTTTGAGTTTCCCATTAAATAGCATTGTTTTGATAATGTCAATTACACCCTATTACACCCAATTTCTTTATTGTTAAAAAGGCGCCACTTGCTTTCATGGTAAATAGCCTCGCTTTTTAGGCTTCATGAGAAGTAATAAATCAGATGCGTAATAAAAGTATTCTTGTTGGTGAATATTTAGGGATTAGATCACGCGGTATAGAGCGATATTCAATAAACATCGAAGGTCATAAATAGAGTCAAACTCTTCATTTAAGCGCAATTAGTGAGTATCAAAGTTCAGGATGAAGTAATCATGTACATGCCTGTAATATCAACTGAAGTATTTACCTCCCTTAAACAATAAAACAGGGCTTCAAATGAAGCCCTGCTTTATTGTTGTATATCAATGCGCCTAAAAGGCTAATTGATTTTTTGCGTTGGCTGCGTAGTGGTGGTGTCGTTTGAGTCGGAACCTGAGCCGCCACCGCACGCAGCGAGAATCGTTGCCGAGACAATTGTTGCCAATACTGCTTTGTACATGATGCTTTCTACTCTTGTAAGTCTTAAAGAATCGGAAATGCACCATGAATAAATAGCTGATAAAAACGCAATAATTCGAAATACCTTCAAATGTTGCGCAGAAGTTTTGGCATTTTCTCATTATCTGTCATAACTTTAATGTATAAATACTGTTGGAGTATGGCTGTGAAGTTTAAACACAAAGTTGTATCCGTCTCTGCGTTTGTACTTTTGTTCGCGTTACTCGTTTTATCTGTCATTCAGTATCTGTCTGTACGTACAGCGATAAAAACCCAAACAGCGCAGAGTATCAATGAGATAATTCAAGGAATTGGTAATACCGTCACAGCACAAATGAAAGGGGCAACCGACTTAGCTGCGCTCACAACCAACCTAGTCGCTGCAACAAATACTTTAGAGGACGCTTTTCCCATACTATCGCAACCACAGCTTACCGATGCTTTTCTACTTATCGGGTATGGTGAAGAACAAACGGGTCGATACGTTGCCAGCGACCCCGGCTGGAACCCAGGTGCTAATTGGGATCCCAGAAAACGGCCTTGGTATACCGATGCAAAAAATGCACGTGAACTCATCATTACTTCCCCCTATGCCGATGCGGTCAGCAATGAAATCGTTGTGTCGATAGGTGCGCCTGTTTTCAAACAAGGTCAATTTAGTGGTGCTATTTTCTATGATGTGAGTTTAGCCAAACTTGGCAAAATGATTAACTCATTTAACCTGCTTGATGCTGGGTATGCGTTTATGGTGAGCAAAAATGGCTCAACTATCTCACACCCCGATGTCAACCTAAATGGCAAGCCTTCAACAGAATTCCTCGGCCAAATCAAACCATCTGAGTCGTTACAATACGTTAAGGTCGATGGCGAAGATAAATTGCTGTTATTTAAAGAAGTGACAGACCTAGACTGGTATTTAGGGGTCATGCTAGACGAAAACACTGTATTTGCCGCTCTCTCGCAACTAAGAAAAAATGCAGCCGTTTTTGCGTTTATTTCCGTTGTGCTGGCAACACTGTTGTTGTCGCTCGTTATAAATTGGCTACTAAAACCTCTTGATGAAATCAACACTGCAATGGCTGCCATTGCAAAAGGCAATGCCGATTTAACGGTACGACTAAACACAAACCATGAACCCGAGTTTTCTGCCTTAGCAACGAACTTTAACGCTTTCACCGACACATTAAGAACACTTATTGTGAATATTCAACGCTCAGGGCATGAAGTGCTCAGCGATGCCCAGCACACATCTCACGTCGCGGCTCAGTCTCGTCAAGCCATAGAAACACAATTAGAAACGATAAAGGTATTAAATAATGCGACGACACATATGTCTGCAACAGAGCATCAAGTAACTAAGTGCGCCCAAGAGGCAGCACAAGCGATAAAAGATACTGATCAGGTTGCTATTCAGGGTGAGGCTATCGTTGCAGAAACTACCAATACTATTGAAGCATTATCGAATCAAATCAGCTCAGCGATGAATGTTGTCACAGAGCTTGAAAGTTCATCTACAGCCATCGAACAAATCCTTTCTGTGATAAACAGTATTGCAGAGCAAACTAACCTGCTTGCCTTAAATGCAGCAATTGAAGCCGCAAGAGCTGGCGAGTCAGGTAGAGGTTTTGCAGTGGTTGCCGATGAGGTACGCTCGCTTGCTCAGCGCACTCAAGAGGCCACAACCGAGATCAGAGGCATGATAAACCAACTGCAATCAGGATCTGAAAGCGCAGTTACCGTTATGAAGCAAAGCCAAGATTATGTAGAGAAAACCGTAGATAAAGCTGAGCAAACTCGCCACGCGCTAGAGGATATGAGAAGTGCTATTCGCCATATTGTTGAACTTAACTCTCGTATTGCCGATATGCTACACGAGCAAAATGACATTGTAAGCAACGTTAATAATAGTAGCGCATCAATAAAAGAAATTTCTGAGTCAGTATACAGTGAAGCGAGAAGTGTTGATTCAACCATGCAGTCACAAGTTAATAAAATTACTGGTCAAGAGCAATTACTTGAGCAATTCAAAGTTTGATTATCACTAAACTAAACCGTTACTATAGAGGTAATAGAGGCAGTAAGCGCCGTAGTGCCAAGAGATTAAAATGAAAGCAAATTTGCAGGAATTATTTGAACAGTACTTTCAAGTAGCGGAGCAGGTTCAAATAAACCTATACCCAGTAGACGATAATATGGTACCTGAAAATGAGTACCAATTAGAGGCTGCCATTCCCCCACTATTCAAGCTTGCCAATGAAATCAATGCACTGGACCTTAATGCCCTGAGGCCCCTACGCAACCTAGGCAATACCGCTAATGAACTCGCGGCCTACTTACAAGCACAATCACGCAAAATTGACCTAATCATTAGCCACATTCTTGCCACTGAAGAGCCTGACGACAGCAGCTTATACTGTGACAGCTATGGTGGTGGAGGCTTAACGGTTACATTAGAAGACGAGTATGAAGTAGGTCAGTCGCTGCGAACGAAAGTATTTTTACGCAATGAAGCTAGTGCTATTTTTTGCTACTCCCAAGTACTGGCCAAGCAACAATCAAAGTATACCTTAGTGTTCAGCGCTATCAGAGAAGCTGATCAAGAGTTATTGGTTCGCGCCAGTTTACATGCACAAACCAGGCAATTAAAACAAAAACAGCAAAAGGAGTAATACCAATTAGTCTTAATGCTTGCTCAATTTGAAGGAGTAAATCTGACGCTAACTGCGTTAAAAATTTCTTATTTAGAACAACTAAATAGCAAAATTTTTGCCTGGTTATCGGCAAGATTCTCTCGCCTCAAAATAGATCACTTAATTAAGCGAGTTGGTATAAAAATCACACAATCAAACTCAGCAACCTCAATTAAACGCGTCAAAATTTACTGACACCTCTGGGGTTAATGATAAACTATAGGCTTATTATTCTATGGTGATGATTTAATGAGTTTTACTTTACTCCCTGAATGGGCAGAACAAGATGCCGTGATGCTCACTTGGCCGCATTCGCAAACTGACTGGAGAGATATTCTCAGCGATGTAGAGCCTGTCTATGTCGTACTTTGCCAACATATTACTCAAGTTCAAAAAGTGGTTATTGTGGCGCATGATGAATCGCTAAGAAAACACATTGAACGTTTATTAGCAGACGCCAATGTTGACTTAGCCCAATGCCAGTTTGTCGTTACGCCCTGTAATGACACTTGGACACGTGATCATGGCCCGCTAACAACACAAAATAGCACCATGGAACTGTGTGTAAAAGACTTCACGTTTACAGGTTGGGGTGATAAGTTTGCCGCTGAACTCGATAACAAAATCAATCAACAGCTTGCCACACAAGTGTTAAACCCCAACTGCACCTTTAAACCTGTGGATATTGTACTTGAAGGCGGCGGTATTGAGATAAACGAGCATAAAGTATTACTGACAACATCTGAGTGCTTGTTGAATCCGAATCGTAACCCACATTTGAGTAAAACAGAGTTAGAGCTGGTATTGCAAAAAGAGCTCGGTGCCGAGTCTTTCTTGTGGCTTGATCATGGCTACCTAGCAGGAGATGATACAGATAGCCATATCGATACCCTAGTGCGCTTTGCACCACACAACACTTTAGTGTATGTAAAATGCGACGACAAAAGTGATGAGCACTACGATGCGCTGAATAAAATGGAACATCAGTTACGCTCGTTTCGTACGCCATGCGGCAATCCCTACAAGCTGATTGACCTGCCGTGGCCTAGTGCTAAGTATGATAGTGACGGGGAGCGATTACCTGCCACTTATGCAAATTACCTTATTTTAAATAAAACGGTTTTAGTGCCAATTTATGGTGATGAAAAAGACCAAGAAGCACTGGGTAAAATCTCCCTTGCCCACCCTGAAAGAACAGTAATAGGCGTAAACTGTTTACCAATCATTCATCAATTCGGTAGCTTGCATTGTATTACTATGCAGTTACCCAAAGGTTTTTTAAGGTAAGTATCATGGCTGAAAAAAACATAAAAGTCGGTGTTGTGCAGCATAACAACTCGGCTGATCTAAAAAGCAACTTTGCTAAGACTTGTGATGGCATCAAAGCCGCAGCGGCGCAAGGCGCAAAACTAATAGTGTTGCAAGAACTACATCGCAGCTTATACTTTTGCCAAACAGAAGACACCGATCTATTTGATTTGGCAGAAACTATCCCAGGTCCAAGCACTGAGACCTTAGGTGCATTAGCCAAAGAGTTGAATGTAGTTATTGTTGCCTCGTTATTTGAAAAACGTGCAACAGGGCTTTACCACAATACTGCGGTTGTACTTGAGTCTGATGGTACTATCGCTGGTAAATACCGTAAGATGCACATTCCCGATGACCCAGGCTTTTATGAAAAGTTTTACTTTACGCCTGGCGACATGGGCTTTACACCGATCCAAACTTCAGTGGGTAAACTTGGCGTCTTAGTGTGCTGGGATCAGTGGTTTCCTGAAGGTGCACGTTTGATGGCGATGGCTGGAGCTGAGTTTCTTATCTACCCAACAGCAATAGGCTGGGATCCAAGAGACGACAAAGCTGAGCAAACACGCCAACGCGATGCCTGGATCATTGCTCAACGCGCTCACGCCGTGTCTAATGGTGTTCCGGTGATTAGTGTTAACCGTGTTGGTCACGAAGCGGATCCTTCAGGACAAAGCGAAGGGATCCAATTCTGGGGTAACTCGTTCGTGGCAGGTCCACAAGGTGAGATGCTATTACATGCTTCGGAACAAGACGAAGCCGTCTGTGTGGTAGACATAGATTTGGCTCGTAGTGAATCAGTTCGTCGGATCTGGCCGTATTTAAGAGACAGACGAATCGATCACTATCAAGATCTTTGTAAAATCTATCGCGATTAATAAATAGGAGTAGTCAATGGCGAACGTGCAGTGGAATAATTTACCATGGGTAAAGTCTAATAAGGACAAAATCACTTGGGGTAACCTAGTTGGTAGTAGCCTGTCACTCTGTTTAAGTGAAAGCATTCAAAAACACGATAACCTCGTGGTGCTCATTACTCCTGATACTCCTTCTGCACTTCGTCTTGAGCATGAGCTGGCGTACCTGTTAAACGACACGCCAGTGATGATGTTTCCAGACTGGGAAACTCTGCCCTATGACCACTTTTCACCGCATCAAGATATCATCTCGCAGCGCCTAGCAACACTAAACACGTTAAAGCATGAGAAGCAGTCAGTGCTGATCATTCCTGTGTCAACACTTATGCTGCGCACAGCGCCACCGAGCTTTATTCATGGTATGAGCTTGCAGGTTAAAAAGGGAGATACCGTTGATGCCCAAAGTCTCCGTGAGACGCTTACACAAGCAGGTTACCGACACGTTCAACAAGTTATGGAGCATGGCGAGTTTGCAGTACGCGGCTCGATTATAGATTTGTACCCTATGGGTAGCCCTCTTCCTTTTCGATTAGACTTTTTTGATGACGAGCTTGACTCAATCAGGCATTTTGACATTGAAAGTCAGCGTTCAAATGACGAAATTGAAGCGATAGATCTGTTGCCAGCTCACGAGTTTCCAACCAATGCCGAAGATATTGAGCGATTTAGGATCAGCTATCGTGAAGCTTTTGGTGCAAGCAGTGAAAAAGACAGTATTTATATGCAGGTTAGCAAGGGCAACTGGCCTGCTGGTATAGAATACTACTTGCCGCTGTTTTTTGATTCACTCGCTACTATATTTGATTATTTACCTAACGACGCCGTCATTATGCCATTTGGGGATATTGAGTCTGCGGCTCACACATTTTGGCAAGATGTATCAAAACGTTATGAAAACCGAAAAGTAGATCCGCTTCGTCCACTGTTGGCACCTGCCAAGCTATACCAACCGATAGAAACACTCTTTGAAGGCATAAATCGATTTCCGAGAATAAAGCTAAGTCAAGCAAAACTCGGGACAAAGGCTGGCCATCATAACATCAATGCAGAGTTGATAGATGATGTCCGTATTGAGCACAAGCAGAGTAATCCATATCAAAAAGTGCTTGATTACATCACTCAACAAAAGAAACAAAAATCCAGAGTGCTATTTAGCGTGGAGTCTGAAGGACGACGAGAGTCGTTATTAACTCTACTCAAGCCCACAGGCCTAAAACTAACTCCCTTCAAGCGGATCGGGGATTTTATAGCCTGTGATGCTGATGTTGGCATTATCGTCACCCCACTGGCGACCAGTGTCAGAGTGCAAGAGACTCGCTCCCTTTCTATTATCACCGAGCAAGAGCTGCTTGGTGTAAAAATTTCACAAAAACGCCGCCGAAAGCATAAATATGAACAAGGTCAAGATGCACTGATCCGAAACCTAGCTGAATTAAAAGCAGGCCAGCCGATTGTACATCTAGACCACGGTGTCGGTCGCTACTTAGGGCTAGAAACAATAGATGCCGCCGGTGTTGCTACTGAATTTGTAACAATCACCTATGCCAATGAAGCAAAATTGTACGTGCCAGTGTCATCACTGCACATGCTCAGTCGCTACTCTGGTGGTGAAGAGGCCTCAGCACCACTGCACAAACTTGGCAATGACGCGTGGGAAAAGGCAAAGCGTAAAGCGGCTGAAAAAGTGAGAGACGTGGCTGCTGAACTTCTGGATATTTACGCAAAACGTCAAAGTAAACCCGGTTATGCTTTCAAGGTTGATGCAAACGCCTACCGAGATTTTTCCGACAGCTTTCCATTCGAAGAAACCGACGACCAACGCAACGCCATCACCGCGGTATTGGCTGATATGCAGTCAAGTCTTGCAATGGACAGGCTCGTGTGTGGTGATGTTGGCTTTGGTAAAACGGAAGTTGCGATGCGCGCTGCATTTGTTGCGGTTAATGACAGCAAGCAAGTCGCGGTTTTAGTCCCTACCACTTTGCTTGCTCAGCAACATTTTGAGAACTTCAAAGATAGATTTGCAGATTTACCTGTTGAAGTGGGCGTATTATCCCGATTTAACTCAGCAAAAGAGCAAAAAGAGACTCTGCAAAAGCTCGAAGAAGGCAAAATTGACATTGTTATTGGCACGCATAAGCTTATTCAAGAAAATATAAAATTCGCTGATTTAGGCTTATTGATTGTCGATGAAGAGCACCGTTTTGGGGTCAGGCAAAAAGAAAAAATCAAACAACTCAGAGCCGATGTTGATATTCTAACGCTCACAGCAACCCCTATTCCACGTACATTGAATATGGCCATGAGTGGCATGCGAGATTTATCAATCATTGCTACGCCACCGGCAAAGCGGTTAGCGGTGAAAACCTTTGTCCGCGAACGAAATGACGAGTTGATCCGCGAGGCAATATTACGCGAAATCAAGCGCGGTGGCCAAGTGTACTTTTTACACAACAATGTAGAGACTATCGATAAAATAAGTGCTGACATTTCAGCCCTAGTTCCCGAAGCGAATGTAACAACGGCACACGGGCAAATGCGTGAAAAAGAACTAGAACACCTGATGGGAGAGTTTTATCATCAAAAGTACAATGTCCTTGTCTGTACCACCATCATTGAAACTGGCATAGATATACCATCAGCTAATACTATCATTATGGATAGAGCTGATAGGCTTGGTTTAGCGCAGCTTCACCAGCTACGTGGGCGAGTTGGCCGAAGCCATCATCAAGCCTATGCCTACCTACTAACAAAAAATGCTCAAGCGTTGACCAAAGACGCAGTTAAACGTTTGCAAGCGATAGAGCAGTTAGAGGATCTTGGCGCTGGCTTTGCCCTCGCTACCCACGATTTAGAGATCCGTGGTGCAGGTGAGCTATTGGGTGATGATCAAAGTGGTCAGATCCAAACCGTTGGATTTACACTTTACATGGAAATGTTAGAACAAGCCGTTGAAGCCCTCAAAAACGGTAAAGAGCCAACTCTTGATAACTTACTTCAACAACAAAGTGAGGTTGACCTTAAGTTCCCAGCCCTACTTCCTAATGACTATATTCATGATGTTAATATTCGTTTAAGCATGTATAAGCGGATCGCCAGTGCTAAATCTCTACAAGAATTAGATGAGCTGCAAATAGAGCTAATAGACCGATTTGGCTTACTGCCGGATGCAGCGAAAAATTTATTTGCTGTACAATCTGTTAAGCTAAAAGCAACTCAACTTGGCATCAACAAAGTTGAAGCAAACCCTAAAGGTGGTTTCTTCGAGTTTAGTAGTCATACAAAAGTTAACCCAACATTCATCATTGGCTTGATACAAAGTAGCCCGTCAACCTATAGGATGGAAGGTGCAAATAAACTGAAGTTTATGATTGAAGAAAAGAATGGTCAAGAAAGGTTAAAGCTAATAAAAGCCATGATAGATGACTTTGAGAAAAAGGCGGTAGCATGAAAATAATAAAAAGCATAAGCCTATTGGCAGCGCTAGCTAGCAGCCAGTATGCTCATGCTGTACGCTGGTTTGAGGTTGAAATAATCGCGTTTGAGCAAGCATCAGCCAACGCACTGAAAGAGGACTTTAGTATTGAACTTACGCCTCTGCCACGCAAAAATATTAAACCGCTATTGCTTGAAGGGTTTAATAACACCGGTCATCAATTATGCTTACAAGGCAGCGAGCAATTTATAGAACCGAACTTGATAAAGGCCCTTACACAGGGCAACTACTCTACTATCTGTAACCCTGATGTAGACTATGTTGCAAAGTTTGACGAGTTACCTCTTACACCCCGTGTTGAACCACAAGAGCATATGAATGCTATCTATTTGCTCGACAAAACTCAGCTAAATTTTACAAATAAGATTAATGAGCTGAAACGCAAAGGGTTAAACCCCATATTACATACAGGGTGGCGCTTTCCAGAACAAAGCAAACGACGCGCACCAAATATTGAAATCATCGCGGGTAAGCAACATAAGCCACCGTTGAGCTATACTGTTACACAAAGCGGCGATAGCTTTTCCGCCCTTACTCGCCCTTTCGATGTTGAAGCGCATAATCCTCAAGCGCATTTTCAACTAGAAGGGCAAATCAAGATCCATGTAAGGCATTACCTTTACGTGACAACAAACTTAGATTTACGATACGAAGAAGGTCAAGATACTCGTACCGCAAGAATGTCTCAATATACTCGCGTGTATAGTGGAGATATACATTACTTAGACCACCCAAAACTTGGTGTGATCTTCCAGATAAGAAAATATAAACATTAGATGGGCAGCATAATGAAAAAAATAGTACTTGCATCGATATTACTCGGCCTTACAGGCTGTTCTAAAGTAACCCTTGAAAACTACAATAAACTAGAAGTTGGTATGGACAAAACTGAACTAGAGCAAATTCTCGGTTCAGCAGATAACTGTGAAGAAAAAACACTTCATACTAACTGTATTTGGGGAAGTGACGATAAACATATCAAAGTTACACTGCTTTCAGATAAAGTAACGCTGTATTCAAAAAAAGGGATTGAGTAAAGGTAACCCCTTTTCAGTGAAAAAATAAGGCCACATTAAAGTGGCCTTTTTTCGTTAATGCTTCAACTTAGAAATTGTAAGTTAAGTTAACAAATGCTCTTCTGCCCCACGGGTCATAAATTGCTGAGTCCACCCCAGCGCCACCGACATATTCAGGTAGAAGTTTATCAAAAATGTTACGCACACCTAGCTCAACGGAAAGATCGTCTGTTGCTAAGTAACGAGCTGATAAATCATGATATACCGTGCTTGGTGCATACGGGTAAGCAGCATCTTCAGGCGTATCGCCTTCTTTTTTACCATCCACCGTATACGTTTCTTTCAAGTCAATGATAGCAGATCTATCGATAAAGCGGCTGCTCCAAGTCACTGATAAATCATCGAGACTATATGTTGCTCTGAAGGTTGCTTGCCACGATGGATCACCTAGCTCTCCATCCTGACGATCTGGCTTATCAGGGTTATTTTGGAACGCGTAAGTATCATACTCAAACACATGGTTTACAAATAGGTTAAACTTAGTTTCACCCGGAAGCGAGAAATCAGCAAGGTCAAGATTATAGCTAAAGTCAGCCTCTACGCCCGATAAAACGCGTTTTGCGGTATTCTGGTAACCAGACTCAACAAACGTAACAGAGTTGTTGTTTGGATTTCGTGTAATTTGCGAGCAGTAAATAGGGTCAAGTGCTGGACCATCAACACAGTTATTCACGACTGCTTGAGGTTTAATTGACTGAATCGCATCTTCAATTTCAATATCATAGTAATCGATACTAAATGAAAAGTCTTCAAACGCTGTTGCAACAAACCCGACTGTAAATGAAGTAGATTCTTCCGTTGTCAAGTTTGGATTTCCACCAAGGATTACCCGTTTACTGGCATTATCTTGACCGACATGATCCGCAGGTATTCCAAGTGCCGCACAGTTTGCTGCACGATTCGGGTTATTTCCCAGTCTTGATTTATCACATGGATCCCAAACACGAGCAAAATCAGGGCTACGAGGTGAGAATGCTTCGGTTACGTTTGGTGCTCGTACCGCTTCACTGTAGGTACCACGAAGACTATACCCTTCAATAGGTGACCACATAAAGCCAACCTTCCACGCATCAACTTCACCTGCATGCGAGTAGTCTGCTCGTCTAAACGCACCGTCAATACTTAAATCATGTGCTAAGAAAGCATCTGATAGAATTGGTAGGTTTACTTCTACAAACCACTCTGACACATCATATTCACCATATGTATCTGGTGTAGCAACCTCATTCAATGCACCTGATTTGGTTAATTCGTCGGTAACTGAACCAGATGATTCCCATCGTTTTTCATAGCCAAGTGCCATTCCCATCGCACCACCAGGCAACTCAAACCACTCAGCACTATCAAATGACAATGAACCACCAAAGTATCTTTGTTTGATTGTATCTTGGCGAGTTACGTTAGCACTCACCCAAGCTTTCGCCTCATCAGAAACTTGATCATAACCAAATGGGTTATACGGTACACAGTTTTTCACATCAACGGTTGCAGGGCTTGAATAGTCGTCACCTTGCATAGATGGTACATTTGCGCGGCAGTCTGCTTGACCAGTCTTGGGGTTGATCACTGCATCTAATGCCGCAACCCAATTACCTATAATTAGATCATTAGCTTGAATTCGGTCATTTTCCGTACGCCCATAAGAGTAATAGACATCATAGTCAAACAGGGTATCACTGATGGTAAAATCACCTTTAACACCTGAAACAAGTCTAAATGTTTCGCGTTTATTTCTAGCTTCTCGGTTACCGATCTCGTCGAAAAACTTATTTATACTTATTTCTTCTAGGTTAACCTTATCATTTTGCGCCGCTTTAGCCTTGAAGAAGTCTAGTGTTTCTTGCGATACAAAAGGGTTTTCTAATAAGTTAACGGTATCACCATCACCAAAACGATACGCTGGCTGAGCCTGCTGAGTAATATCAGAGCGCACGTATTTTACATCTGAGTAAAACTTAACGTTGTCATTGATTTCGTAGTTAAAGAACGACCCTACTGTGACCTTGTCACGCTCTGGAAGGAAGTTTTCATATCTTGATGTTGAAAAACATAGCTCACAGCCATCAGGAAAACTACCAAAAGCTTGCGAATTAGACAAATCTCTCGTAGGCATTAATTGACCGTTGCCTGCGTTATCAAAAGTGTAATTCGTTCTATTATAATCTAAAACCGCAGTCTGACTGATCCACTCTGATAGGACATTTGGTGCCCACACCTTATCAGGAATACCATCATCTTCTCCAGTATCTGCTGGATTATCAGCAATGCTACTTTCAGTATAATGGCGCATATCACGCTCCATTACTTCAGCAACAGAATCCTTAGTAATATATACTGTAGCGTTACCTCTACCGTCTGCTGTAGATGCGCCGCCCACTAAGCTAAATGTCTTGTTTTTATTACCAATACCGTGCAGTGAGTCACTATAGCCAACTTTTAGTTCAAGCCCTTCAAAGTCATCTCTGGTAATAATGTTTACTACACCAGATACCGCATCAGAACCGTAAATCGCAGAAGCACCACCTGTGATAACCTCAACACGTTTAATCATTGATGTTGGGATTGTAGATAAATCAACTACGGCCGAGCCTTGCTGACCTGCAACGTGACGCTTACCATTTACAAGTACCAGTGTTCTATCTGTACCTAAACGGCGTAAGTCGATTGTACTTGAACCCGCATTTTCACTGCTACCAGTGTTAGCTCTTAACGTACCTGTCGCACCAATTGCTGGTAGCTCTGAAAGCACCTGTGCTAAATCAGGTATACCAGCTTGTTCGATTTGCTCACCTGTTAAAGTAATAGTAGGTGAAGGCTGAGTAAGCTCATACCGCGCAATACGCGAACCTGTGATCTGAATTCTTTCAAGCTCCTTGGCTTCGTTATCATTCTGCTCGGCTAATGCCGTTCCAGACAACGTTGCCGCAGCAAGAAAAGACATTTGAATTGAGCTAAGAATTTTATTTTTAGCAAACATCGAATTTCCCTTTGTTGATATTAATTATTATTTTAAATAATGTTTTTGCGATGTTTAGACTTGGTAACAACCAAACTAACCCTTTCTTTTTACCTGTTTTGAAAACAAAATAAAAGCACACTTTCTCACACTTTGTGTCATATACGCTCACTTCCGTAAACTTATCAAAACAAATTAACCAAAATGGGAGCTATTTCTAATGACATGAAATAAATGGATATTTTTAAAAACACCACAGAGCCTGTAGTAAAAATGTAAAAATTAACAAACTGTCAAATTTGTAGAGCTAGCTATAGAAGTGCTTAATTATGAATGATAATTTTGGCTGATTAAGACATAGCCAGACCTTAAACCTATTCGGTAAAATCTAAACAAGTTGAAATATGGATTAAACTCTATTTTATGAGATATAGAAATTGTTTTATTTTTAGAAACAATCTACTTCACACTGTTCTCGATAAAAAGTTTCCAATGGATCACTAAAAATTTTCTACTGCAAATTTTTCACTCGAACTAAACCGCTAGTAAACGATTGAGTAACGGGCTGAGATATATAATCGCGCTCGGGGTGACTCTATCTGATATAATTCATGAGTATTGAAACTGCACAGGCTGCGAGCCAACTTCAGACTAACTTAGCGCCGAAGAAGGCAGTTATAACTGACAGAAACATCGATACTGCGGGCGCTTATGGAGGTTAATATCCGCTTGTTTTTATAGCTTATCTTTTATGACGTGAGAATTACTTACCGGTATATGATGACAGTTTATACTTTCTAGAGCTACAAATGATCAACCGATAGCCAATAAAAAAGGGTCATAATGACCCTTTGCAACAAGTAGAAACTAGCAAAAACAAAGATCAGCGCATTGCCATCATCATTTTAGCTGGCTCCTCTAGGAAGGACTTCCACAAATTATTGAATCGCGCAATTGTACCACCATCAATAATACGGTGGTCACCAGACCAACTTACCTGCATAATTGAACGTGCAACCACATTCCCTTTGGCATCAAAGCGCGGTAGCTGCTGAACCTTACCAAGTGCAACAATAGCAACTTCAGGTTTATTAATAATAGGTGTAGCGACCGTACCACCAATTGCGCCTATGTTAGAGATAGAGATAGTACCGCCTTTAAGTGAATCAGGAGATACTCGCCCTTCCCTAGCCGCCTCAGTCAACTCAGTAACTGATTGGGCGACGTCCACAATAGACTTGTTTTGGCATGATTTAATATTCGGCACCAATAAACCCAGTTTACTATCTACAGCCATACCAATATTGTGGTCATCGAAGTAAGTTACTTCGGTGCAATCATCATTTACTTTTGCATTTAAGATAGGGAACTCGTTGATTGCAAGTGATAACGCCTTGATAAAAAATGGCATCATCGTCAGCTTGATACCTTGTTTAGCATATTGCTCTTTTAAGGTTCCACGCAGTGCAATTAAATCCGTCAGATCAATCTCATCACAATATGTAAAGTGCGGGATAGTCGATACCGAAGCCACCATCTGTTTTGCCATTGCGGCTTTCATACCGCGCAGAGGTTCAACTCTTGTTCCACCTTCTGAGGTAGACAGCGGCTTTGGCGTTTCAACTGGTGCTGCTTTACTTGACTCAGATTTGGCCGTATCAAGATTAACGCCGTGCTCAAGGAAATGCTCGATGTCCTCTTTGTATACACGACCGTTTTTACCAGAACCGGGCACTTCACACAGGTCAACGCCTACTTCACGTGCCTTTCGGCGCACTGCTGGCGAAGCAATCGCTTTACCATTTTTTGGAAGACTTCGCGTCGCATAACCAGTTACCGTCGCAGATTGCTCTTTGCTTTCTTTGGGCTTGTGGATGTCCGCCACTGGATCATCTGATTTTCCAGCATGTGATGATGCCAACCTCATCTGAAATAATGGGCTATGTACCTGTGCAATCTCACCTTTTTGGTAATGTAACTTTTCCACAATACCGTCGTATTTTGCAGGGATTTGCACCAGTGCTTTGTCCGTCATCACGTCGCAAACGGCTTGGTCTTCTTTGATTTCATCGCCCTCGGCGACAAGCCATTCAACAATCTCGCACTCAACGATTCCCTCACCAATATCTGGTAGAATAAAATCCTCTAATACTGAGTTTGTTGAAGTGCCTGATGAAGACTGAGGTGCCGACTGCTCCGCTGGTGATGTTTGCTCGCCAGCAACGTCCATTGCAAACAAAGGTTCGTGCACTTTCGCAATTTCGCCTTTTTCGTAATGTAGCTTTGTGATCACACCATCATGTACCGCTGGGATCTGCACTAGTGCCTTGTCAGTCATGACATCGCAAATTGGTTGATCTTCTTTTACCTCGTCACCAACAGCCACTAACCATTCAACGATTTCGCACTCTACAATGCCTTCACCAATATCGGGTAAGATAAATTCTTTAGCCATAACTTATCCTTAAAACTCCATAGAACGTTTAATAGCAGCAAACACTTTAAGTGCATCTGGCACATATTCTTTTTCCAGTGCTAAAGGATATGGCGTATCTAATCCACAAACCCGCTCAATTGGCGACTCTAAATGTAAAAAACACTCTTTTTGAATGGTAGCCGCGATTTCTGCACCAAAACCATTAGTAATTGGCGCTTCGTGGCTCACAACTAAACGGCCGGTTTTGATTACTGATTTTGCTACCGTCTCAACATCCCAAGGAAGAATGCTTCTTAAGTCGATTATTTCACAGCTAATACCTGCCTCTGCTGCTTTTTGCGCTGCTTGTTCGATGATCTCCATTTGCGCACCCCAAGCAAGAAGCGTAATATCCGATCCTTCCTCTATGACTTCCGCCTTGCCAAGCTCAATGCTGTAATCTTCTTCTGGTACTTCACCAACAGACGCTCGATACAAGCGCTTCGGCTCAAAGAAAATAACCGGGTTATCGTCTTTAATCGCAGCACGTAGTAAGCCTTTAGCTTGGTAAGGGTTACGAGGCACGACAATCTTAAGACCAGGTGTATGGGCAAAATAAGCTTCTGGTGATTGTGAGTGATATAAGCCACCTGCAATTCCGCCACCGTATGGCGTGCGAACCGTTAGGTTACCTACATTGAACTCATTACCCGAGCGGTAACGGAATTTTGCAGACTCGTTTACTATCTGATCAAACGCAGGAAAGATATAATCAGCAAACTGGATCTCAGCAAGTGCAGGAGCACCAAATGCCGCTAGGCCATTGGCAAAGCCCAAAATACCTTGTTCGGTCAACGGCGTATTAAAAACACGGTGCTTACCATACTTTTCTTGTAGACCAGAAGTTGCACGAAATACACCGCCAAAGTAGCCAACATCTTCACCAAAAATACAAGCCTGTAGGTGCTCTGCCATGGTGATATCTAACGCCGAATTAATGGCGTGTAACATGTTCATTTTAGCCATTATTTTATTCTCCCTGCGGTAACTGGATATGCGTCAGGATAGGTTTTAATATGTGCCTTCAATTCTTCATATTGTTTTTGTAATGATGGAATTGGGGTGTCATAGACATCAGAAACCAAATCTTCTAGCGCAGGTTTTTGTACTTTTTCTGCTACCTTTAACGCTGCTAGAATATCTTCGCGGATCTTTTCTTTTTCGAGATCATCCTGCGCTTCATCCAGCCAGTCTTGCTTTAGGAGCCATTGCTTAAACCGATTTACCGGACAGCTGTTTTTAAACTCAGCTTCTTCATCTTTTGTACGATAACCAGAAGGATCATCAGAAGTAGAATGAGCACCCAAACGATATGCGATAGATTCGATCATCACAGGCTCACCATTTTCTACAGCAATTTTACGCGCGGCTTGTGTCGCAGCATATACTGCAAGAGCGTCAGCACCATCTACTCGAATCGTTTTAATTCCATATCCAACACCACGAGCAGCGATACCGTCGCCTTTAAATTGTTCATCCGCTGGTGTGGAGATAGCATAGCCGTTGTTGCGAGCATAAAAAATGACGGGTGAGCCATGCACAGCCGCCATATTTAGACCTGCGTGAAAATCACCTTCAGACGCGGCTCCTTCGCCAAAGTAGCAAATAGTAACGTTTTCTATTTCAGACGTTAACTCCCCGGTCTCTTTATCAATATGCTTCAGCTTTTGGCCATAAGCATAACCGGTAGCCTGCGGGATCTGGGTACCTAAAGGCGATGAGATTGTCAAATAATGCAATGCCTTGGATCCGTAGTGCACAGGCATTTGACGACCTTTACCTAAATCTTTCTCATTGGAGAATAGCTGATTCATGAACTCTTCTAATGAAAAACCACGATAATGGATTGCGGCTTGTTCACGGTATTGAGCCATGATCATGTCATCTTCTTTTAGCGCTGCGGCACTTGCCGTAACGGCTGCTTCTTCGCCAAGACACTGCATATAGAAGCTAATACGCCCTTGACGCTGAGCACCTTGCATACGCTCGTCAAGTAAACGAATAAAACGCATTGTGGAATATATTCTTAATGCCGTTTCTTTATCAATTTCTGGTGCTGTTGCACCGTCTAAAACATCGCCTTGGTCACTTAAAATCTTTAATGTAGGGATATTGAGTGCATGACCATCTATAAATTCCAGCGCATGGCTGATATTTAAGGATATATTATTGGGGTTAGTCATAACCTACCTTCTCTTGTTGTCATAACAAACTTACTGAGCTCAACCCCTGCCCCCTCACATACAACCAGAGTACAGCTGATGTAAGACGAAAAGAGCCATAACTCACCTCGCATTTATGATTGTGTTAATTGGTCTTAATGACTTTTGTGGTTAGCGTGAGTAACTGGTCTAACAACTTATCAAAGACTGAATAATATTTGCGATTTAAGTAAGTAAATTAAATTAAAGCTATTCAACTTTACGTTAACGTAAACGGTTATTCAACTAATCCTAGATGAATAACCGCCAAAATACATCAATGTTTTTGGAAAGATTTCGATACGATGGAAGGCTTATTTTTACATTATTGATTTATATAAAGTTTTCATCCACTTCTAATGGTACTACCGTTAATAATGCACGTTGACCCAGTGCAACATTGGCATTAGGGAAGATAATTGCCTCACCGTCGACCTCTGCAAAGTATTGTTGATCTCCGTCAGTAGCCAATAGTTCGCCTTTCGCAAATCCAGTAAAATTCACCGCAGAATCAGAGAATGGGAAAGAAAATTCAGGCTGTGTCCGATTGATAGTACGGTGTACCATAAATAACTCAAACTCATCTGCATTAAATTCTTTATATTCTACATTTTTTTGGCTAATTAATGCTTTTAGCGTTTCTTTGGTTTTTGCAAAGCTCGCCATATTATTTTCACCAAATGGTTTTACCTGCCCAAGTTCGATGGTAAATGCGTCGGCCCCAAACTGGTAAGAAGAAAAGTAACTAAATGTCGTTGCCGCCGAGCGCATCATTAACACGGTGTTGACACCGCATGACAATAAAAATTGCAGCTGTGATTTCTTCCACGGCTTACCATGTAAGAAGGGGTATACTGCAAACTTTTCGTTTTTCGAACCCCGAATAGCAGTATGAAGATCGTAATGACATCGGTAGCGCTCGCTTCCACCTTTTTCAAAGAAGGCTCGAACGTATCCCTCTAGTTTTTGCGCTCTAACCTTTTCGGGGTTATCTATTTCTTGATTATGTGCGCCGTTAAATAAGCGGTTTAAATTCTCATCGACAAAGCGCTGGCCAATGTTTATGGATTTCGGGTTACCGAAAATAAACAGCACACGCTGCGCTAACGTCAGCTTACCAGTGATAATATGTTGGATAAGCTCGTCACATATCTCTATCGGTGCTGTTTCGTTTCCGTGCACAGCGCTAGACAGTACGATGTCTTTTGTCGTTTCACCCACTGGAGTAAACTGGATCACACCGGTATCGAGCACTTCAACTAAGGTGCCATTGTTTAATGTGAAACTGACAGGTTCTAGAGTAAATTCGTTATTTCTTGTGAGTGTAAGAAAGTCACCGTTTTGTTTTAATTCTGCTAAGTACGTCATAATTCCAAATTGATCTTGTTGAGTAGCCCTTACTGGGATACAAAAAAGCCATACAAAATGTATGGCTTTAGAAGTTTTATTATTAACTAATTACCGAATCCACAAGCGCTTTTGCCGCTTGCTCCAACTCAGCAAGGTGTGAATCACCTTTAAATGATTCAAGATAAATCTTGTAAATATCTTCAGTGCCCGATGGCCGCGCCGCAAACCAGCCGTTTTCGGTGACGACTTTTAGACCACCAATCGCAGCACCATTACCAGGTGCATTAGTTAACACCTGAGTAATCTTATCACCTGCTAACGTATCTGCTTTGATGTTATCTGCGCTCAATCCCTTTAACTTTGCTTTTTGCTCACTGCTCGCTGGTGCATCAATGCGCTTATACACCGGCGCGCCAAATGCTTGCTCAAATGCCAAATAATGCTCAGATGGTGATTTTCCGGTTACGGCTAAAATTTCCGCCGCGAGTAACCCCATGATAAAGCCATCTTTGTCTGTACACCAAGTAGTACCATCTTTTCTCAGAAAAGCAGCGCCTGCACTCTCTTCACCACCAAACGCTAGTTCCCCTGTTGCAAGCCCACTTACAAACCACTTAAACCCAACAGGCACTTCGTAAACTTCACGACCATTTGCACCACACACTTTGTCAATCATGGCGCTAGATACCAAAGTTTTGCCAATTTTTATCGAGCTATTCCAAGTTCTGTGCTTGATCAGATAATCAATTGCCACCGCTAAAAAGTGGTTTGGGTTCATCAGACCATCTGGCGTGACAATACCATGCCTGTCGAAGTCTGGATCGTTACCAATACCAATATCATAGTCATCTTTTAACGCTATCAAATTGGCCATCGCATAGGGTGATGAGCAGTCCATACGCACTTTGCCGTCTTTATCAAGAGGCATAAATGCGAAACTGGGGTCAACTACATTATTTACTACGCTAAGATTCAACCCGTAGTGCTTAGCAATCACCGGCCAAAAATTAATGCCTGAGCCGCCAAGTGGATCTACACCTATATTGACTCCTGCCTTGGCTATCGCCTCCATATCAATAATATTGCCTAAGTCCGCAACATAGGGGGTGATCAAATCTTCATATTTTATAAACCCTGAACGCTTGGCCTTTGCAAACGGAAATAACTCTACTTCAACCAGGTCTTCTTGTAATAATTGATTTGCTCTATCTTCAATCCACTTTGTGACATCGGTGTCTGCTGGGCCACCATTCGGTGGATTGTACTTAAAGCCTCCATCTTCTGGCGGATTATGTGATGGCGTCACGACAATACCATCAGCAAGCTCATGAGGGTGTGTTAAGTTGTGCGATACAATTGCATGGCTGATAACAGGAGTCGGGGTATAATCATCATTTTCTTGCGTGATCACCTGCACTTCATTTGCCACTAACACTTCGATAGCCGAATTAAAAGCAGCTTCCGATAAAGCATGTGTGTCTTTACCTAAAAACAGTGGGCCAAAGATATTGTTATTTTTACGGAAGTCACAAATAGCTTGAGTCACGGCTAGAATGTGTGACTCATTAAATTTGAAATGAAGTGAACAACCTCGGTGGCCACTGGTGCCAAAAGCAACACAATGCTCCGGATGTATTTCTAAATCAGGTTCATTCAAATAGTATGAAGAAACCAGCTTAGGAATATTAACTAACTGCTCTTGCGTTACCTTCTTACCTGCTTGCGGATGGATCGCCATAAGATTTCCTTACTTATAGGTAGTCTCTGATTTTTTCGGCAGCTTCATCTGTGTAACCTAACACCTTAGCTACTTCATGAAGCATCATTTTCTTTCTCGTTGTATTCGAGTTTGTCATTACCCAGTATTCACTATCAACAATATTTTTTGGATTCATACTGCTGCCGCTTTCAAGCAAAGCCTCTTTACTGGTTGCAAAATAAATCCGATCTCGACCTTTAATTTCGAGCACGTTGTTAAACTCAGATTTGTGGGTGCGATGTAGCGCTGAAAGTATAAATAAAAAGCGCCCTACAACTCCCTTTTGCATCGCTAATTCTTCTTTATTTAGAATATTAAAGACATTTGCAGCTGGTTTTGCAGGCTGGCTTTGCACTTTTGGTTGAGCCTCTTTTTCTGCTGTTTGAGCCTGCTCTTCTTCCTGCTGTAAGTTGGGTTTGGATTCTGTCCCAGAATTAAGTTTTAATAAACGACGTAAGATTTGCGAAGCACTTTCTCCAATACTTTGAGTATTACTTGCAATGTATTGATATAGCTCGTCATCTATTTCTATCTTTTTCATGCGTTTCCTGTCATCTATGCTAATTAGGAGCAACTCATTTCAATTGTCACGTAGTATATCCAAATTTAGCTTATTACTCTATGGCTTTGCATTTTTCCTCTTCAATGTCACAATTACCCGCAAATTTGGAGGAAGCATGCTGGTAAACTACCAACAAACTGGTGACGCAACAAACCCTGCCGTTATCATTATACATGGGCTGTTTGGGTCCCTTGAAAATTTAAACGTCGTCGCAAGAGCACTCGCATCGAATTTTAATGTGATCAATGTCGATTTGCGAAATCATGGCCGGTCATTTCACGATGCTGATATGTCCTATCCTGTGATGGCCAATGACATCAAAATACTGCTTGACGAGTTAAAGCTAGACAAAGTCCACCTCGTTGGTCACTCTATGGGGGGAAAAGTCGCCATGCAGTTTGCACAGTTATTTGCTGAGCAAGTTGATAAATTGGTTGTTTTAGACATCGCCCCTGTAGCTTATCACTCTCGACATGATGCAATTATTGCCGCATTAAATGAAGTACAACAACGCCAAGTATCTAGCCGCAGCGAAGCAGATGGCATTATGTCTACCTATATAGACACCCCAGGCGTACGTCAGTTCTTGCTCAAAAGCTTAGCTAAAAATGAAGCTGGACAGCTTGCATGGCGCTTTAATTTAGATGTAATTACCGAAAAGTACGACACAATAACAGACAACATTAATGAATCTCATTCTTGTTTGTGCGATACTTTGTTTATCAAAGGGAATAATTCAGATTATATCCTTCCAGAACATAAAGATAGCATCGCGCGTCTCTTTCCTAACGCCCGAGCAAAAATAATACAAGGTGCAGGCCACTGGCTACATGCAGAAAAACCAGATGCGGTAAATCGTTCAATTATTGATTTTATTCAATAAAACAAATCGATTTGCCGTTATAAACTTAATTTATGCATGTAGATTGTGATATAGTAGCCGCCGTTTAAATATTGAGTAGAGCTCAGATGGTCAGTCAATTTATAAATGAATTTGAAACGCTAGGGCTATGGTTTGCGCTAGCAGGTATATTCTTTTTCATCGGTATGGCAATTCAAGACGTACTGAAAAAAGGCGATGTACCAAAGTTCGGACGTTATATTGTATGGCTCGTACTGTTTCTAGGCTGTTCAGGTTTTATCGCTAAAGGTCTGATCCAAGTATTTTGGCAAGGCGCAGGTGTGGGATAATGGCCAAAGCGGAGACAGATAGAACGACCATTGACTTATTTGAAAATGAAAAACGTCCCGGGCGTCCGAAGACAAACCCGCTTCCTCGAGAAGTGCAGTTAAAGGTTAACAAGCGCAATCAAATAAAAAGAGATCGTGCTCGTGGTCTAAAAAGAGTAGAATTTAAGGTTTCATCAGAGTTATATCAAGCGCTAAGTGATATGGCTGAGTCGCAAAACATTAGTCGAAGTGCACTCATAGAGACCATCTTACAAGAAAAGTTAGCGGTTAATAGATAGAAGGTAAGCAATTAATGGCAAGCGTAGGTATTTTTTTCGGCAGCGATACTGGTAACACTGAACACGTTGCTAAAATGATTCAAAAAGAGCTGGGCAAAAAACTGGTAGACGTAAAGGACATTGCAAAGAGCAGTAAAGAGGAAATTGCTGAATTTGATTTACTCCTTTTTGGGATCCCGACTTGGTACTACGGTGAAGCACAGTGTGATTGGGATGACTTTTTCCCTGAGTTAGAAGAAATTGATTTTGAAGGTAAGCTAGTCGCTATCTTCGGTTGTGGTGATCAGGAAGATTATGCCGAGTACTTCCTTGATGCAATGGGTATGATCAACGACATCGTTTCCGAGCGTGGCGCTATTGTGATTGGCCATTGGTCAACTGACGGCTACGATTTTGAAGCATCTAAAGCTGTTGTAGAAGACGGTAAATTTGTTGGCCTTGGTATTGATGAAGATCGTCAGCCTGAGTTGACAGAGCAGCGTGTTAAACAATGGTGTGCGCAAGTATACGATGAAATGTGCCTAAGCGAGTTGGAAGATTAATCCATTTGCTTTGCACTTGTTGCCCTAGCAAGTTATTCTTAGGTTTAGCGTCGTGAATATTGACCTAAGACAAATTATAACCAACAGATTGAGACAGATTTAATGACTGATCACAACTTAGAGCTTAAAAAGGCTGGTTTAAAAGTAACACTGCCACGTATCAAGATTTTAGAAATCCTTCAATCTCCTGATAATCAACATATCAGTGCAGAGGATGTATATAAAATCCTTTTAGATAAAGGTGAAGAAATTGGACTCGCTACAGTATATCGAGTATTAAACCAATTTGATGATGCTGGGATTGTCACACGCCACCACTTTGAAGGCGGTAAATCTGTATTCGAACTTTCTGGTAGCACACACCATGACCATTTGGTATGTTTAAAATGCGGCAAAGTTGTTGAGTTTGAAGATGACGTCATCGAAACAAGACAAGAAGAAATTGCCAGCGATAATGGTATTAAACTTACCAACCACTCACTTTATTTATATGGTGAATGTGAAGATAAAGAAGCTTGTAAGAAATACGCAGAAGAAAATGGTAATTAACCAAATCTTTTGCCTCTTTAAGCAATAGGCCAGCGTTAAGCTGGCTTTTTTGTATTCAAAATTGATTTTCTTGTGTAGAGGAAATTAATACCAATTATCTTAATTGAGTGGTCTATATTGAGGCGAGAAAACCTTGTCGATAACTCCGCTAACGCGACCTGTTAGCGTCAGATTTACTCCTTCAAATTGAGCAAGTATTAAGTCTAATTGGTATAACGTGTAGCATCAGTTCGTTTAACTATACCAATTAGTATCACACGCTTGATGACATAAATGCTTTTGGGTTTTTTGGAAAAAAGCTATCAGGTTGGCGCTCGCATAAGTCAAACTCACGTGTGTTCTTGTAAGGAAGCTTCATAAAGCCCGCTACACCATAATCTTGAATGCTAACAGCGTACTGCATGATCCGAGTCAATAACGATTTAAACTGTGCTTCTTTATTGGCGTCAAGTAGTCGGTAGTAATAGTGAATTTTCATCCTATCTTGTAAAGATTCAAAAATGATGCAACCAGTATGGTGAATTTGATTGAGTTCGAACACACATTGGATGATCTGTTTTGGAAGCTGAAGCTGCTCATCAGGGTCTTTACCGTCTTCAAAATAGGAGTGTGGCCGTGTAATTTCATTACTTGATATGTCACTGACACTATATTCGAGCTCAGGAAGTTGTTCAAATTGAAAAGCACTAGTGCCGTCACGAGTCAATTGAATAGTTTGACGCGCGTCGAACAAGCAGCATTTAAACAAACCTTTTTGTTTTATCCCCTGTGCAATCATTACGGCGGCGTTCAACGCGTCTTTAAATGCCAGATTCAATGTTTCATCGTGTAAAATCAGGCTTGACTCGACAAATACTTGAGTATCTTTCCAGTGAAAACTCAAGCCACCTACTACAGGATATTTTGCCAAACGGCTGATAGACGCCAAAAACGCTTTCTCGGTGTCGCCGGTATCAAATAAAAACTCTTTATAGTATCTGTCGAGCTGCGCATCATTTACATCTCTTAGATTGTGCTTATCGTCAGCACGGCGTAAAAACTGCTTTCGGGAGCTATATACTACCGTTTCTGGCTTTACTTCAGTCTCATGTGTCCAAAATGGGATGCGAGATTTTTTTTCTGAAAGGATTAACTCTGGCAGATACATTTTCGCCATTGCAGGCATGTTACGCACAAAGTAATCCCCTGCACTGTCTCTCGTTGCTTTGTCTTTGCTAAGCATGCCATCCAGCACTTGGGCAAATACCTTGGGAAGCCCCAGAGCGCTGGCTGGGAGTACCTTTGCGCCAAACCGACATGATTGTGCACTTGCCAGCGCATAAATTGTTGATGCTACTCCTTGCTCATCAAAGCGTGGCGAAGACTGCGCCCCTGACATTTGCTCATCACCAATAAAATAAACATCTCCCATCCTAGCATTGGTTGTGCTCACATCAGATGACATCAAGTCCATAATATTACTCGCGATAGGCTCACCGAAAATATCGACTTGCGCATAAACCGAGCTACCCCAATCAACTAAGGAGAAATTATCTGTCGCCTCATCCCAGACAATATTAGATGGTTTTATATCTCCGTGTACAATAGGCTGAGGAGACATGCCATTGCGGCGCTCACGTAGGTCAACCAATACGTTTCTCAGTTTCAAAGCAAGACTTACTAATTCATGCGCTTGAAAGCGGCCTTTCCTGAGCGAGATTTTCTCTAAATCTTCTCCTGGCGCACGCTCCATCATTAAAATACCTTGCTTTTTTGCTCGCTCAAACGCATAAAACTTAGGGATCATTGGATTGTCAAGTTGCGACAACATGTAACCTTCGTCTTCAAGCCTATCGCGAACACTTTGGGCAAGTGTGATCCGAGAAAATTTAAACACCCACTCCTTGCCAATATCACTTGTACCTGCGAATACAAAACCAAATGCACCAGATCCAATCACCTCAACGTTTTTATAGCCAAGTAGACTCAGTTGCTTTTTACAAATATTAAGCCACTGACGGTGTTTTTTTGCGTCAATATGAGACAGTAGATAAATAGACTGTTGCTCATTGATATAAAAGTGCTGGATGGATTTTTCAGACATAATATCGGATAACGAAAAGGCTATAAAAAAGGCCGACATAAGTCGACCTCATCAAGAGTTAACCTTGCTGTTCTATCTTAGCCCACGAATCACGCAGACCAACAGTTTGGTTAAACATCAGCGCTTCTGACTTATTGTCACGGCAGAAGTAACCTAAGCGCTCAAACTGATAACCTTGCTCTGGTTTTGCGTTTGCAAGTGCAGGCTCTAGTTTAGCATTAGCAATAGTCACCAAAGAGTCTGGGTTTAATACTTCCGTAAAATCATCAGCTGCAGCTGGGTTTGGTACCGTAAACAAACGGTCATACTGACGCACTGGCGCTTCGATACAATGTGAAGCAGATACCCAGTGAATTACGCCTTTCACCTTGCGACCATCTTCCGGGTTTTTACCTAAAGTATCAGGGTCATAGCTACAGTAAATTGTCGTAATATTACCGTTTTCGTCTTCTTCAATACGCTCAGCTTTAATCACATAAGCGTTACGAAGACGTACTTCTTTACCTAGCACCAAACGTTTGAACTTTTTATTCGCTTCTACGCGGAAATCTTCTTGTTCAATATAGATTTCGCGCGTAAACGGCAACTCACGCTCGCCCATCTCTAATGTAGGATGATTAGGCGCTCGAAGCATTTCAACTTTATCTGCGTCAAAATTTTCAATCACTAACTTAACAGGGTCAAGTACCGCCATAGCACGTGGTGCATTTTCGTTTAGGTCGTCACGAATACACGCTTCAAGCATACCCATTTCAACCATGTTGTCCATTTTGGTTACACCAATGCGCTTACAAAATTCACGAATAGCGGCAGGTGTATAACCACGACGACGAAGACCTGCAATCGTCGGCATACGTGGGTCATCCCACCCTTCAACATGATTATTTACAACTAGATCATTAAGCTTACGCTTTGACATTACTGTATATTCGAGGTTTAAGCGAGAAAACTCAATTTGCTGCGGGTGACACTCGATGCTGATATTATCCAATACCCAGTCGTACAAACGGCGGTTATCTTGGAATTCTAGTGTGCATAGTGAATGCGTGATCCCTTCAAGCGCATCGGAAATACAGTGCGTAAAGTCATACATTGGATAAATGCACCACTTATCACCAGTTTGATGGTGGTGGGCAAAACGTACACGGTAAATAATCGGATCGCGAAGCACCATGAATGAGCTTGTCATGTCAATTTTAGCGCGCAGTACACATTCACCCTCTTTAAACTCGCCATTTCTCATTTTTTCAAATAAGGCTAAGTTTTCTTCCGGTGACGTATCACGATAAGGGCTATTTTTGCCCGGCTCAGTTAACGTTCCACGATATTCACGCGCTTGCTCGGGAGATAAAAAACAAACATACGCTTTACCGTTTTCAATTAGCTCTACGGCGTAGCTGTACAACTTGTCGAAATAGTTTGATGAATAACAAATCTCACCATCCCACTCAAAGCCAAGCCACTGAACATCCTCTTGAATAGATTTAACGTAGTTGATGTCTTCTTTTTCTGGATTGGTATCATCAAAACGTAGGTTACACTTACCTTGATAATCTTGGGCAATACCAAAATTTAAGCAAATTGATTTTGCATGACCAATATGCAAAAAGCCATTTGGCTCAGGTGGAAAACGTGTGTGCGTAGACGCATGTTTGCCACTGGCAAGATCCGCATCAATAATGTTGCGAATAAAGTTTGATGGGCGATTTTCAGTTTCCGCCATAGGAAATCTTTCCTCTGAATTATGCTCTAAGTTAACCTCGGCATTATTACAAAAACTTAGCCGAACTTACAGCAATTATCTGCGCTGTATCAGGATTTATTCATTAGGTTAAGTATTAATCAGCTTTTTGTGACAAATTTTGTTCTAGCGCAATATTTCCTTCACAACTTCATCCTATAGTTGCGCCATTAAAGTACTCAACCACCGAGTATTGCTTAAATTACGTTACCTAGGAAAGGACAAAGTAATGGCTTCAATGAATTTAAATCGTGTTTACATCTCAACTAAAGCTAGAAACAACCAATATATTCTTGCCGAGTTTAAGCCGGACGATAAATTTTATGCGTGTTTTGACTCTGTTGCAGCATGTTACGAGCGCTTATCTCGCCAATTATTTGCACTGTGTGATGAATATGAATTACATAATGTTCATGTTATCGCCAATGATAAGTTACCGGTCGTTCGATATCATGATGAAGCCTACACCATGCAAACCGACAAACAAATTTTGTTTTTTTATAACCCTAAATTTCATGAAGCGCACCAAACCTATCTCGGTGATGGTTATCAAGCACGCAAAATTCGCTTGCTATTTTTAGCCACAGGTAATGAATTACGTGCCAATGCAGCACACTTTCATAACAAAGTAAAAAAAGTACTGGATGCGCTTAAAGACGGCTTCTCTTCTGTAGAGCCACAGTTTAGAGTGCGAGACCATCAACACTTGACCTACGACGTATTTGCAAAAGCAAAGGGTGACAAGGAGTCTTATGGCTATAAGCTAAGAGCCTTGTACCCACGTTATCAAGCTCGGCACTGTGCCTTGCCTGATGTACACAGTGAAATGACTTATGTAACGTTTAATATTCCTGTGTCTCGTGCAATCAAAACTGAATTTCAAAGCCAAATGCGCTCAGGTGATTACGGACAATTCTACCGCACACTTGAAGATGCGTTTTTATCTGCCTGCGCGGACAAACAGCTCAATATGGTAGCCATGGTAGCAGATGGGCGTTTACCGATTGTTAGAAGTGCAAAAATCGATAAGTCCGATACTAACCGAGAACTGCAAAAGTTAAGTTTTAATACCAGCTCAGATGATCACCAAATTTATTCACTATTTGATGAAACACACCTGGTAGATACTCTGCGTTTTGTTATTGTCGCCAATGACAAGGATAAAAAAGACATGGGCTATGGCCGTTTTATGAATCACGTAGAGACTGCAATAAAACGCTTCGTCGCTCAACTACCCATCAATATCGAGAAACAAGATGTCAATGTGCGTTTCTTTCAACACATAAGTTACGACTACTAAGTGCAACGTTTGGGCGCTCACCTTCTTGGTGCTGCGCTCCTTGCTAAGGCAGTGAAATATGTTCGAGCTTATCTTCAGGGATCGTAGCAAATCTCCCTCCTCGCCAATCTTGTTTGGCTTGCTCAATACGCGCTTTGCTAAATGATACAAAATTCCAATCTATATACGGCGTTTTCGAAAAAGCTTGTCCTCCGAGTAATATCACACGACTGTTTTTACTAAAGTGTAATTTTATATCGTCCTCTTCAAGTAATATAAACGATTGTGATCCATAAGATGTATTTGACACCTCTACTTCACCATAGATCACATATATGCCGATTTCTTGTGATTGATTTGGTCTTTCAAGATAGCTGCCAGCCTTTGCCATCACATCTACGTAAAACATTGGAGAAAACGTTGGTACAGGCGCATGCAATCCATAAGCACTCCCTATAATGACTCTTGTCATCACTCCATCGAGTTGTCTTGTTGGTAGCTGCATTCGATTGACATGTGAAAAACTCGGATCAATTTCAGCATAATCTTCAGGAAGCGCGACCCAACATTGCAAACCATGGATAGCATGGGGTTGCGCTTTGGTTTCAAACGACTCTCTCTCCGAGTGCACAATGCCACGCCCTGCAACCATCCAATTTACATCCCCAGGATGGATCTCAAGTTGATTCCCAAGAGAGTCACGATGGAGCAAGTTACCTTCAAACAAATAAGTGAGGGTTGCAAGCCCAATATGCGGATGCGGCCTTACATCGATACCATCACCAATACTGAATATGCCGGGTCCCATTTGATCAAAAAAGATAAAAGGACCTACCATGCGTTTGGCGCGCTGCGGAAGCACGCGGTTTACTGCAAGACCACCGATATCATGTGCTTTGCCATTTAGTTGAATTGCCATTACTTTGCTCCATCATGTTTTGTTTTATTATGGAGCTCAGTAACCAGAAGTAAAATGCGCAATTAAAGATACAAGCATTCTAGAAAATAGAATCACACCGCTTTATGCCAAGTGAGGCCTGAATATGGTTGCTGCTGCAAACTTTTTAACCGACTTTGCAAACTACCACTATGGATCTCAAGTTTGTGATGATCTGGGTCGAAAAAATACAAAGAATCTCCCTCACTGCTGTTTTCTTTCCACACCCCAACCCCATTTTCTAATATCGTTTTAGAAAAAGCCGTAAAGTCTTCAGCGGTAATGTTAAACGCTATATGGCTATAATCTGAGCTCGGAGCGGGCTCTCCCAAAGATAAACAAAGCCATACATCACCGAGACTTAAATACGCGCCTTTATCCCAAGATACCCATAGTTCAAACCCTAACAAACCAGAATAAAAGTCTACTGATGTCTTGAGGTTAGATACAGCTATTGTTATGTGATTTAAGCCTGTTAGCATGTCCATCTCCCTACAAATGAAAAAAGCCGCGACCAAAGGTACAACGGCTTTAACAACCAGAATTATTTTTCTTGATGTAGGCTAGCTACAAAAAGAAGCGTTACAGCGCCTGCTCAAGCTCAGGTAACGCATCAAAAAGATCCGCAACCAGACCGTAGTCAGCCACTTGAAAAATCGGGGCTTCTGGATCTTTGTTGATAGCAACAATGACCTTAGAATCTTTCATACCAGCAAGATGCTGAATTGCGCCACTGATCCCAACTGCAATATATAAGTTAGGCGCCACAATCTTTCCGGTTTGGCCAACTTGCATATCATTAGGCACAAAGCCCGCATCAACAGCAGCACGCGATGCACCAATCGCAGCCCCTAGTTTGTCAGCAATACCATTTAGCAAAGCAAAGTTTTCACCGTTTTGCATACCACGGCCGCCTGAAATAACAACCGGTGCCGCAGTTAATTCAGGGCGCTCAGATTCAGTTTGTTCAATGCTCACAAACTCACTCACTTGAGAGGCAATACTTTGCGAGCGCGCTTCAATGTCACATGCAGCTTGCGTATCAGCGGCATCAAATGCTGATGCGCGTACAGTAATGACTTTTTGCGAGTCTAGTGATTTCACGGTCGCAATTGCATTACCTGCATAAATTGGACGCTTAAAAGTATCAGCATCAATTACATCGATAATTTCAGAGATCTGCGATTTGTCTAATAACGCCGCAACACGTGGCGCGATATTTTTACCTGTGGTAGAAGCTGAAAACAAAATGTGCGAAAAGTCACTTGCTAACTCAACAACCAACTCAGATGTATTTTCTGCCAATTGGTGTGCGAATGACGCATCGTCAACTGCTACTACTTTCTGTACACCTGCAATCTGAGCTGAGTGATCCGCAGCCTCGGCAATGTTGTGACCTGCAACTAATACGGTAACGTGGCTTGCGATTTTTGTTGCAGCAGCAACCACCTTAGCGGTTTCCGGTTTTAGTACACCACTTTCGTGCTCAGCAATAACTAATACGCTCATGAGATCACCTTTGCTTCTGTTTTTAACTTGTTTACTAGCTCTTCAACACTCTCAACCATCACGCCACCAGAGCGCTTGGCTGGCTCTTCAACTTTTACCAGCTCAATACGGGGAGCTAAATCAACGCCTAATGAATCCGCAGTGATTACATCTAGTGGTTTACGCTTGGCTTTCATAATATTTGGCAGTGAAGCATAACGCGGTTCATTCAAACGCAAGTCTGTTGTCACCACAGCTGGTAGTGATAGCGACACTGTTTGCAACCCGCCATCAACTTCACGCGTCACTTGCACCTTATTGCCGTCAACTACAACTTTAGAGGCAAAAGTGCCCTGAGCACGCTTAGTTAACGCCGCAAGCATTTGTCCCGTTTGATTGTTGTCTGAATCAATAGACTGTTTGCCTAGAATAACCAGTTCTGGGCTCTCTTGTTCGACGATTTTGGCTAGCAGTTTTGCGACGTGCAAAGATTCAAGTTTTGCATCTGACTCAATATGAATTGCTTTATCCGCACCGAGGGCAAGTGCTGTTCTTAGCTGTTCTTGGCAAGCTTTGTCACCGATAGATACCGCTATAACTTCAGTTGCGGTTCCTGCTTCTTTTAAGCGCACTGCTTCTTCAACTGCAATTTCACAAAACGGGTTGATTGCCATTTTTACGTTGCTCAAATCAACATCACTGTTGTCAGGTTTGACTCTTGCCTTTACGTTGTAATCAATCACGCGTTTGATTGGCACAAGTACTTTCATGGTTACTCCATCATCTGGTTATTCTCTAAGCTGACGTCTACGTCAACAAATTATTTTGCTGGATTCAGACTACTTCCTGTTGACGTAAACGTCAACCTCAAATAACCTTAGTTTAACGAAATTCAAACTAAAGCCTCTCTTTAGTTAATCTACCGTCAAATAGTGTGAGGTTAATTATGGTCGAACGAGAAACCATGGAGTTTGATGTTGTGATAGTAGGTGCAGGCCCCGCGGGCTTATCCTGCGCTATCCGACTCGCTCAACAGGCCCAGGAAAAACAAAAAGAATTAATGATTTGTGTAGTCGAGAAAGGCTCTGAAGTCGGCGCACACATTTTATCGGGTGCCGTATTTGAGACTAAAGCACTAGACGAGCTGATCCCTGATTGGGCTGAAAAAGGTGCACCAATAACCACTAAAGTCACCGGTGATGATATTTATTTATTCAAAGATGAGCACAGCGCCACCAAATTGCCACATTTACTTGTGCCTAAAACATTTAAGAATGAAGGTAATTATATTGTTTCAATGGGGAATGTATGCCGTTGGCTCGCTGAACAAGCCGAACAGCTTGGAATTGAAATATTCCCAGGCTTTAGTGCCCATTCATTGATCATTGAGGACAAGCAAGTAAAAGGTATAGTTACCGGAGATATGGGTCTTGATAGGAAGGGTCAGCCAAAAGATAGTTACATGCCAGGTATGGAACTCAGAGCAAAGTACACGATTTTTGCAGAGGGTTGCCGAGGCCATTTAGGTAAATCACTCATCTCAGAATTTGAGCTTGATAAAGAAGCTTCTCCTCAACACTATGGCATCGGCTTCAAGGAAATTTGGCAAGTTGACCCAAGCAAACACAAAGAAGGCCTTGTGGTTCATGGCACAGGTTGGCCACTTGACAACAGCACCCATGGCGGCTCTTTTATGTACCATGGAGAAAATAACCAAGTCGTAGTCGGACTCATTATTGACCTTAATTACTCAAATCCCCACTTGAGTCCATTTGATGAATTCCAGCGTATGAAACATCACGACACCTTTGCCCAAGTTCTTGAGGGTGCTGAGCGCGTTGCATATGGTGCTCGTGCCATCGCAAAAGGTGGCTTCCACAGCTTGCCTAAAATGCACTTTCCAGGCGGATTACTTATTGGTTGTGATGCAGGTACTCTCAATTTTGCTAAAATAAAGGGTAACCACACCGCAATGAAATCTGGCATGCTGGCTGCTGATGCTATCATTGACGCCCTAGAGCAAGAGCATGCCCCATCAGATCTCGCAAGCTTTGCGGATCTGTTCAAAGCGAGTTGGCTTTACGATGAACTTTATCAGTCTCGTAATTTTGGTCCAGCAATGCATAAGTTAGGCCGTATTATGGGCGGAGCCTATAATATGATCGACCAAAATATTTTTTCAGGCTCACTACCATTTACCATTAAAGATGAACATGCTGATCATGAGCAGCTTAAGCTGGCATCGAAATCCAAAAAGATAAATTATCCAAAACCAGATGGTAAATTAAGCTTTGACAAACTTTCCTCTGTATTTTTATCGAATACCAATCATGAGGAAGTACAACCATGTCACCTTCAATTAAAAGATTCTGATATTCCAATCAAAGTTAATTTAGCGAAGTTTGACGAGCCAGCACAACGATACTGCCCAGCGGGCGTTTATGAAGTCAATGAAAATGAGCAAGGCGAAAAACAGTTTGTCATTAATTCGCAAAACTGTATTCATTGTAAAACCTGCGATATCAAAGATCCGAGCCAAAATATTACTTGGGTGACGCCAGAAGGTGCTGGAGGTCCAAACTATCCCAACATGTAGTACTAATTTATCCTAAATTGCGGGGGCGAAATGCCCCTTTCTTTCCTATACTTAGCTTAAAGTCATCGGAACTAGAGCTAAACCTATGTCGCAACAGTCCGTCACCTTCAGATTTTTAGCAGAGCCTACTGATGTCAACTTTGGCGGCAAAGTACACGGTGGGATGGTCATGAAATGGATAGATCAAGCTGGATACGCTTGCGCCGCTGGTTGGAGCGGCAGCTATTGTGTCACCGTTTCAGTGGCAGGTATGCGTTTTCATCGTCCGATTTTAGTTGGTCAAATCGTTGAGGTGTCCGCGCGCATTGCGCATACTGGCAATACGAGCATGCAGATCTTTATACAAGTCCGCTGTGGAGACCCAAAAACTCGAAGGCTGGTCGAAACCAATCACTGCATCATCAGCTTTATTGCCATGGATCAAGCAGGATACCCCATTCAGATCCCGCAATTTAAGGCGAAAACAGAAGAAGATAAAAAGTTAGAAGCGTATGCGGTAAAAATGAAAGAGATCGCTATCCAAACAGAGTCTTTACTAGAGCAAACATTGAGCGACAAATAATTCTGATCAAAAGACAACAATAAAGCATCAAGTACTTGCTGAGTCTAGTGCCGGCAGGCATCAACAAAAAGGCTAACTATATGCGACATACCTCAGCAACACGCTGCTTATGTAAGCAAAAGCTTAATTTTGATATCACCATGGCCTTTCAGCCGATCGTTGATATTAACTCCAAGTCGATATTCTCTTATGAAGCACTAGTGAGAGGAAAAAACGGAGAGAGCGCGTTCGAGATATTAAGCAATGTCAATGAAGATAACCTATATGCCTTTGATCAGCGTTGCAGAGTAACTGCGATTGAGACGTTTTCAGCGCTGAGCCAAACGGATAATCTCAACATTAATTTTATGCCGCAAGCTATTTATGAACCTCAAGCTTGCCTCGAGACTACCATAAAAAGTGCCAAACGATGTCAGTTTCCAACGAAACAGATTATTTTTGAAGTAACCGAGCAAGAGCAAGTGATTAGCCGCTCTTTTCTCACAACAATTTTCAAAACATATAGAGAGAATGGATTCAAGACTGCTATTGATGATTTTGGTGAAGGGTATGCTGGCCTTAGCTTGCTTAGTGGGTTTCAACCTGATCTTATTAAACTTGATATGTCGCTGATCACTGATATTCAAAACAATCATGCTAAGCAAGCTATTCTCAAAGGCATGATTGTCACCTGTGATATGCTCAATGTGAAGCTACTCGCAGAGGGAGTAGAGACTCGGGCTGAATACGAGTATCTCAAGCAGGCTGGACTAACCTTGTTCCAAGGTTACTACTTTGCCAAACCAGTTATAGAGTCGCTTCCCACAGTTGACTGGCATAAAGTCTGATACACCCGAGCGAGGACAACACAGAGAGTAATCACTAGAATATTTTAGCTCATATTATTTAAATAGGTATCAGTGAGTTGCTTATTTTTTGACATCATTCACGCTTAAGTTTTGTTCTTGATGCTTACTAATTAGTCATAGCTGTGGTAGGATCCGCGCCGAATTTTTTGGCTTAGGTTGGTTTGTGGTGAGAAATGTACAATTTTTAGTAGTAGACGACTGTTTAACAGTGCGCAATCTTGTACGTAACATCATCCATACTCGCTTGGGCTCAGACAAAGTCATCCTAGCGACAAATGGTGTGCATGCTACTCAAATTCTAGAGTCTCACCCGATTGATATTATTATTTCAGATTGGAATATGCCTGAAATGAATGGCGAGGAACTACTATATCATGTCCGGAACAATCACCAGCTAAAAGATATTCCATTCATCATGATGACCTCCAACGGCGGCCGCGATTTTGTCATTACAGCAATACAAAACGGAGTAAGCCATTTTGTCGTTAAACCATTCAAAGCTGAAAAACTAGAAGCAGCTGTTAACAAATCATGGAATAGTGCAAGCAAACGCCAATCTACTCGACACTCAGCGCTACCTCCACATAAGGCGCTGATATACTCGGGACGCACTCTTATCAATGGACAAATTACAAACATTAGCCGAACAGGTATGCAGCTACAAGCTCCCTATTCTGAAGCATTAAAATTATTCCAAACGACCAAGTTTGACGTTACATTCGAGCACGATACCGGCTTAACACTACTGAATTTAGCCGCTCTACACGGCACTATCGTGCGCATTGAAGTAAACGATGAGCGGGTAAAGGACTGTCTCTTTGGTGTTAGATTTGATCTAGAGGCATTTTCAGAGACAACTCAAGTTAGCGTTGACGCGTTGTTGGACTTCTTAGATAAGCAAGCACCTGACGAAGTCAATAACGATCATTAAACCTACTAGTAGCTTCCGCCTTTGGTATTAAAGTAGATTTCGCGCTAGTGTAAATATCACCTTTTCACTTGCAGCAATAGCCTCTTGCTTACTTAAATTCCCTTCTTTTAGTAGTTGTACGCTCACTTTTTCTGCTTCTTGACTGAGTAAAGTATCTAATTCTTTGGGACTAACTACACCATCGGATAAGTTTGACACGATAGCTTGTAGTGATGCGCGACGATTTGAAATTGCGCTTATCAGTATAGGTCTGAGTGGCGACGAATGGCATAGGGCTTGTTGGCAGCTTTGATGAACTTTTTTATAAAATTCCATGACAACTATATACCATTTCTTATTTTTTGCGCTCGAAGCTTTTCCTTTAGCCCTTGAATAGGCTTAATCTCAGCGACGAGTTTTTTATATTCGTGCGCACGGGTACCAAGAATTTTATCGCACTGATGCTGTGAATTGTCATTAAGTTGGTAAAATAACTGTTGCTTATCCATAGAGAGAGAATCAATCTTATTTTGTTTACAACTTTATACTAAAAATCAAAATAAAATAATTACACCACATTACAGCGATGGCACCCTTTTGAGATTTTGTGAAAAACACAATTGATAGTAAACTCACGCTACTTAGATTTAGATAGAGAAAACGGTGGAACCTGTCAAAATTCAGCCCATTGGCTATATTCAATCACCTTACAAACAAAAATTCGCTATTCCAAGACAACCAAGGCTTGTCCCTGAAGCAAAAGCCAAGTTGCGCTTTGTCGGCGAATTTAATCGCGAAGAATTTGTTCGTGGGATTGATGAGTTTACGCATATTTGGCTGCTATTTCGTTTCCATGAAACGGCTGATAAAGGTTATTCTGCTCTCGTTCGTCCACCAAGATTAGGTGGTAATGAACGCAAAGGTGTATTTGCGACTAGGGCAACTTTTAGACCTAATGGCATTGGCATGAGTGCAGTAAAACTCGAGGGTATTGAATACAAAAATGGTCAACTAGATTTATTATTATCTGGAATTGACCTATTAGATGGTACACCCATTATTGACATCAAGCCATACCTTCCATACTCAGATGCCTTGGTGGATGCTACCGCAGGCTTTGCAGACACCAGACCTGAAACACAAATGTCAGTCAGTTTTTCAGATGATGCTGCAACCTTTATCGAAAAGCAAAAACAATACCCAGAACTAAAACAGTTTATTACGAACGTACTTAAACAAGATCCTCGCCCTGCATACAAGAAAAAACGTGCATCACAACAGAGCTATGGTATGAGTTTATATGATTATAATATCCGCTGGAGCGTAGATGGTGAGCACAATCATGTCACTGAGATTTCGTCAGCTAAATAGTGAACACCGCAGCTTACCAATAAACTACTAAATTATGAAAATGTTTAGGTATTAAAGCTTTTTAAGCGGCAATAGCACTGCTAGAATAGCCGCTAATAAGAGAACAATAAGTAACTTATACTGGAATAAGAATGCGTACAAGTGAATATATATTGGCGACTCAAAAAGAGACGCCGTCTGATGCCGAAGTGGTAAGCCATCAGTTAATGCTTAGAGCGGGTATGATCCGTAAACTTGCATCTGGACTTTATACTTGGCTGCCATCAGGCTTAAAAGTTTTCCGCAAAGTCGAAAGAATTGTCCGCGAAGAAATGGACAAAGCGGGAGCGATTGAGCTTCTCATGCCAGTGATCCAGCCAGCAGAGTTATGGGAAGAGTCTGGTCGTTGGGAGCAGTTTGGTCCTGAACTTTTACGTATTAATGACCGTCACGGCCGCCCTTTTGCGCTGGGCCCAACACATGAAGAAGTGATCACGGATCTTGTACGTCGCGAAATTAATAGCTATAAACAACTTCCAATCACACTTTACCAAGTGAGCACAAAAGTGCGTGACGAGGTTCGTCCACGCTTTGGCGTAATGCGTGCACGTGAATTCACCATGAAAGATGCTTACTCATTCCATATGAGTGATGAATGTCTTGAAAAAACCTATCATAAGATGTTCCAAGCTTACTGTAACATTTTTGATCGTTTAGGCGTTGACTACCGCCCAGTTATCGCAGACAGCGGTTCAATTGGTGGTAACTTATCGCACGAGTTCCATGTACTTGCAGAGTCTGGTGAAGATGCTATCGCATTTAGTGACGATAGTGATTATGCGGCAAACATTGAGAAGGCTGAAGCGCTAGCGCCAACTGAAGCTCGTCCAGCCCCAAATAAAGAGCTCAATAAATTTGACACGCCGGAAGCTTTCACCATCGCAGAGCTAAAAGCAAAGCATGGCGTGAAACCGCACCGTGGCGTCAAAACACTTATTGTGTATGGGGCACCAAATGAAGATGGTCATCGTGGTCTTGTCGCGCTTATTGTTCGTGGCGACCATGAATTAAATGAACTCAAAGCTGAAAAACTAGCACTAGTCGATTCACCACTTGAAATGGCGAGCGAAGAAGATATCGTCAAGGCAATTGGTGCAAAACCTGGTTCACTGGGCCCTGTTGGTCTTTCAATGCCTATTATCGTAGATCGCAGTGCCGCAGTAATGGCAGACTTTGTAGCTGGTGCAAACAAAGATGGTGTTCATTATAGTGGTATCAACTGGGACAGAGACGTAAACGACTATACTGTTGAAGACATACGTAACGTAGTCGAGGGCGATCCAAGCCCTTGTGGAAAGGGTAAAATCCTGATCAAACGCGGTATAGAAGTTGGTCACGTATTCCAGCTTGGTACAAAGTACTCAGAAGCGATGAAAGCCGGTGTCCTCGGTGAAGAAGGTAAAAACCAAACATTGACCATGGGCTGTTATGGTATTGGTGTTTCACGCATCGTTGCCGCGGCAATCGAGCAGAATAATGACGACTACGGTATCAAGTGGCCTGTTGCCATTGCGCCATTCGAACTTGCTATCGTGCCAATGAACATGCACAAGTCTCACCGTATCCCTGAGATAGCAGAGAAATTCTATACAGATCTGCAAACTAAGGGTATAGATGTATTATTTGACGACCGTAAGGAGCGTCCTGGCGTTATGTTTAACGATATGGAGCTTATTGGCGTACCGTATACCTTAGTAATAGGTGAGCGCAACCTTGATGAAAATAAGGTTGAGTTGAAAAACCGCCATACTGGCGAAAAGTTAATGCTTGATATTGAGTCTGCGGTAGACACTATCGTTAATGCAATTAAAAGCAAATAAGTACGCTTGAGTTTCCAATAGAGGGGCATTCTTTTGTCTGCCCCTTTGTCATATTACCTTCTTCTAATTGCCCTGTATCTGTCACCTTTACCTCTTAGCATTATTATTATTACGCTAAAGAGTCAGGCCATGAAAACAACGTACTATCCGAGTATTTGGATCTCAGATGTCCATTTAGGCTACAAGGACTGTAAAGCAAAGTTCTTGTTAGATTTCCTCAACAAAACAGAATGTGATGTACTATACCTAGTGGGTGATATTGTTGATCTATGGTCAATGAAACGCCAATTCTTTTGGGATCCCTCTCATTATCAGGTATTGGAATGTATACAAAAAAAAGCTGAAGCTGGTACTCGCGTTATTTACATTCCCGGTAATCACGATGAAACCTTTAGGCATTATGGCGGACAAACACTCTTTAAAGTCGAAGTACACAAAACCTTCATTCATACCACTTCGGCAGGTAAACGCTTTTTACTGCTACATGGTGATGACTTTGATTCAGCAACTCGCTACAACAAACTGATCAGCCTCATTGGTGACACCGCTTATGACTTTTTATTGTTTTTAAATCGTTGGACCAATCGTGTACGACGGTTATACGGAGGCCATTATTGGTCACTGGCATCTTGGCTTAAACAACGTGTACATAAGGCGAGAGAAGCTATTGCAGCTTTTGAAAATGCCGCTATTCATGAAGCGAAAAAGCAAGGCGTTGACGGTATTATCTGCGGGCACATCCACCAGCCTGAGATCCGTGTCGTAGACGGCATCGTTTATTGTAATGATGGTGATTGGATAGAGAACTGCACAGCATTGGTAGAAAACCAAGCTGGTCGTATCGAGTTGCTGCATTGGTCAGACGTACAATCTGTCCTCAGTGTCGTTGAAATGGAAAGTATGGAAACCAATAATGTTAAAGCCGCTTAATTAACCTGAGCTGCGGATAATTAATGCCTTTCTAGCAGCCAGTTTTAGCGCAAACTGCGTTGAATTCACTTCCAATAGCCAGCTATTGGTGCGTAACTTCGCCTTGTTTTCCCTAAAACTCTCTGGCTAGACAAGGAAAAAACTAAGTTGTGCTTTGACAATAATGAGTTGAAACATTCCTTATCCAAACCTCAGGTTAATTAGCGGCTTCTTTTTAATCACTCATCCTTTAATAGCTTATGCAGTAAATCGATGCGCTTATTAGTACGCTTATTTTGCACGTATGCCTGAGCGTTTAAGCTCATCATCAGGATCAGCAGTATGTATAAAATAGGTTTTTCGATAATTTCTGGATAACAATATACCAAAAATACGACTGCCGTTAGCATACCTGCACTTTGATAGAATCGCTGTTTATTGTTAGGCCGCAGCGAGATAAATTCTCTTAGTGTCGCTTCCTTTTGCAACATTTCCTCAGCCAAAGCCTGAGGATAATCCTGATTGTGTTTCATATTTAGTGTTTATACCTAGTGTTAGCACAGTGCATTTTTTGCACTTATCTGAGCTTTTTGCCATGTTGGCTGTATTATATTAGTCTTCATGCTTGCTTAGTTTGAAAAAACGAATAAACAGCAAAGTGTTTATTTTGGCGATAGAAAATAGCTCACTTATTTAAGATGATTGGTATTACATATGTCGTCATTGCCCAAACAATTATACCTAAAATAAAGACAAGGATACCATATTTAAAGTGTTTCACTATTGGGAAAACCGCTTTATTCGTATGCGCTACCGACAGCGGATACTGCCAATGCGTTAACGCTAGCAGAAGTGGCTCGGCTTCTACGCTCATGCCAGAGAGTGAGACCGTCGTGCCGTATTCTGTGTCAAATACTAACTCAACAATATGATTACGACGAGTAGAAGCGGCTAATCTATCTAGGTCACTGACCGTGAATGTATTCCAGTGTGCTTTAATACTTTTAACTTCGCCCTTGTTTACCTTTCGAGGCTGTTTATCTTTAAACAGTAACGCGGGTAGCAATAGGCTGTCTTTCTCAACCTCAATTTCGTTACAGGGAGAATGATAAACAAAATAGTGTTTATTACTGATAAGCACACACGTCAACCAGTAGCTCAAATAGGTGAGCACCAACAATACTAAACCCGCTACATAATTTTGAGATGAGTAAAGCACAGCGCCAGTCATAAAACCAAAGCCCCCTACTACCATCCAAGCAATATGGCGCTTCTCCCGTGGTGTTGGTAGTGCGCATCGTAATACTGGAAAGCACGCCTCAATCGCTCTATTATTTCTCATAAATGAAGGAAATAACTCAGCAAGAGTTACTGGGGTCTCACGCGCTGCTCCGTCAGTATAGGAAGCTCCAGTTTGACCTTTGTTTTGATCAAAACCTACTCCTGACAATATCTCGTCAAGTTGGCTGGTTTGCTTCAAACACGAAAACGAATAGATGGCAGGCCGCTTACCATTAGCAAGGTAGCTAATGCCTAAATAACTGAGCTGTTTATTCCCCTCCACTGACATGTCAGTTACCGTTTTAAGTGGTATTAGAGATTGATGTATTGTCCAAATGTTTCTACTTAGCACCGACAGTTGCTTTGTGATCACAACTTGTTTTTTAAAAGGATCAAACGTTAAGCGATGACAGTATGAAAATAGCACCAAGGCAATGATTAAGTAGACCAGCGCTTCGATGAAACTTGAAGTGAAAAAATGCAGCACTGACGATAACAACAATAACATTGCAATGCCGCTAGTTACTGTTTCACTGACAGACTTTAGTTCTGTGGTTGATGTCATCTTTACATTCCTTGAGTGACAAATATTGAAGCTTAAAACTTCCGCCCGCTATCCTGAAACTAACCTGAAGTCGGGGTAAACATTATGACGAGTTTAAGTTAACTACAACTCCGGCATGTATTAAGGCGCTAATCGTACAGAAAAACGCCATAATTCTCAATAATTACTGCTGCCTTGTACTTTACCTAAACAGTACAGTTTCTTTATTAAACCACTTGACGCAGCAGACAAGGAGACCTGCTGCTAATACCGCTGATGCACCAAATATCAGAGCAACATAGCTATAATCAACGGTGCCTTTAATGATTTCTTTTATGGCCAACGCAACATTAGTTATGGGGATCAAGGCCGTCTTAGCCGTCAATTCCATATTTGGCATTAAAGACATCACTATGGGAATAAAAATCCCCATACTCAGTGGCCCCATATAGTTTTGTGCTTCTTTAAAGGTTCTTGCGTAAATGGAAATAGCCAATGTCAGTGATGACAGCATAACTGCAACTGGCAGTAGCAATGCAAAAATTAAGACAAAGTCCATCATGGCCACCGAAGAAAAAGCAATTTTAATGACATCAAGCTCGACGAAACGACTCGCTATCCCAATCCACAACGCCATACTAGAGACCGTAATAAGGGCACAGAATATTGAACTACTCAGTACAGTTAAAAACTTTCCTAATACCAATTCAGTGCGAGAAATTGGGGTCAATAATAGCGTCTCTAAAGTACCACGCTCTTTCTCTCCTGCACCTAAGTCTATTGCCGGATAACTCGCACCCATCAGCACTAATGGGATAAGCATGTAAGGGATAAATGCACCTAACTTTTCACCTAAGTTTTCACGCTTATCCGCAGTATCTACCTTGGTAATTGAAATAGGTTGTAAAACAGCAGCTTGCTGCTCTTGAGATAATCCCAAAGCGGCTAATTTCAATGCTCTAAGTTCATCGGAAAATGACATTGCCAGTTTAGATAAACGGTCATAAATAAAGTTAATCGATTGGGCATCATTGAACACTATTTTCCATTCGCTTTTAATGCCCGACTCTAAGTTTTTCGCAGGATCAGCGGGGATAAATATCCCCACATCAATCACACCATTACGGACAGCGTCACTGAGCGCTTCAACACTATCAAGTGCTAGTTCTCCATTATATTTTTTAAAACTTTTATGATAAAAAACTTGTTCTGAAAACTTTTCGGCAAAGGACTCGTTCACAATATAGTACGTATGCACTTCCTGTTTTGCTTCCATCGCGGCTTGTGATGCCATAAACCCTACTAATGCCATGATCACGGGAAACACGAGCATGGGTAGGGCTATCACGAAAAATAGTGTTTTACGGTCGCGCAGAAGCTCCCTGAGCTCTTTCAAAAATACTTCAAACATGCGCAGCTCCCGTTAATAAATTCAAAAATGCTTGGTTTAGCTCGTGACTTTGGCCTTTGGTTTTAAATTCTGCAAGGCTGCCATCGAAACAGGTTATCCCCTTGTCAATTACAGACACTCGGTCACACAACAGTGCCACTTCATCTAAATGATGAGTTGAGAATATAACGGGTGTGCCAGCTGATTTAAGGTCACGGATAAATGAGATTACGGTTTGCGTAGTCATAATATCAAGCCCCGTAGTTGGCTCGTCTAACACCACCACCTTGGGGTTATGCACTACTGCTCGTGCAATATTTGTTTTTTGCTTCATTCCAGTCGACAAATGCTCTGCTCTTTTATCTAGAAAAGTTTCCATTTCCAAGCGTTGAAACAGTGCATCGCATCTGGCTTTTAGCGCTTTTCCTTTTAATCCATGAAGTCGAGCAAAGTATTCTACATTTTCTTTGGCTGTAAGACGGCCGTATAGCCCCGTTGAACCAGAGAGAAAGCCTATTGCCTTACGCGCCACAACTGGCTTTTTTACAATATCCTGACCGTCAACCAAAATAGTGCCATCGTCTGGGGTTAGTGCAGTAGAGAGCATACGCAAAGTTGTGGTCTTTCCTGCTCCATTTGGCCCCAGTAGACCCAGTACCTCTCCCTCACCACAGTGTAGGTTCACCTCCTCCACACTGTGGAAAAAGCCATCTCGCTCTCGAGGATCTGTCTGACTCTTTTTCTTTTTATGTTCGCGAGTTAGGGCAAAACGTTTTTTTAGTCCGCTAATAGCTATCATGCTATTTCCTTCTTTTCGGTCTGAAATAGTCCGTGTTTTGATAAAATGCAAGGTCTTGTGGTTCATACCAATTTGGGATCCCCAGCAGTGGAATTGGCGACATTTTGGTATTGTCCTCAAGTAAACCGTCACTAATAAGTTCAACCAGTTTGGTATCGAGCCAAATATATTGCTGAGCAAGTGAAAGCTGCCAAAAAGCAGCATCAACATTGATACACACCAGCTTTCCCGTCAACCCAATAAAGGGATCCGTTAGCATTTCATAATTTGCATGACCAAATACAAAAGGCTTTAAACTTTGCGGCCACTGGGACTTGTTGTCATAAAATACACGCTGCCAATCGTGGGCTTTAAACGCATCTCGCCACATGTCATCATCTATTGCTAATACCAAACCACATTCATCAAATAACGTAAGGGCATTGCGTTTTTTACTTCTCTGCTTTAAGCCAAACTGTTCTATTTCTTCGATATGTAACGCATTTAACAGTGCTTTTGTTTTTGGGAATAAACACCAAATAAGCGCGCCAAATAAATCATGCCAATTTTGACTGCGTGTTGGTACTTGGTGAGTTTCATAGATAATTTCTTCGTAGTATTTTTCACCAAAGTCCAGCGTTTCGTCGGCCACAAACCGAGTATTATATTGTTGTGAGCTAATGGTGTTTGCGTGTGATGATAGCCACTGAGGTGTTGGCCAGTCTGATTGGCTTTTTAAATCAAACAGCTGATTCAAATGGGAAAAGGGTTCGGCCTTTAAACATGTAACCTGCCACGCCTCAGGCGCTGTAAACTTTTTCATAGGATTGAAATACTTAACATGCAATTAGCTGGCTATTTTACTTAAGCGTTCGATACTTGGCAAAAGTCAATTGTAAATGACCGTAACTGCACACAACGCAAGTAATACCAATTTTCTAAATTAAGTAGTCTATTTTGAGGCGAGAAAATCTTGTCGATAACTCCGCTACCGCGTCCTGCTATCGCTAAGGTACCTACATCCATATAGGCAAGGCAAAAACTTTGCTATTTAGTTGTTCTAAGTGAGAAATTTTTAACGCTGTTAGCGTCAGATTAACTCCTTCAAATTGAGCAAGTATTAAGTCAAATTGGTATAACATCGCGATGGTGATACCTGATTGAAAACGACCCTACAAGCTACTAGTAAGTCGCTTCTATAAAGTGATGAACGTCTCCTTATTCTCGAACTTTACCGTATTTTGTGTTACAAGTTACGGGTTCCTAACAAGTAAAAGAAAGGCAATTATGAAACTTAGACTGGCGCTCAGCGCACTCTCTGTTGCTGTACTTGCGGGCTGTGTTAGCACAAGCAATAGCCCTCAAGACATCGACACTGCGTATAACAGTATTAATGATGCTCAACTAAGAGCTCACATCAAAACACTCGCATCTGACGAATTTGGCGGCCGCGCACCGTCAACTAAAGGGGAAGAGCTAACACTTGCCTATTTAACCAAACATTTTAAAGCACTTGGCTATGAGCCTGGTAATGGCAATAGCTTCCTACAAGAGGTTCCCCTTGTCTCGCTGGAAGCAGACCCTAATATGACGTTAGAAATTGGTGGCAAAAGCTACGAATATAAAAAAGATATGGTGATGGGCTCTGCTCGGATCAGCGAGCTTGAATCAATTACAGATTCAGAGCTTGTATTTGTTGGCTACGGTGTTAACGCGCCTGAGTACGATTGGAATGATTATGAAGGGCTAGATGTTAAGGGTAAAACAGTTGTCATGCTAGTCAACGACCCTGGGTTTGCTAATCCTGATTCAGGCAAGTTTACTGGTGAAGCAATGACTTATTACGGCCGCTGGACGTATAAATACGAGGAAGCTTCTCGTCAAGGTGCTGCTGGCGCTATTATTGTTCATGAAACCGCACCAGCTTCTTACCCATGGAGCGTAGTGGAAAACTCTTGGAGTGGACCACAATTTGGTTTCCAAAAAGAAAATAATAATATGGATCGTGTGGCTGTTGAAGGCTGGGTAACCGTTGACGTCGCAAAAGAATTATTTGAAAAAGCAGGGCTTGATTTCGAGACCGCTAAGGCAAAAGCGGCGCAAGGCGCATATCATGTCGATATGGGCGACCTCAGTGCCTCTGTCACAGTCAAGAACACGATTAAAAAATCTACTTCATATAACTTTATTGCTACCCTTCCTGGCAGTAAAAAATCTGATGAGCACATCATCTACTCTGCACACTGGGATCACTTAGGTATCGACCCAAACCGTAAAGGCGACCAAATCTATAACGGTGCTCATGATAACGCAAGTGGTACGGGTGGCATGATTGAAGTCGCTGAAGCCTTCACTAAGCTACCAACACGCCCTGACCGCTCAATTACATTTTTAGCGGTGACGGCCGAAGAGCAAGGCCTGCTAGGCTCTAAGTTTTATGCTGCAAACCCAGTGATCCCTGCAAAGCAAACTGTTGCTAACATCAATATGGATAGCCTAAACCTTTTAGGTAAAGTAAAAGACATCAGCGTTGTGGGTATTGGAAAGTCAGAGCTTGACGAAATGCTAGAAATAGCTGCAAAGGCGCAAGACCGTGCAGTCTCAGGCGATCCTCGCCCAGCGGCTGGTGGTTACTACCGTTCGGATCATTTCGCGTTTGCGAACATGGGCGTACCAGCAATGTATGCAGGTGGCGGAACTGAAGCTCGAGATGCCGCTACTGAAAAGTATCGCAAGCGCATGGGGCTGGTATTGCGTGGTTGTTATCATCAGCCATGTGATCGCTACCGTGACGAATGGGATCTAAGCGGTGCGGTGCAAGACCTGCAACTTTTCTTTAAAGTTGGCTATGATGTGTCTCAACAAAATGAATGGCCAAAATGGAAAGCAACCGCCGAGTTCCAAAGAAAATAATACAAATGATATTGATTTTCATTTAATTTAAATCTAAAGTGCAACTTAGATAATACACGGGTTGCACTTTATGCTTTCATCTCTTCTTCGATACTCTCAACCAGCACACATAGCTAAGGTGAGTTTATTGTTTAACAAACGTCTGGTTTTACCGATTTTCATCATCGTACTTTTGGCATTTGAAACAGCCAGACCTATTGTTCTTGGCGCACTAAGTGATGCCTTTTTTCAAGTCAGCGTCTTCGTTGCGGCCACTTTACTTATCTATTACTTTTTAGTTGATAAGATCCCACAACTCAACCTGAATTATCTCAGTGCTAAATCACCTATTCTTGAAATTATCATGGCGTCAATATTAGGCGCTTTACCCGGCTGTGGTGGTGCAATCATCGTTGTTACTCAATTTACCAAAAAGCAAGCTAGTTTTGCCTCTGTTGTGGCAGTGCTTACAGCAACGATGGGAGATGCCGCGTTTTTGCTATTGGCTAAGGAGCCGCTTACAGCCGTCATAATCATTACAATGGGCGTCGGTGTGGGCATTGCAAGCGGAGTTGCTGTGCACTTAATTCATAAACCCGACTTTTGTGTACCACAGCGTGTTAACAAAGTCGAAGAAGAAGCCCTTCATGTCAGTCGTGCTTTCAGTATCAGCCGTAAGGTTTGGAAATTATGTTTACTTCCAAGTCTGGTAATTGCACTGGCTATCGCGTTTAACTTTGACATGGCACCATTTGAAAACATAATAATATGGCTAGGCGCTATACTGTGCCTTTTCGCCGTCAGTGTTTGGGCACTAAGTTCAAAAGGTGTCAGTTATAAAGACATCACCTGTGAAGAGGGTGAATGCGACCCGCCTTCTAAGCTTACTCGGGTTTTACAGGACACGCATTTTGTCACCGCTTGGGTGGTTGCAAGCTTCTTACTCTACGAATTATCTACCGCATATTTAGGGCTTGATCTGGCTATGTGGTTTAAAGACTACGCTATCTATGCACCACTTGTAGCTATACTTGTCGGGCTGTTGCCTGGTTGTGGACCACAGATTGTTGTGACGACTCTGTATCTTCAAGGTGTGGTGCCCTTTAGTGCACTTGCAGCAAATGCTGTAGCTAACGATGGTGACGCGTTATTTCCTGCAATTGCACTGGCGCCAAGAGCAGCACTATTTGCTACTTTCTACTCAGCAGTGCCCGCATTTATTGTGGGCTACGGCTTATTTTATTTCTCACTGGGATGATAATGCCGAATGCCATTATCATCCACCATCACGTAACAGCTATCACGATTTTGGAACGCTTTATAAAAGGTGTCATCATACAACAGCTTTTCACTTTTTGTATCACCGCCCGCCCCTTGATAGCTGACTAACATGTGGCACTGGTGACATATTAAGGGATTAACCAAGCGTTTGTCTGCGGCTTTAATTACTGCGGTGACCTCATATACTTTGCCTTGCTCTTTACTTTTGAACCAAGTCATATACTAATTTTGCTCCTATTAAATCACTTAATGCTGTTCCTACAGACTTAAACAAAGTAATTTCATGCTCATCACTTCGCCTGAGATTATTTTTAGCCATTTCGCTAAGCTCTGCAACTATCTTTTCGGCGCTGAATTTGCCTTCACTGATCGGCAATAATAGTTCGCCGGCTTCGTTTAATACATTAGCGCGACTGTCAACAAATACTCGACTTCTCACCACTGTTGTTGTATCGCACTCTCGACAATGCTTATGGTGATTACCAATACAATCTATATGCGTCCCCCCGCTTAGCCACTCGCCATCAAATAGTGGCGAGTGACTACCAGTCGCGCAACTGATCACATCTGCTGATGCAATAACAGATGCAGTTGCCCGCTTGTAACGCACAAACTCAATATCTTGATATTGTGATGATAGCAACTCTACTAACTGACCACTTTTGTGTTCATTACGTGCAATTATGGAAACTTTAGAATAATTTCTGACGCTTAAATGAGCGTTTATCATATAACTCGCTAAATTTCCTGACCCGAAAAAGACCAAATGCTTAGCATCCTTCGGTGCCAGATAATCTGCTGCTAATGCTGACACTGCAGATGTTCTCCATAACGTTACCTCAGTGCCGTCCACCAATGCCAGCGGTTCACCAAACTCGCGCCCGAATAGCATGATTTTAGAGTAAAGTGTCGCTTTATCATGCTGGGGATTGCTCGGAAAATACGTAAATGCTTTGACCCCTATCACGTCTGCATTCCACGCGGGCAAAACAGCAAACGCATCATGATTATTACGGCTATCATCCAACTCAAAAACTTGTCGTGCAGGGGTGCCCGCGGCTTGTGCAAAACCGTGCTTAAGCGCCTGTATTAGCGTTGAGTAGTTAAGGTTATTTATTACTTCTTGACGAGAGATAATCTGCATCTTGACTCCTTAGCTCGCGAGCTGAAAGTTTTGCGGAGCATGGGTTAAACATTTAGACCCACTTTCTGTCACTAAGACATCCTCTTCAAGCCTTATGCCGCCATAATTTGGAATATAAATGCCCGGCTCAATGGTGATGATATTGCCAACTTCTAATTGATGGTCAACGCCAGGTTTGATAAATGGCTGTTCATGCAAAAATAATCCAACACCATGTCCCAAACCTTCACCTGCGTATTGTGCAAATGGACTATTACTGAGCACTTGATGCGAAGCTGTATTCAACTCGCTACAATTGACCCCAGGTTTTATCAGCTCAAGCGCTGCGTGCTGAGCTGCTTGCACTGTTTCAAACATTGATTGTTGCTGTTGGTTTGATTCACCAAGTACATAACTTCTTGTCATATCAGAACGATAACCGTTTATTACAGCACCAAAATCGATGAGCACTAAGTCTCCGAGGTTGAGTTTAGTATTACTTGGGTTTCCATGAGGGAGAGATGAGCGCGCGCCGAATAGTAAAATAGTATCGAAAGCGACGCCCTCAGAGCCTAATTTTTGCATCTGATATTCAAGCTCAATCGCAACTTCTCGCTCCGTAGCTCCCGCTTTGAGAAAACGCAATGTATGCGCAAGTGCAGAGTCTGCAATCTCTGCTGCCCGTTGAATACAGTGGATTTCATATTCATCTTTCACTTGTCTAAGCGATTCCACCCATAGCGGCGCGGCTATCAGCATCTGACTTTTTGAGCTGGTATTTAATGACAAAAAATCTGCGTGACTAATGTGATGCGCCTCAAATGAAACCTGACGTACCTTACCCAGCAACCTGAAAATACAGTTGGGCAAAGATTCTTCGTCACGATTTCTTAGCACAACCTCAACGCCGACGGCTTCATTGCCTGCACGCTCAAAATACCGGTAATCGGTGATCAGTTGATGTTGTCCATTAGCTCGCACGAGTAATGTTGCTGCGTGGCCTGTAAAGCCGGTCAAATACACAATATTTTCGTAGCCATAAACAATAAGAGCATCACTTTGATGTTGTTGTAACTTCTTAATTAAACGTTGTTGTCTGGCTGAATAGTTAACCTGCATAGAAGTCAGCACCCTTTTTATTGATCTGTTTTAATAAAAGTCATGTTCACTAAAATAAAGCGAGTGAACCGTACCCGTAAGTCCACTCTGTATCAAATTTTGGTCGAGAAAATAAGCCAAACAAACCTGTTTGGCTTTGGCATCTTTAAGAAAACTAAAATGTAAACCTTGCAACTAATGAAGCGTAACGCTCTGTTTGACGCAGTGTCGCTAGGCCATAGTCGGGGTTAACCACCAATCCATTGTCTCCATCTAATGAGCGTTGCTCGTTGATGTCCAATGCCTTATCACTGTTAAGTAAGTTATAAATTGTTCCCTTCAGCAATAAATCATGCCCAAGTACGTCAGTAGAGTAACTCAATGATACATCCACTATTGTCGCCCACGGTAATTCGCCAACGCTACCGCGAGGTATGGCCTTACCATTTTCATCATAATGAGAAACATGGCCATAATCTTTACTTACACAATCATCCCATGGGCTGCCATTTCGGCAGCTATCCACACCAACTGGGTGTTTTGAAAAATAGTTCATCGGACGTCCTGAGGTGGTACGGGCAACCAATCCCAATGTAAACTCATCAGTAATGTCGTACGATCCAGATAGCTTTATTGAATGGCGGTGATCATTAGGCAAATTACCATAGCCGTTATCCATCAAATCAGCATAGTCATACGATGTTGTCCAACCGGGATCGGCTTGGTTATTGTCTGTCTTTACCAACCCCTCGGTGTTGCCGTAACTATGAGACCAAGTATAAGAGGCGTTTATTCTCAGCTTATCGGAAATATTTCCTTCCAAAGTGAATTCAAGTGCAAGATATTTACGAACGGCCTGCTGAAGTGCTAGTTCTTCAGCCGTTAGCGTAATATCATCAGCCTGCCCGTCGCCATCAAAGTCATAACTCATGGTGATAGCTTCACCAGGGTTGTTTAACACATAGTACGACCCCTGCCCTACATTGTCCTGTATACCTAGCTCTGCCAACTTCTTCGCAAGAACAGGGCCGACATCAGTATCTTCAACACTACGACCAAGATCACGATAAATTGCCCTCACACCAAAAGCCATATCATCAAAAATTGAGGTTTGATAACCCAAAGTAAATTCATCGGAATACATAGGCTTTAGAGAAGATGACGCAATTAGCCCCGGCTCTGTGATACCCCGTTGTCGCCATCGCCTGTCACGTAGCATTTCTCCACGACTTGGTGAACCATCTTGCAACAAAACGGGGTAACCATTACCATCAATTTGGTCTAGGTCAAAATACTCAAACCACTCTACTGATGCCGAGCCTTGAGTGATATTCATATTCGCGGAAACAGGCTGAAAGTACCGTCCATAGGTTACAAACACCTTAGACTCACCGTCACCATTTAGGTCATAAATTGCTTGCAGCCTTGGTGCAAGTTGATTGTCCATATCAACAAATGCGCGGCCATCTGTAACCGTATTCTCAAATTGGCTGTACCTAAGTCCTAAATTGAAAACCAGTTGCTCTGTTACTTGCCATGAATCGTTGACATAAAACGCCAATGATTTCACCTCGGAGTCAACTGTGCGTGTCCTGACCCGACGCTCAATATAGTCTTGCCCAAGTGCAGCGCCTGATATGCTATTTTCCCCTGCGGTCTTTACCGTCCACCACCCTTGTGCGTCTGCGAGTCCATTTTGTCCTTCAAAATACTCTACTTGTACTTTTGTGTAGTCAACCCCAAACAAAATTGCGTGATAATCTAAATCGATATTAAAGTCTAGCCGCGCTTGATCGCGTATAAATTCTTGTTCAGACACGCCACTGGCGGTGTGGCTCGATAGCGTTACTGTACTTCCCCGTTCGTCCCAGACCCCAGGAGCCGTTGATGCGACTATATTTTCGACATTTTCAGTCACTCGGCCTACCACTGCTGAAACCGAGAAGAAGTCACTCAGATAACCGTTATAGTTAACACTATATACTTTACCACCATCCTCCCCCGGGGCTGCCACACCTTGCTTATCACCTATGGTATTACGCTGCCAATCATAAGTGTAAGTTTGCCTTGTCCATTCTCGCTTGTTGTTCATTGCTGAAATACCAACAGAATGGTTTTCATTAATGAACCAATCTAACTTTGTGAACCAACGGTCTTCATCTCGGCTCCTATCATTGTAGGTCGTTTGTCCTGCCCAGCGACTGCCTTCTCTGCGGGGCGCAAATAAGCCGTAAAAAAACAGGCTATCTTCAATAATCGCACCGCTTGTCCAAACTTGAAGTGCTTTAAATGAATCATAATTCTGTTGTGTATTGAGATGGATTGTGCCGTTATCTAGGTAAGTAGAATCGTGATAACTATGTGATGACGAGGGGTCTATTCGTAATTCAGCGCCAAGTGTAAACTCATTATCCCCTGATTTAGATACTGCGTTCACTATTCCGCCTAATGCTCCGCCAAATTCAGGGCTGATCCCACCTGTTTTTATCTGAGTTTGCGCGATTGCTTCCCAAGGCAAGCGAATAGATCCTAAGCCTGAGCGAATGCTTGTTACATTAAGACCATTAAAATAATAACCATTTTCTGCTGACGATGAACCGCCAAAGCTTGATGCGCCTTTAAACGCATCACCACCGGGCTGCGCAGTGCCTGGGGCCAGTAAAGCGATACTCTCAAAGCCTGTGTTAACTGGCATAACTTTTAGCTCAGAGTCAGTAAACGTGACCCCCGCAGTCGATGACCCCATATCAACCCTGCGAATAGCTGTACCTGTCACTGCTATTCTTTCTATATTTTGTCCTTCTTTTAACAGTTGCGCGTCTAAAATAATTGCCTGTCCGATACTAAGCTCGACATTCTTCTCCAAAAGCGTTTCAAATCCAGCTTTATTAATAGACACAGTATAGGTGCCAACAGGGAGGTTACGGATAGTATATTCACCATTAGTATTTGTCTTAACGCTAAACTTTAATCCTTTGGTGTTGTGCGTAAAAGTCAATTGAGCTTGTGCCAACTCAATACCTTGACCACTTTTGATACTGCCTTTTACTGTGCTATTACCATCAGCAGCGACAGCTGTTGATGCCCCCATTACCATTGATAGTGCGGATGCCAGGAGCGTTTTACTTAGAATGTGCGTTGTGTTTTTGTTATTACGCATTGTGTTGTCCTTATGTTCCTATTGATGAGTGTGTTTTTAGGTAACAAGCAAACAATACACAATAGATATATTGTATACAATATTAATTATTCAATTATTGCTGATTTTATAGTTATTTGTTTTTAATGGTACTGAGGAGGACTATCCTTAGTCATGGTATTAAGAAGGAGAGGAAGACGTGTCTGATTGAATAGTGGCAGAACGAGTAAGGGGTACACGAATAGTAATTTCAACACCCTCGAACTTCGCGGTTTTACAACGGATCTCCCCTTTTAATAATTGCGTTACTAGGTTATACACAATGTGCATTCCCAAACCACAGCCACCTTGATTTCGTTTGGTTGTTACAAATGGCTCAAATAACGTTTTTTCCATTGTTTCGTCCATACCGACGCCATTATCACTATAAATAATACTCCAATGTGAACCGTTTTCCTCTACTGTTACTCGTACACACCCTGAGGCGCTATCTTCAAACCCGTGGATGACTGAGTTATTAAATAAATTTGCCATTATCTGGTAAATCGCACCGGGAAAAGTAGTAATATTTATCGACCTATTTCCATCTATTTCCAATTGCACTTCTTTATTTTTGGCAAGTGGCTTTAATGAGTCAAAAACATCGTTGATATACTCAAGCAGGTTAATATCACGTTCTACTTCACTGGACTGATCCACTGCCACTTGTTTAAAGTTGCTGATCAAACTCTCAGCTCGTCTTAAATTTCGTGTGACCAATAAGTAGCCTTCTTTTTGCGATGCAATGGAAGCGACTAAATCAGCTTGCTTTAGAGTTTTATTTTCTAGTTTATCAACTAGGTCAGACAAACAATCTTCATTATGAGACAGCGCTGTGATTGCTATACCCAAAGGGGTGTTAATCTCATGAGCGACACCTGCCACAACCACACCCAAAGAAGCCATTTTCTCACTTTCAATCAGCTCTTCTTGAGTTTGCTTTAGTTCAATCATAGCTTGTTCAAGCTTTTGATTCTTCTTGTAAAGCTCATCTGTTCTCATCGCCACCTTAATCTCTAATTGCTCATTTAGCGATTGCAGGGCCTGTTGATGTGCTTTGAGATCAGCTATATCCTTCAAAGCACCTGCAATGCGAAGTGCCTTATCATTTTCATCTCTTGCCACCACTTTCCCGCGGTCAAGCACCCAAACCCACTCACCATCTTGCCCTTTCACTCGAATAGCTAACTCGTATACATCTTCATTACCATCTACACAGGCTAGTAAGCGCTCTTCCAACAATACGCAATCCTTAGGATGCACAAACTGGTCTAGCTCGCTTAGAATAAGTTTGTCTTGCAATTCACCAAAGTTAATTTTTGGGTTGACACTATAGCGATATATGCAGCCAGACTCGACATGCCAATCCCATAGTTCATCGCCACTTGCCCACAGTGATAATTCCAAACGCTCTTGCAGGGCAGACATGGCTTGGTTATCTCTAAGCACCTTTCGATAGCGTTGCTGCCGCGCTCTAACAAACCCGACAATAATAAAAATAATAACTAGGCCGTATAATGTTTTTGAATATGTGTTCCACCAAAGCGGTGCATCAACATAAATACTGAACTCATGCACCGGGGACTGCATATTGAAACGATTGACGGTGTAAGTTTCAACTCGGTATACCCCAGGCTCTAACTGAAGTAAATTAATTTGCCGTGCACCATTTGCAAGTTTTAACCATTTGTCACTCAGCCCCTTTATCCGATAATAGAAGCTTAATTTTTCAGAACCAAAATCGAGACTCGAATACTGTAAAGAAATAATATTTTGGTCATGACGCAAGTGCAGTTCACTGGCCAATTCCGGTGCGACTGGCAATATCCCATTTGGGCTAGGCTTTATTGGCTCCCCAAGCAACTCTATTGTTGAAACCAAAATAGGTCTCGCACTATTTGAAATAGATACATTTTGAGGGAAAAACTGGTTGAAGCCTTTGGCTCCCCCCATAAAAATTCTACCGTCAGGGGCTTTCCATGCCGCGTTATAATTAAACTCATGAGCTTGTACACCATCAATAGGTAAAAAGTTATCTATTGCAAAGTCCATCACATTCACACGGGATAACCCGCCGCTTGTACCCAGCCACATATATTCGTAGTCATCATGCACAAGCCCCCAAACAGCCTGATTACCTAACCCATCTTGTTCGCCAATAGTTTTTACCACTTGCATATCTTTATCAACAAGGCTTACTCCTGCTTCACTTGCAATCCAAAGCCGTTGCCAAGGGTCTTCATCAATCATAAAAACTAAATTTGATTTCAGGCCATCTTGAGTCGTGATGTTATGTAACTGACCTTTGCTATATTTAAATAACCCCTCACCAATAGAGCCAAACCACAGGTCTTGACCTACGACTTTAAACGAAGAAACATGTGAGGGTGTATCTGGACGATTCTCAAAAAATGGTAATAAACGATTGGACTCGTTATCAAAACGCATAAGGCCAAGCGTTCTTGAGCTGACTAATATTTGTGATTGGTACTTTGTTATATCATTAAAGCTTAGTTCAGGGCCGTTTTCCGAGTCTGGCTGCAAATGCAGATATTCTCCTTGCAATAAGCCATATTTTATCACCCCGTCTCCTCTGGTCGTTAGCCACAAGGTATCGTCATAGATTTTTACTTGAGTAATAAAACTACCCTTTATCGCTGAAAGGCTAGGAAATAGCCGATAGGCCTCAATAAAACTAGACTGTTGATAAATATATAACCCTGATGAAGTGCCAATCCAAAGTCGTTCACTACTGTCCAGTGCAAAGTTGCGCACATCAGGGTGGCCAAGCGGTGCATGGGGGAAGTTTTGTTCTCCAACGTGACCAAATGACTCGCTCAATTGGCTGAAAAAATGTAACCCTTGAGATTCAGTACCAATCCATAAATCGCCATTGCGATCTCTTTGTACACTTAATATATTATTATCTTGTAAGCCATCATTTTGTTCGGCGCGACGATACCAATGACGTTTGATATTCCCCTGTAGATCCAGTACAAAAACACCATTATTTGACGCGACTAAAATCTCATTCGTACGCACTTTAACTTGGAAAATGCTAAAGTTTACTTTGTCGCTAATGACTTTTTTCCAAAGCACTTTATTGAACTTAGTGTCAAAAGCAATTATTTGTTCTTCATCATCAACCGCGAATATACGTCCATGAGACAGCGATAACGTCTTAAACTCACCGTCTAAAATAACCTTTGCACCGACTTTATCTTTTGGCTGGCTAACTAGGCCGTCGGCATTAAGATAAACAAATGCGTTCCTTGTTTCTTGTACATCGCGGACAAACTTGCCAGTTAAATATAACTTCTCAGGTTCAAGAGTTTGGTAGTTAACACGATAGGCATCCCCCTCTTCCGTTGACACCGTCACCGATTCGCCATAACAAGCAACTTTTTTTACTCTATCTGAGTTAATCGCATCATTGTAGGCAGCCAAAATAGATCGAAATAATCCAGCCTCCGCGTCATACACGCTAAGCCCTGTACTCGTTCCAATCCAGATGTATTTGCCGCTATGACAAAGAGAGGTGATAAAGCCTCCAGAGAGGTGATTTTTAGAGTTTTGTTTTACTTCAAATTGGATAAAATCATGGCCATCAAACCGGTTCAACCCAGATTGTGTTCCAACCCAAATGTAGCCAAGTTGATCTTGTGTGATTGCTGTAATTGTCACTTGGCTCAAACCAGAGCTGTAATCATAACGACGCATCACTTGTGCTGTATCGCTAAATTCTGGAAAGCTAGCGATGCTAGGTAAGCTCAACAACATACTCAATAGCAATACACCAATTCGGCCTATTCTATTCGTCAATGCAGTTGCTGTGAATTGATACCTAAGTCGGATCATATTTTGTTGATGTTTGCTTTCATTACACTAACTATAGCAAAAGCAAAAAAAGCGCATCATTTTTTATTTACATCGCGTAAATGAGTTAGTTTGTAAACAGAAATAGCTGAAGTAGCGGCACAAAAAACTTACAACGTAATACCAATTTGACTTAATACTTGCTCAATTTGAAGGAGTAAATCTGAAGCTAATAGCGTTAAAAATTTCTTATTTAGAACAACTGAATAGCAAAATTTTTGCCTTGCCTAAATGGATGTAGGTACCTTAGCGATAGCAGGACGCGGTAGCGGAGTTATCGACAAGTTTTTCTCGCCTCAAAATAGACAACTTAATTAAGAAAATTGGTATAACTCGCGCCCGATTGATTTCTTTAAATTCGGTAAGTAGTAAAAGTTTAACTGAAAAACTTAGGACTCAAGTTTTGAGCCCTAAAGGTAAAATAGTTAGAGTTCAAAATGGCTATGGATACCAGTGCCATGAAGCAGTTCGTATTTTTCAAGTAAGCCGTTATCCAGTGTGACTAAACTAATTGCCGAGTCTGAGACCAAATAACCATGGTCTTTGATAGATGAAGGATGTTTGCTAACAGACAGTTGCCAACGTTTAGTAAATAAATTTAGCGGACTATATTTGGCATACAAAATGGTATCTAGTTTGTCTAACACCTTGATCAATGGCTTTGGAAATTCATTTTTGATACCGGAAGCAGTAAGTTGCCAAATTCGGTTATCATGACGGCCAAAGCGCGCTTGAACCGAGAAACAAAATGAATAGTGTACATCACCAGATAAGATAATTGTTTCTTTCGGGGTATCAGGACGCTTGAAGATTTCAATTAGCTTTCTTGCAGCGCCTTCGTGTGCCATCCAGTTTTCAACATCCACCATTAAAGGCTCACCACAGGCATTAAAGACAGCTTGAATCGTCTCAATCGCTTTAACGCCAAATACAGGGGCTGGACTGACCATCAATACTGCACGATGGTCGATAAGCGTATCTTGCAGCTCCATCAACATTTCCCAGTCTAGAAGGCCACTTGGTTCATTAAAGTTTTGTTCGTTGCGCCAACGATGTGTACGGGTGTCTAATACCACTACCTTTGGAAAGGTATCTAGGCAATAATGCCAACGGGTAAAACGGCGTACTTGCCTATCGAACGCATCAAATTGCCACTTTTTCTCATGTAAGCTGTTTTTAAAACCGTCAAGCAGCGCACGACTTTGCTCAAAAGCATCGTTTCCGATCCCTTGAAATAACCAATAGCTGATCACACCATTATTCACTATCCTGCGGCTCACTTTATGATTTGCAATGGCCTGCTCCCACTTTGCTGTTAAGTTCCAGTCATCCGTCACATCATGATCGTCGAACATCATCAGAATGGGGACATTTGCACAAAGACGCTCGGCGCTTGATAAGGTATTAACAAAGTCCTTTATGGCAATAAGCTCAGAGTCAAATACTCGTTTATTGCGCTCGTTATTTCCCTCATAGACTAGCGCATCAAAGTCGACAAGCTGCCACGCAGTATGAGAAAAGTTTAATAAATAACAAGCTACAAACTCTTCGAAGAAGATAAGGTGATTAAACGCTTTCACGCTTGAGAAGTGTGCTTCATCCTTTCGAAACCAATACCCTGCAGAAAACTTTGAACGTGATTGCCAAGGCGTTTTTGGTAAGTATTGATGACGCTGATATAACTGAGCTTGCGCATCATCTGGTAGCTCAATCTCCAGTCTTGTTTCCGTGAAGAGGTCTAGACGTTGGATCAGCTGCCGGATAGCGAGGAGTGTGGCTCCTGCAACGTCATCTGCATATATCTGATCACCTGAAAAAATACATAAGTCAGCCCCTATCTCTCCTAGTTCACGTTGCTGTGCTTGCCACAGATCGGCTGTATGCAAGCTGTCTTTCGAATGGTGGTGTGGGTTGCGACAAGAGCCGTGTAAAATGTGAGTTAACTTATCAGGAACCGCAAATTGCAACGTTTCGCCATAACGCAAATACTCTGGACTAAAAGTATTTTCATTGATTAACAACACATAGCTTATGAGTGTATTTGTTGGCAAACTATTTTTTGGGCGTACCAGAAGTGTGTACAAGAAGCACGCACCGCCCAGCTGTATTTCTTCAACGTCACAATCGCTTTCAAAGCCCGTGAGTTTTACGTCAGCACTAACCGCTTCGCTGGAGGCAAATTGAATACAAACTGTACTTTTATCGACGCGCCTAAGTAAAGGCGCCATCAATACCAGTGGCAGCTGATTACGTTGTGCTGCCATGTTGGCGGTTTACCAAGTTGAACAACGAATAGAAATTATTGCTAGTCTGCTGAGCCAGTTCTTTATAGCTAACCCCTTTTAGATCCGCGATAAAATACGCCACATCTTGCACATATGCAGGCTGGTTAGTTTTGCCTCTGTGTGGAACAGGAGCCAAATAAGGAGAGTCAGTCTCAATCAGCAGCCTATCCATAGGAATTTGCTTTACCACATCTTGTAATGCTCTGGCATTTTTAAATGTCACAATACCAGAAATCGAGATATAAAAGCCCAAATCCAAAGCTTGCTTGGCCATTGGCCAGTCTTCAGTAAAGCAATGTAATACGCCACCACAATTTTGCGCATTGTGCGCTTTCATAATATCGATTGTATCGCTTTTGGCGTCACGAGTATGAATAATAAGTGGTTTTTGTAACTGATTTGCCACCTCAATATGCCCAGCAAAGCTCTCTTGCTGCACTTGATGAGTCTCTTTGGAATAATAATAATCTAAGCCAGTTTCTCCAATAGCAACGACTTTTTCGTTATTAGCCAAGTTACGGAGCTTATCAATATCTAGTTTATCTTTTTGGTCTAGGGGGTGTACACCACAAGAAGCTGAGACATCGTCAAATCTAGAAATTTTCTCGAGCATAGCGGGGAATTGCTCTAGAGTAACGCTAACACATAGGAAGTGTTCGACCTGTTTTTGTCTCGCATTATGTAATACTTCTTCAAGGCTTAAGCCTAATTTATCAAAATCTAATCTATCTAAATGACAGTGAGAGTCTACAATCATACTGGCTCTACATTGTGTAAGTGGGTTTATCTGAGTTCAAGGCTGCACCCAGTAGTTTATTTATTTTATCGTTTAAAGCTGGCGCATCAACAAACGCCACGCCAACTCCTGGGGGGTTAGAGTTTTGCGCTCCTTGTGGAGTTAACCATGCCACAATGACCTCCACCTCATCAGCTTCTAACGCATCAGGAAGCGTGACTCGTAGTGTTAACTCCTGTCCCATCTCAAAATGGGCATTTGACTTAATGAATATGCCCCCTGACTTCAAGAACGGCATATAACAGCGATAGAGCTCATCCAAGTCTTCAAAATCCGCAAGTAACTCTTGCATGTACCACCTCTTTATAACTGTTTTTGTAAGGCAAAAAGCAAATTTGAAATGCTAAGGCTTTGATTTAACCCTAACACATTTTTTTGTTCATACATAAAACGATGTATAAGGTTTAATAACGCTTGATACTGTGTAAAGCTGAGGCCTGCTTCTGATAGCATCGCAGACTTAACACGACTTAGCAAAAAGCGTGCAAATACATCACTCAACGAAGTGTGTTTTAATAGTATCTTTTCAACTTGCAATGCACTCTCGCCATCGAGCTTATTCGCTGCGTTAAATAACTGTGTTACCTCATCGATAAGCCCTTCCTTTTGCCACCCTGAAATCACAAAGGGCTGAAGTGAAAACTCTTGGATCCAAGGAAGGTTAGACCCGAGATCGTGCTCTGCTAACCATTTTGCAGCTTCTGTCAAACTCGGTGAGTGAATTGTCACTTTGTTGCAGCGGCTTAACACCGTCGCTGGCAATTTGCTATCATCATCACTGGTTATGAGTAAATATCTGTTAAAATTAGGCTCTTCCAGTGTTTTTAATAACGCATTTGCCGCAGAATGTGTCATCAGATGTGCTTGCTCGATTAGCGCAACTTTACTCCCCCCTTGCTGAGCTGAGTGGTTTAAAAAGTTGGTGATATCTCTGATCTCATCTACACCTATCGATTTACCATCAGGCGCGACAATAAGTTTGTCAGGGTGACTACCGGCAAGATTGAGGCTGCATGCTTTACAGCTCCCACAGGCAGTCAGTGTCTCAGCCCTATTGCAAAGCAAGGCATTAGCCAAATGTCTAGCGAGTACGCCTTTGCCTACGCCTTTTTTACCCGACAACAAGTGTGCATGATGCAAACGGCCAGCTTGCTGCGCTTGGGCTAGTTGATTAAGGGGAGTATGATGCCAACTTGCAAGCATATTACACTCTCGAGCTTAACTTAATATGTTGATCAATAAGCTTATCTACAAGTTCAATACTCTGCGCAAGCACGGTTGATTTACTCTGACTTGCATCAATTACAGTAAAGCGCGTTGGGTCATTTTTTGCCTGTAGCAAGTAACCTTCCCGGGCACGCTGCAAAAATTGTTGCTGCTCATCTTCTAGCCTATCTAACCCTTCCCCTCTTGACTTGACTCGCTTTAGTCCCTCTTGGGGGTCAAGATCTAATATGAGGTTCATGTCTGCTTTAAAATCTCCCAACGCGAGCCGATTAATCGTCGTTATGGTGTTGAGTTCCAGACCTCGTGCGTAGTGTTGGAAACTAAACGTCGCGGCGTCAAATCGATCTGAAATAACCACTTTACCTTGTTCAAGGGCTGGAATGATTTTTTCCCGCACATGCTGTGCTCGTGCTGCAGCAAACAACATCAATTCTGCCATTTCAGTCATTTCGGGTGTCGAAGGATCGAGAATGATTTCACGAATTTTTTCAGATATTTTTGTTCCACCTGGCTCTCGAGTCATCACAACTTCAATACCACGTTGTTTTAGGTGCGTTTCTATGCCTGAGATAACAGTTGTTTTACCTGCACCATTGCTGCCATCACAGGCCAGCATAAACCCTTTATTCATAACAAGGTTGTACTCATCATTCTTATTTGCTGTGTATTTTATCGTGTTTCTGGAAATTATTCATCGCTGTTTTCATTATAATTAACACAATAACATGACTATTCAACCTGAGCTTCGGATAAGTACCTATCATCATTTTGCTAGGCAAAGCAGTGATTGAAGAATTCACTAAGACTTATAGACATAGATAAAAACCATCCCCTACTTTGCCGATTTCACCTGTATTGATTCCAAGCGCAGAAATATAGACTACACTGACAAAGAACCAATACCTGCGCGATAGAGACATACTTATATCAATTTGACTTAATACTTGCTCAATTTGACGGAGTAAATCTGACGCTAACAGCGTTAAAAATTTCTTATTTAGAACAACTAAATAGCGAATTTTTTGCCTCGTTATCGACAAGATTTTCTCGCCTCAAAATAGACCACTTAATTAAGAAAATTGGTATTATTAAACTCACTACGGAATAGTTATTTTATGCAAGGTCGATTAATTTGTACTATTTTTCTGCTCTTGAGTCTTCACAGTGGTGCTATCCAAGCGAAAGCCAATGTCAGCATTGACATTGCAGTTGGCCTAGAAAATTTTGATTTTCAGCCACTTTTTGAAGAGTTTAGTGCGCAGACAGGCATCAAAATAAACATTTTAGCTTTCAATAATAACCAACTAAAAAGTGAGCTATTACAATACGCAGATGCGATGCAACTCCCCGATGCTCTAATTATTCCCAGTGACTATATGGGCTTGTCTGAATTACGGTTTTCAACTATACCGTCAAGTTGGCTTGCAGATAAACTCACACTGCGCGTCAAAAACACGAGTAAAGTGGGCGGAGTAATAAAAGGCATCCCCCTCATGTATGGTAATCATCTAGTACTCTACTATAATCGCTCGCTTGTACCCGAGCCAATAACAGATCTCCAACACTACATCCAGCAAGGCCACTTTAAAGCGCCCGAGTTAGGATGGAATTTTTATGAAATGTATTGGTTTATTACCTTTGTGAACGCTCTACAGGAAGAGGTTATTTTATCTGATCTGCCTCATCTCGACACGAGAGCGATGCGTTTGGCCTTATCAAATTACCAGTTACTGCTAAACAGTGGCATTATTGACGCAGATTGTGCGTACCAGTGTTTAATGAATCGTTTTAAAAGTGCGCAATTACGCTACTTTGTGAATGGCATTTGGGCGTATCAACAACTCAAAGATACTCTAAAAGATAACTTAGCAATCGCTTCCTTACCAAGATGGGGAGGACATCAGCTCATCTCGTTTGCATCATCCCACGTTTTGGCTTTTCCTGCGAACGCAGTCGAATCGGAAAAAAAGCCGCATTTGAAATTACTAGTTGAATTTATGCAAAGCCAACGTGTTCAAGATCGTCTTTGGGATGAGTTAAAAGCGCTACCAACAAATTCTGACAGCCTAGACAAGTTAACAAAGCGAAAAGATATTGCGTTAATACAGTTAATCGCCTCACTTAATCATACTTACCCACAACCTAATGAACCCATTATGGCCTATATTTGGGAAGCCATACTCAAAGGCCTAACACGCTATTTAGGTGGGGTGTATAGCGTTGAAGATACCACTGAGTATATGCAGTTTATCGTCACAAAGTCGCAGAAAAATGAAACAAAAGCACAGCATCGTTAAAGAAATAAAAAGAAAAATTACGACATTATTCTCAATTTTTTTATTGATTCTAGTCGCGATGGTTAGCTTTGCTCTGTTAGAACAACAAGCAGCACTCATACAGGAAGACCTTAAAAGAAAAGGAAACAGTCTGATCAACGATTTTAAAGCACAAATCAATGAATTGATCTATCAGCTCGCACCGATAAGTGAAGACTACATACTGTCAAGTTTGCCCAACAACTTATTATACACTCAGCATGCGATCAAGGTACTCACACAGGTTGTTGATAATAACGCGATGATTAAATCCGCTTTTATTAATGATGGCTCTATTTTTACAGTAGAGGGATACCCGTTTTACACCTTAAAATGGAACAGCAAAGTTTTCTCTGCATACACTAATCAAGTGCTATCAGAGCAAATGCGAACACTCAAAATTAAAAAACGTGTCGTATCGATGGCCGATATTAACGGCTCCCAAACAAAAGAAGCAAAGTTATTCTTAGAAATACCGCTCAGACAAAAGCAGTCATCTTTGATGCGCCCGTATAACCACACTGGCGTACTCTTTCTTGAACTTGATTTACAGCCATTCTTCGAAGCGAGCGAAAATAGCGGTATTATCTCGTTAAAAAGTGGCGATTTAACGTTAGAAGGGAGCGCAGAGCTGCGACATGACCAAACTGATTATCAAGATATTATATATTCTGCTGATGAGGACAGGATAAAACTAGAGCTGTTACTACATCGTCAATCCACCCCTTTTTCAAATGACATCATCAGAGCAATATTACTCATCATATCTTTTGGTTTGATTTTAGTTGCGCTACTAGTTTGGTATTTAAGAAAGTTGTCAAAACGGCTCATTAATCCAATGTTGATGTTGGAGCGCCACTGTGATCGGTTGAAGCAAGGCAACTATGTAACAACTACTCACGACTTTGAATTTAAGGAATTGCAAACATTACAAGTTACGCTTAACCAATTAGCCAAGCAAATTAAGTTGCAAATTAGCTCTTTAGAACATGAAAAAATAAAAGCGCAAAGCTCTGAACGCGCCAAAGCCTTCTTTCTAGCCAATATGAGCCATGAATTAAGGACACCACTTAACGGTATTTATGGCGTATTTCAGCTAATGAAACATCATAGCGATGCGATCAACTCAAACGAATTGATCACTCAAGGAATGACATCAACAAAAACATTACTCAGTTTATTAAACGACTTACTCGACTTCTCAAAAATTGAAGCGGGTGAATTAAAAGTGGAGACTGTTGCAGTTAATTTGATCCGTATCGCAACGGAAGTTAAACATGAATTTATTCACACGGCTGACAATCTCAAGGTACCCTTGATAGTTGATTGTGAAAAACTAACCTCCCCTCACAGGTTGGCAGATCCTTTGAGGCTAAAACAAATCCTCCGTAATTTGGTCTCAAATGCGGTCAAATTCACCAGTTCTGGAGAGATCCGTATAGTCATGAAAGATGCTGGAAAATTAGTATCTATACAAGTTATTGATACCGGCGCAGGCATTAATAAAGCGACCGTCGACAGCTTATTTAAGCGCTTTCAACAAGCGGATCCCTCTACAACGAGAAAATATGCTGGAACAGGGCTAGGACTTGCCATCGTAAAACAACTTACTGAGCTGATGGGTGGCACCATTTGTGTACAAAGTGAAGAAGGTGTTGGTAGTGAATTTAAGCTTGAGCTAAACCTAAGTATTTGCGCTACACCTTTGCTGCACGCACACCAAGATATACATGCCGTCCCCCAACTCAAAGATAAAAACTTATTGTTGGCCGAAGATAACCCGTTAAATCAGAAAATATTTAGCGCAATGATAAAGCCAACTCAAGCCCAGCTAGTTATCGCCAAAGATGGTGAGGAAGCGATAGAACTATATAAAAAAAGAAAGCCCGATATTTTCTTTATCGACATTCAGATGCCAAAAAAAGACGGCTTGGAGGTATGCGCAGAAGTTAGGCTTGATAACAAGCAGATTCCATTAATTGCGGTGACTGCAAATGTAATGTCAGGAGAGCTTGAAAGTTATCAAAAGCTTGGCTTTGATGCCTGCGTTGCAAAGCCTATCGATATGAAAAAGCTCTATGAAGTAATTAATACACTCATCCAGTAAAGGGCACTTTTGCCCTCCTTCAAACAAAAACATGTATTAAGATCATAATAATTTCAATATATTCACATTAGGTAAACATTGAATGTGTCACGCTCCGGTAATCAACTTGTGGTGTGGCTAAAAAACAGTAGTGATATTATCGACAGGGTTTTATCGCCTCAAAATAAATCATAAAATTAAGAAACTTGGCATTCAAATTTAAAGCTTATCACGCAGCCAACGCCCAGATTCACCCCTTAGCATTCAAAATTACTAATTGACCAGATATTCAACTTCATAGGAGTCAGAAGGAATGACAACCATTGTTTATAACGCCATTACAGCAGAGATAGCCTGTGATAGCAGAACCACTACAGACAAGATTATTGTTACAGATAATGCCCAAAAATGGTTTGACCACAATGGCTGGAGGGTATTTTGCACAGGTCAAACGTGCGATATACATAACCTAGAGCACAACTTTACCAACAGCCAGTTTGACAAAATAGAGAGTTTAGAATTTATAAAATATCATCCACACAAAGGGGTGTGGTATGGCTATGTGAAACATGGCACCTGCAAATCAGAGCCACTAACACAATCCTATGCTATTGGCTCTGGTCAGCAAGCAGCGATGTTTGGCCTTCTCAGCGGTTTTGATACCGTTGAAATTATTGAGCAGGTCAAACAGATTGATTTTCGAACCGGTGGAGCGGTTCACAATTTTAAAACCACCCTCCCACTTACAACAGGTTGAGCCAATATTGAAAAAACTGGCCCAACAAAGCAGCATGGACTTAAATCACAGATAACTCAACTGCAATATTTCCGCGCGTAGCATTTGAATAAGGACATACTTCATGAGCCTTGTCGACCAATGCGCGCGCCGTTTCTTTGTCTAATTCCCCAACTGAAACAGCTAACTTGACTGCAATCCCAAAACCTCCCTCAATCGGCCCTATAGCAACCTCGGCATTAATATACGTATCATCTGGCAATGTCACTTTTGCCTTTCCCGCAACTAGTTTTAATGCACCAATAAAGCATGCTGCGTAACCTGCTGCAAATAATTGCTCTGGATTAGTACCTTGACCGCCATCGCCACCAAGTGCTTTGGGTGTTGATAACTCGATATCAAGACGACCATCATCAGACTTTGCAGTGCCTTCTCGTCCACCAGTCGCGGTCGCGTTAGCTGTATACGCTATACTCTGAAGTGCTTTCATCTTGTTCTCCTCAATTTCATACCATTTGGATAATCACTCAAATGCTAGCAAACACAGCCTGTACTCCAGATGAAGTCATGCATGTTGCCAACAATTTATTTTGCACACAAAATAATATGCGAAAGCATTTAGAATTGCAAATACTTTGCGTGCAAATTAAAATACCTTATCAATACAGTAATAAAAGAATACGATGAATTACGCACAACTAAATTTAGATAGACAAATTTGTCATCGTTTATACATGGCTTCAAATGGCATTGCCCGAGCATACCGAGAATCTCTGCTTGAGCTTCAACTCACTTATCCGCAATATGTGGTCATGATGGCGCTGTGGGAGCAAGACGAAATCAGCATTGCTGAGTTACTAAAAAAGACGGCTATCGATGGCGGCGCAATGACACAGATTTTAAAGAAAATGACTGACAAAGCGTTGCTTACTATCGTTAAAGATGAGCAAGATAAACGCAAACGGGTTGTAAAACTGCAAGTTAAAGGTAACGAGTTACGACATCAAGCAGCGAGTATTCCAGAACAAATTCGCTGTAAATTTCCGAGTATCAATGAGGACAAAGCAACAGCACTTATTGCGCTACTAGATTTGATCAATCAAGATTTAGCGAGCGCTGAATAAACATATTTTTATGAGGGGTGTTCATCTGTATAAGCCATAAAAGTGGTCTCAAACTGACGCTCTCTTTCTCGGTGTATTCGAATGCAGTGCATCTAAGATAGCCTTACTTCAGTGATGCAATTATCATTCAAAGTTGATAACGTTTAAAAAGTCGCTTGCAAGTGCTGCAAAAATGCCGTGATTTTTTTTGCAAGGTGTTTTCGTCCCGCGTACAGCGCATAGAGCACGAGATCTTCTGGCGGATGCTCCAAGTTTATTGGTATAAGTTCGCCTTTTTCGATTTCAGATCTACATGCCTCTACTGGTAAAATAGCAAAACCAAGTCCTTCTAGCGCTGCTAATTTGGCCACGCTTCCACTGTTTACTCTAAAACTTGAATTAACATGTAGCGTTTTTAACTGCCCATCTTCTAATTTAAATATCCAAGGTGTTCCGTTTAACGCGGAGAGTGTTGAGATGCAAGGTAAACCCTGCATATCTGATAAAGTAAATGGGGGCACATGTTTTTTAAGTAGGTTAGGTGCTGCAACTACAACGCTTGGTAATCGCGCAAGCGCTCTTACCACCCAGTTGCTATCTTCAAGGTTCCCACGATGGAAGTAGAGCACGAGGTCAAATCCATCGAGTAAACTCTCCCTTGGACTAAGGCTAGTATCACAGCTGATTGATACTGAAGGATAAGCGCTACAAAATGTCACGATTGCCCTACCAAGTATTGGAATATCGGGCATCAATATGCGCAAATGCCCTGTCGGCGTGCTTGCATGTCTAGTTACTTCTTGCACCGCATCTGATAATGACTCAAGCAGCGGCTTTGTACTCTCATACAGTTGCTCACCAGCTTCCGTGACAGAAATCCTTCTTGTTGTGCGCTCCAATAATCTTGTATCAAGCTTTTCCTCTAGTAAGGCGATATGTCTACTTACATTTGAAGTCGGGATCCTTAAAAGCTCGGCGGCTTGTTTAAAGCTCAAACATTCATAAACACAATGAAAACTCTTTAACCACTGATGATCTACTTGGTCAGTCATTTTATTAGCCCAAAAAGTGGGTTTATGTATCCAATATAACGCACTTTATTACCTTACTGAGGTTAATACAATCATATTCTCTTTTGTTAATTTGATTATGGATATACATGCTTTCAGCCTCGTTAAACAACTCAGTGCACTCAAGTGCCACATTTGGATTATGTTTTGCCATACATTTTCTACTCGCTTTGGATGCTTTAATCATTGTTCCTTTTAGCGCGCAAATGGCGCTTAGCACTCATACCAATCCTGCAAATTCAGGACTATTAGTTGCAGTTTATGCAGTTACTGCCTCACTCGTTTGTTTATGGGTTCGTGGCGGTGAAAACGCTGGTAACGAAAGTCGCAAACTCATTAGCCTACTACTCGCAGCCGCGTTTTTTACGCTTTGCACTGCGTTGCTCAATAGTTTTTACTCGCTTCTAGTTGTACGAGCATTAACCGGCCTTTGCGCGGGTGCAGCACTTGTACTTAATCTTAATCTTGTTGTTTTGCTCAGCGACCACCACAACAAAAAAAGAAATACAGCGATATTACTAAGCACATTTCCTTGTGCCCTTGCGATAGGAATACCCGTACTTTTATTTATCACCGAACATGTCGGCTGGCAGTCGAGTATATTTCTATTAGGCTGCTGCTTGGCTATCACTGCACTGCTGTTTCTGTTAATTTTTATGCAAAAGCATAAAAGAAATATACCAGCGAGTGTCAATCATGATTGTCAAATAAAACAAAACAACATCCATCTATTTAATAAAAAGTTAAGCTTTGCCCTACTCTTTAGCTTTGTTGTTGTGATGAGCACATTTATCATTTCAACTCAGTTTCCCGTCATGCTAATAACCAACTTCAGCATTTCCAATACGTCACTTAGTTATTGCTACCTACTCAGCGGTGTGTGCTCATTTATTGTCATTCAGCTATATGCGAGAAGTAAGTTTAGTAATAGAACCACATCGTATTTAGTTTACTTCCTAAGTGGGGTTATGCTACTGACTGTGTTGGTTGGCTTTAATACGAGTCGAAGTACATTCTCAGCGGCACTTTTTATACTCTTTATCATTGCGAGCTCTTGTCGTTCAATGATTTTGGTAACAGAACTTATTGTTGCTTTACAAGCGCAAGAACGTAGTGCCTTTATTAGTTTACAAAATGCAATTCAACACTTTGCAATTGCTGCAAGCGGCATCTTCGCAAGTCTATTGGTCAAAACTGAAGACAATCAAACACTGAATTTTAACACCCTAGTCGCTGTAGCTACCCTATTAATCAGTGTGACGATAGTCATGTGGAAACATGTTAATAGATTAGGCCATAATTTCACCAGCGAGAGTCAGTAATTGAGTATTAGATAACTCGATTCTATAAATCTTGTACCAATTATCTTGATTAAAAGGCCTATTTTAAGACAAAGATTTTGCTATTTTGTTGTTCTAAATAAGAAATTTATAACGCAATTAATGTCAGATTTACTCCTTCAAATTGAGCAAGTATTCAGGCTAATTGGTATTACTCTACACGCCCCCCTATGCGATAATACTCGTGAATACGATTCCTTTATGGTGGTAACTTATTTACCACCATATACACATGACCTTATACAGTTGTGATACCATCACCGCAGATGTTGGCCAAAACAAAAATAGTTAAATAGCACCTGGACTTTATGACAAATAAAAACCAATCGGAAACACCAAATAACGCTCAGAATATCCCAACCATCTATTGGCATGATTACGAAAGTTGGGGGGCTACGCCGCAAAAAGATAGACCAAGCCAATTTGCTGGGATCAGAACGGATCTAGATCTCAACATTATCGGTGAACCTTTGATTGAGTATTGTCAACCAGCTCCTGATTACCTCCCTCACCCTCAAGCATGTTTGGTCACTGGGATCACGCCGCAACTAGCGCTAAAAAAAGGCCTCACTGAGGCAGAGTTTATGGCTAAGATCCACACCGAATTTGCAAAACCGCAAACTTGCGTTGCTGGGTACAATAGTATCCGCTTTGATGACGAGCTCACCCGTTATAGCCTGTATCGAAACTTTTATGATCCATACGAGCGTGAATGGCAAAATGGCAATAGTCGATGGGACATTATCGATCTTGTTAGAGCATGTTACGCACTGCGCCCTGAAGGGATTGAGTGGCCAACCAAAGACGATGGTAGCCCCAGCTTTAAACTCGAGCATCTAACCGTTGCCAACGGTATTGAACATGGCGCAGCTCATGATGCACTAAGTGACGTTACTGCAACCATTGCACTGGCAAAATTGATTAAAACTAAACAGCCTAAACTGTACGATTTTTACTTTAACCACAGACATAAAAAGGCCGTGTCGAGCCTTATCGATGTCTTTAATATGCAGCCTTTAGTGCATATCTCTTCGATGTTTCCAGCTCAGCAAGGTTGCACTACGTGGATTGCCCCGATGAGTTTCCATCCTATTAATAGCAATGCCGTGATCTGCTTTGACTTGACTCAGTCGCCTGAGGTACTGAACGATCTTGACGTTGAGGCGCTTAAAGAACGGCTGTACACAAAACGCAGTGAGCTGGGCGATGATGAATTGCCGGTCGGGCTTAAATTGCTTCATATCAATAAGTGCCCATTAGTGGCCCCCGCTAAAACCTTGTTGCCAGAAAACGCAGCAAGGCTAGGGATTGATCGTGAACAGTGCCTTGAAAACTTAAAATATCTCAAAGCGCGACCAGAGTTAAGAGATAAGGTTGCAGACGTATTCAGCGATGACAAAGGTTTTGAAAAGCCGAGTAATCCAGATTATCAACTCTATGATGGCTTTACTAGCAAAGCAGACAAAGCCAAGTTTGCAATAATTCGCAATGCCTCACCACAAGAACTCGCAACTATGGAGCTAGATTTTGAAGATAACAAGTTCAACACAATGTTGTTTCGTTACCGTGCGAGAAATTGGCCAGAGTCACTATCACCTTTAGAGCTTGATAAATGGCGTAAATACTGCCAAAACAAGTTAATGCACAATGATGACAACCCATCCATTTCGGCTGAAGACTTTATGCTTGAGCTAGAAAACCTTGTTGCTGAGAATGAAGGTAATGAGCGCAATATGCAAATATTAAAAGCGCTTTATCATTACGCACAAAGCTTATAGTTGGAATAGGCGTGCCTTTGGCCGCCTATTGCTCTTGCCGATTAGCCATTTCCAAGTACTTTGGCAGGATCGGTTTTTGTAGCCTGCCAAGCTGGATATAAGCTTGCAACTACCGCCATAAAAAACGTCGCTAGTAGGCTGATGTAAATATCAGTCCAAATAATTTTACTAGGCAGGTACTCGATAAAGTAAACACCTTCCAGCGGGTTATCGTCGCTCATGCTAATCCAAGCTTTAAAAATATCGGGAATATTGATGGCGATAAAAATGCCAATTACCGTGCCTAGCAGTGCACCGATCCCAGCATAGGTCACGCCTTGTAGCGCAAATGTCGAAAAAATCGTACTGTCTTGTGCGCCCATGGTTTTTAAAATAGCAATATCGGCTCGTTTTTCTTTCACTTCCATCACCATGGAAGACACGATATTAAAGCTAGCTACCGCTATAATTAAAAATACGACAAGATAAACAATGGTGCGTACCATCTGAATATCTTGATATAGCCCACCTTGTGTTCTGAACCACGATGATACATAGACCAAATCGGGCAACGCTCTGCCCGCAGATGTCGCAATGTATTGCGCTTGGAATACGTCACTCACTTTCGCTCGTAAATCCGTTACCTGATCCTCTCTAAATCCCATCGCCTCTTGCAGTGCGCCAAGTGGCACTAAAGCTAATGTTTGGTCAACTTGCCCACCCATGGCAATCAGTCCGGCCACAGTGGCAGTTAATCGCTTTGGTGCAGCCAATGGATTGTCGGAGTGCTTGTTTGCGACCAATAGCTGCACATTATCTCCGATCGCGACGTTCAGTTTGTTTGCGATCCCCTTCCCAATAATGACTTCACCCGGCTTCAACGCTGGTAGCTGTGTTCCTTGGATAAATTCGCCAATACTTGAGACTGCGTGATGCCTATGCGGTACAACCCCCTTCAACTGGGTAGCTTTCAACGTACCTTTATACTGTACCATTGCGGTTAAATTGATTTCAGCAGTCGCACTGACAACGCCTCGTTGATCTTCCAAAATATCAACCTTTTGTTGCCATGACTGAATGGGGTCATAAGGTGCTTGATAACTCACTTGCGGGACCACAGAAAGCAGCCGCTGCTCTAGTTGTTCTTCAAACCCATTTATCACTGATAGCGCAATAATTAACACCGCCATGCCCAGCATGACGCCAAGAGTTGAGGCCCTTGTTAGAAAACCAATAAAGCCAAGCTGACGCTTAGACTCTCTAAAGCGTTTGCTCAAAAAGTAACTAAGCATCCTGATATACACCTACTTTACCGTCATCCAGTTGCACCGCACGACCAAGCTTGTCAGCTAGCTCTAAGTCATGGGTTACGACAACAAAACTGGTTTTAAGGTGATGATTAAGCTCAGCCAGGAGATCATAAATTTTAAGTGCATTGTGCTTATCGAGATTCCCTGTAGGCTCATCTGCAAGCACCAGATCAGGCTCAGTTACTAACGCTCGGGCAATTGCAACTCGCTGCCTCTCTCCACCTGAGAGCTCCGAAGGTTTGTGGTTAGCACGATGGCTAAGGCCAACTTTATCGAGCATATTTAATGCTTTTTCTTGTGCTTGCTTAGTTTTCAAACCTTTAATCAATAACGGCATTGCTACGTTTTCTAACGCACTAAACTCCATCAACAAGTGGTGAAACTGATAAATGAAGCCCAAATGTTTGTTTCTAAATTCAGCTTGTTTTGCACGTGACAGCTGACCAACTTCGACACCTTTAATTTTCACACTACCTTTAGATGCTTTATCTAAGGTGCCTAGAATGTGTAGTAAGGTACTTTTGCCCGAGCCTGAGCTACCCACTATAGCTAGCATTTCGCCCTGTGTGACAGTAAGATCAACCCCTTTTAACACAGTTACTTCGGATTTACCATCTTGGTAACTTTTAACCAAACCTTGACAGTCAATAACTAAATCACTCATATCTTAATACCTCTGCTGGCAGCACACTGGACGCGCGTTTGGCTGGGTACAAAGTGGCTAAAAAGCTAAGTAAAATGCTACCCATCGCCATGATCATTAATTCTGTTTGCTCTATTTTGACAGGAAGTTCAGCGCCGCCAAGCAACTGAAGACCGGCAAGATGTAATGCTTCATTTATGTAATTAGAGAGTAATAACCCACCAAAAATCCCTAGTATCGTTCCAAAAATACCGTTATACATGCCCTGTGCCATAAAGACTTTAGCAATCATTTGTGGTGTGAAGCCAAGTGTTTGTAAAATCGCAACCTCTCCTTGCTTTTCACTTACCATCATTGACAACGCTGAGATGATATTGAACACCGCCACGATCACTATCAACCCTAATAACAATGACATGATGCGCTTTTCCATCGCTACTGCAGCAAACAATGTACCTTGCTGAGTTTGCCAGTCCTGGGTATCAAACCCTTGCAACAAATGACCTGCTTGTTGATAAAAATCTGGTAGATTAAACGCATCAAATAATTGAATATTGAGATCATATTGCTCTGGCTTTTTGCGCATTAGCCGTTGCAAGCTTTTGCCATCTGCAAATGCCAGGTAAGTATCGGCTTCGCTCTGACCATCATAAATAGCCGCAACCGTAAATAAACGTTGCGTTGGTGTACGACCAAGTGGGGTATATGTGGTGTACTCTGGCATAATTATACGGATTTGCTGACCAATACTTACACCTAGTTTGTTTGCCAAATAACGGCTCAATGCAATTTGGTACTTGTGCTTGTGTAGCCGCGTTAGACTCCCGCCACGAATAGCATCATCTAGGACGCTTTCGTACCCTTCAAACAACCCCTGTAACTGCACGCCTACCAAGTCTTGATTGGTTTGTAAAATCACATCACTGGTAATATAGGGTGATACTTGCTTGACTAATGGGTGATCTTCTATCGCCTTTAGTTTTGTCTGATCGAGTTGCTCACTTTCCTTAATTTGCACATGTGGGATCAGATCAAGCATCGCAGCTTTGAGGGTCTGCTCAAATCCATTCATAACCGAACTTACCGTGATCAAGCTCATCAGCCCAAGTGCTATACCCGCAATAGAGAAAAATGAGATAAACGATATAAACGCATTACCTTTAGCTGCGCGGCTATATCTTAACCCAACAAAGAGGCTAACTGGTTGAAACATAATCTATCTCGTAAAAAACTGCTGAACGGATACTATCATACTCAAAAACAGATTGATGGCTGGAAAACGATAAAAAATGTGACAAACTATAAATTTTTGTGGCCTTGGATAGAAAAAGTGCAGTCCTAGTTGAGGCGTAAGACCTTGCTTTGGGTTGCCGTATTATTTAAATCAACATTGTGACGTAACGGCTTTAAAGATAAAAGCTATATCTAGCCGTTTGATACATATCGGTTACTCTAACAAAACGAAAAAAGCGGAGCATAATAATATTCCGCTTTCAATAAATTTAGTTATAACTAGTTACTTAATGTCGTTATCTATTTTGAGTTAGGTCTTTAAAATAAGATTTGATGCCTCAAACAGACTCAATATTAAGTGGGTTAGATCTTATTGCTCTAAGTAACAAATAACAGCAGCTTGTTTTGGGTTACTTTGCGTATCTTCAATTAAATAACTCGCCTTCTTACTGTTTTGGCATAAACACATGTCATAATGGTTGATCATGTATGCGTTACCAACAGCATCTTCATCTGTTTTTTGGATGCTGCAAGTTGGCTCTCTCCAAATTGGATCCCAGCCACTTTGACCAATTGCAACAATTTTTATATTTTGCTGTGCAACTTGTACTTTTGCTTCTTGGGTTTCTTGCGCTGATACAGATAGTGCTACGAATGCAGCAAGTGCAGTGATTAACTTTTTCATTTTGTTCATCCTTAATTATTAATTTGGTTTACGAAGATCTAATCCCAGAACTTCGTAAACGCAGCCATTCTATTCCGAAAATAATCAAGGTCAAGAATATAATAATTAAAATTTCATTAATGAAAATGTTGCGACAAAAAATAATCCCGTTATTTTCAATAGATATCTAACTTAATATTAGGTCTTAGTAATAATGGACAACATTATTGGCTTTCAAGGTTTGCTTATCATCCATACTTAAAGATTAAGCGAGTTTACACTGTCGGCTCTTTTATCACTTCAATCTGCTTAATTGATAAACCTTGGAGCTCTGTTACTTTAAATTTAAATCCCTCGACCTGAAGTGACTCTCCTTCCACTGGAAAATGTTTTAGTCTATGGATCACAAATCCTGCTAACGTTTCTATCGCTTCTATTGGCTCGAACTCATATTCAATCACTGAAGTTTGAAAGTCTTTAATCGACATATCACCTTGTACCAACCAACGAGCGTTGTCTTTTTGTCTAAATTGCGCCTCTATCGCTTGATCATCCTTTAATGCAATCAGATTAAAAATACTCGAAAGTGTGACCATACCAACTACAGTAGAAAACTCATTAATCACAACAGCACAATTGCTTTCATGACTTTTCAGACCATCCAGTGCATCAGATAGACTCAATGTATCCAACAATATGACAGGCTTATGGAAGTCATGGTCGTGACCATCCAACAGTGGCCGATTAGCGAGTATATTACTTAATAATTGCTTCGCCTCAGGTGCAGCAACCACTTTATCTAACGAACCATCACAGAGTAAATACTGTTGGAAACTATGACGCTGGATAAGACTACTTAGATTCTCTTCTGACTCTTGAACATCCAGCCACACAATCGCATCACGATTGATCATCGCCTGGGTAATATTGGTTTGGTTAAGATCCAGCACATTCCCAATAATATTGTACTCATGTCCACACAGCTCACCTTGCTCTGCGCTCTGGTCAACCACAGCATAAATATCATCTCGTGTTACTTGTTCATCTCGTTCGTTGGGTAAATTAAATAATTTAATGATCCAGTCAGCAAAGACATTAAACAACCAAATAATCGGCTTAAACAGCCAAACACTTGCTAACATCAAGGATATAAAGCGCATCGCAATGTTTTCAGGAATGACCATCGCTATTCGCTTGGGTAGCAAGTCAGCAAAAAGTACAAATAACGATGTGATCAATAAGAAAGAGAGCACGGTGGAAATTTGCAGCAAAATCGACGCATACACTGCAACATCAGCAAAAATAAAACTGGCTACCCAATTGAGTAATTGCAGGATATAGGGAGTGAAAACAGACTCACCAATCATACCTGCAACAATTGCCAATGCGTTCAACACAACTTGCACTGCTGCAAAAAATTGATGCGCGTTTGCCTGTAAGTACAATACTTTCTTTGCCCTGACATCACCAAGATCAAATAAAGTTTGTAATTTCACTTTACGCGCCGCAGCTAATGAAATTTCACAGAGTGCGAAAACCGCACTCAAAGTGATGAGTAAAAGTACCCAAAAAAAGTCCACAAATATGCCTAAAATTAAAACTGTCATTCAGCGCGATGTATACGCTTATTTTGGCTCTTTGGCAATCTAATTTATACCAAGTGCAATACGCTCACTACTAGATGAAAATATATTAAGTATCTGCTTATCACTGAGTGCTATTCGCTGAACTTATCTCTCAATTTAAACTCCAGTACTTGGGCGTTGATACAATAACGGTCTTCTCCCTTTGGCCCTTCATTTTTAAAAACATGACCTAAATGGATCCCGCTACTTTTAGACCGAATTTCGGTTCTTACCATGGCGTGACTAAAGTCTTCATGATAGGTGACGCTTCCCTCTACTGGGTGAGTAAAAGAGAGCCAACCAGTACCTGAGTTAAATCTATCTCGAGTATCAAATAATGCTTTGCCACTGAGTTTATCCACAAAAACGCCATCTGGAGTATTTTTAAAAATATCGTATTGTTTACAGAACGGCCGTTCTGTTCCCTTTTGAAAGGCAATATTAAAAGCCTCAGAGCGCCCTAGTTTAAAAGCCCCTAGTACTTTATAGAAGTCACTCCTTTTCATATACCCCTGGAAACCATATGATTCTTTACCATTCTCCGTAAAAAGAATCGTTGGCGTTGCCCAGGTTGCGGTCTTGATGGTTAAACCTTGGAGTTGATCTGCAAAGCGAAAATGCAGCGGAATATCACCTTGATAATCATTAATGACCTCTTTTTTAAGCTTTTCACAGTATGGGCAGTAGCTCCTAGAGTCGATAATCACAATATGCTTTCCCGTTAAGAGCAAGCTGTTGTCAACCTCAGCTTTTTCAGCTTTTTCAAAGGTCACGCCAGTACTGTGATCTGGGCAATAGCCATTCGGGTTTTTAGCTAAATAGTTTTGATGGTACTCCTCAGCTGGGTAAAACTTTCTGAGTGGCTTAATAGAAGTTTGGATCTTGCCAAAACCCGCATTACTCAGGCGTTGCTGAAACTGCACTTTTAGTGCCTCAGCCGTATCACCCTGCTGCGTATCTGAATACAGTATAATCGAGCGATATTGAGTTCCCACATCATTTCCTTGTCGATTACTTTGGGTAGGGTCATGGCTCTCAAAATACGATTTCAACAAGGCTTCTGTCGTCAATAAATTTGCATTGTATGTAACTTTCACTACCTCAGCATAATTATTCTCATCAAATCGTCGACTTGCCTTGATGATTTCTTTATATGTTGGGGTAAAGCCTTTGCCATCAGCATAACCTGATTCAGCGTCAATCACACCGGTCATTTTCTCATAACGCTTTTCAGGCCCCCAAAAACAACCTGAGCCAAGGACTAACGTTTTTATATGGTTACTCGCGCCATCTACTTTAGGCTCTGGCATACCAGTGCCCGCGGTTGCAGTGATTGCACTGCCCGCCAAAATCAACCCCCCTGCTGCCATAGCAAGATACACCATTTTCATTTTTCACCTCTCACAATACATGCGCTATTAACTAACCTTGCAATAACGAGCACCTTTCTCGCTGTAAGTACACAAAGTAGATATAAACTAAATGCTATTTCTTACGTATTGGATCAGACCGACAGAAGTTAATGATTCTTTCATCTTCCCTCTGTCATGATTTGAGTATTACATTTATAGCAGCCGCTATAGCAGCGGCAATAACAAGGAAAACGGTGTGGATAAGTTCAGTGAAAGTATCTATCAAAAATTGACCAATGACGATGAAGCCCGAGCTTGTAAGGCCATCGACGACAAAGCGTGTAAAGAGGTGCCTGGCAACTATGTTCTAATCTTACTAAGTCAACTTTTTAGCAAATTAGCGGATGCACTACTCAACCCAAAAATAACCCTGCCATGGCTGATGCAATCCCTCGGAGCCCCCGCTTTTATGATTTCAGCGTTAGTGCCGATTAGAGAATCAGGTTCACTTATCCCTCAACTGTTCATTGGACAATGGGTAAGACAACATGCAAAACGCAAATTGCTATGGTCACTCGGTGCACTGATACAGTCGGGTTGTGTTATTTTAATGGCAGCCTTGGCATGGCAACAAACTGAAAACTTACTGTATCCGTGGCTTGTACTTGGGCTATTAATAGTTTTTAGTGTCGCAAGAAGCCTAAGTTCAGTATCTTCAAAAGATGTGTTAGGGAAAACGATCCCAAAACAAAAACGCGGGCAATTAAGTGGTCAAGCCGCATCCATTAGTGGACTTGTCACCGTCACTTTTGGCGTTGGCTTATTTTACGCTGCAACCGAGTTTGGCAACATTAACTTTGTCCTCACTTTGCTGCTTGCAGCCGTTTTTTGGATTATTAGCGCATTTATTTTTGCGCAAATTAATGAGTATGCAGGTGCGACAGACGGCGGTGAAAATGGCCTATACAAGATCAAACAAGAGCTTACACTACTGAAAACAGACCGTATGCTTAGAAATTTTATATTTGCGCGGGGGTTATTATTAAGCTCTGCACTTATACCTCCTTACTTCACTGTGTTGGCGCAACAAAATATCAGTAATGCAGTCTGGGTGTTAGCAATTTTGTTAGGTGTTTCAGGAGTTGCAAGCCTAACCAGTGGGGCCTTTTGGGGGCGTCTTGCAGACAAGTCGAGCAAACAAGTCATGATACTCGGTGCAATACTCACCATTGTCGTAACGCTAACAGTACTCATCGCCTCTGTACTCTACCCTAGCGTTTTAACACAAGTATGGTTTATTCCACTTTGCTACTTTGTAATTGCAATTGCTCACCAAGGCGTCAGAGTTGGCCGAAAAACATATGTTGTAGACATGGCCGACGGCAATAAACGGACTAGTTATGTTACGTTGAGCAATACGATGATCGGTATCATATTATTATTAACAAGCCTACTTGGGATTATCGCTTCAGTATTCTCAATTAATGCGTTACTTGGTTTATACATATTTATTACGCTCTTGGGTATTGGAATGACAAGCCGCTTACCAAATGTCACTGAACGGTAAAACCTGTTACTTCAACGACAAATAGTGTCTAATTTTATCTATTTAAGGTAAAAACGGCGCAGTTTTAGTTATCTGAGGATAAAAATATGTCATTGACTACGCGCTTTTCTGCTCTAGCGCTAGCAGTTGCCAGCCTAGCTTCAGCAAATGCTGCTGACTTTAAGTTTAACTCAACACTTTCAGACGCTGATGCTCTGGTTATTTTTCAAGCAGGCGAAAATCAAAGTAACTTAAAGTTTTTAGACAAAGATACTCGCAAGCAATTACAGCGTGCAATTGCTGCTGAAGATTTCAAAGGTGCTTATGGCAAAACGGTAGAGGTACTAGCTCCCGTAGACTCTGATTATAAACGCATCTTCATCGTTGGTTTGGGTGAATCAGAGCAACTTGATGCAAGTAAGTTGACCAAGCTTGGCGGTAACTTGCATGCTAAGTTTGAAGCTAAAAAGCTTGAAAATGTTGCAATCGCTTTTGATGAGGTGAACGGCAAACTCTCTAATGCTGAACTAGCCGCACAGTTTGCGCACGGTGCAAACTTACGTGACCATACTTTTGAAGTTTATAAAAAAGAACCAAAGACCTTCAACGTCAGCTATCACTTAGATGTTGCAGATAAAAAAGCTGCTCAATCGCATTATCAAAAGCTTGCACACATTCAACAAGGCGTATTTTTAGCGCGTGATTTGACGTCTGAAGTTGCCACTGAAATGACTCCTGTTGACTTTGCAAATGCGGCAAAAGAGCTTGAGCAATACGGTGTTGAAGTAAAAATTCTTGCACCTGAAGCGCTAAAAGAGCTGGGCATGGGCGCACTTGAAGGTGTCGGTCGAGGCAGTGAGCACGGTTCACGTTTGGTTGTTGCACATTATAAGGGAAACAACGAAACACCGATTGCCCTTGTGGGCAAAGGGATCACCTTCGACTCTGGTGGTTACAGCATCAAAACGGGTGCCTCTATAGCACGCATGAAGTCAGATATGGCGGGTGCTGCAGCGGTACTTGGCACCGTAAAAGCAATGGCACTTAGCAAAGCAGATGTTAACGTTGTAGCCGTAATGGGTATGGCTGCTAACATGGTTTCCCAGTATGCAATCGCACCTGGAGATGTACTTCGCACCGCTGAGGGGATCAGTGTAGAAGTCGTAAACACTGACGCTGAAGGCCGATTAGTGCTGTCTGATGCGATGTGGTACGCACGTAAATTTTATAGTCCAGAGATCATGGTTGATGTTGCAACACTAACAGGCTCAAAGATCCGTGCAGTAGGCAATGATTACTCTGCGATATTCTCTGAGGATGATGCGTTAATCACTCAATTCACTAATGCTGGTAAAGTAGTTAACGAGAACGTATGGCGCTTACCGCTTGGCTACAAAGAAAAACTAAAGTCTGACATTGCAGACTTCCAAAACGTGGGCTCTGGTGGCCCAGGTGCCACAACTGCTGCTACTTTCTTACAGCAATTTGCTGGTGATACTAGATGGGTTCACCTTGATATTGCTGGAAACGCATTATCAAGCTCAGCTAAAGATGAAACCCCAACCGGTGGTACTGGATATGGCGTTCGTCTTTTAAGCCAATGGTTACTCAATAATAAATAGCCTTACTTCTAGTTAAGCTAAAGTAAAGCCGCGAATATCGCGGCTTTATTATTTAACCTAATTTACTAATAATTAAAGCTTTTTAGAAAATTTGTATCTCTAACCACGTAGAGTTCACTGCCAATAGGCTAGCTATTGGCGAATAAGTTTGCCTTATATTAGTCTGGCTAAAGCGGCATTACGCCTTTTGCGCTTTGGTATCCTAGCTAATTCAGTCACTTCTCACCCCTAGTTCAGGTTATTCATCGAAAAGTACTCAGTAAACGTAATCGCTTCGTTTAAATTACAAGGTGTGTTATAAGAAACATAATTTTTACTAAAGTAATACTTTGTTTTCTATGACCAATGTCAGCTGTTATCTATTGGGAGAGCGCGCGATTGTAATTGATGTGGCTTGCCACATAGCGACGCAACCAAAGCTTAATCAAAAGCTTTTTGCATTAAAAAAATGGCTAGATAGTAGCGATGCCTTTATTGATGTCGTTCCCGCGATGTCTTCAATTACGGCATATCTAATCAACCCAGAAAAAATAAAGCAATGGCAACAAGTAATCGTAGAAAAATGGAATGACCTTGAGATGGATTCGTTCGAGTCCAAGCTGCACCATATCTCCGTGAATTATGGGGGTGAATTTGGTCAAGACTTTGGCGATGTAGCAAACCGATTAGCACTGACGCATGAACAACTTATTCGCCTCCACACCAGTGTCGATTATCAAGTGCAATTTATGGGGTTTTTACCCGGATTTGCTTATCTTTCAAGTCTGCCAGCTCAACTCCACCTTCCCAGAAAATCAACCCCTATAACTCATGTTCCCAAAGGTAGCATCGCAATTGCAGATAGTTACACTGCTGTATATCCTTGTGGCTCACCTGGCGGGTGGCATCTGTTGGGGCAGACAGACTCAACATTATTTGACGCAGAGTCAGAATCAGTGTGTTTGTTGCAGCCTGGTGATACAGTGCGTTTTGTGGAGAAGTCATGTTAGAAGTTATTAAACCAGGGCCACTGTCGAGTGTACAAGATCTTGGTAGGCGTGGAATGCGCCACCTCGGTGTTAGTCAAGCTGGCGTATTAGACCCTCTAGCACTACGTCTTGCTAACGCTTTACTAGCAAATCATGAAAATACAGCGGCCATTGAGATCACAATAGGGTTATGCGAATTTATATTTCACGCTCCGGCTAATTTTGTTATTGCTGGCGCAGATCTTAATGCTTGCTTGAATGATACAGATATATATCCATGTTGGCGCTACAGCGCCAAAGCTGGCGATAGACTAAGCTTTAAGCAAAGTAGAGATGGCGTACGTGCTTACCTGCTGGTTGAAGGTGGATTTCTTAATATTGACCAGCAGCTTAGCAGCTACTCCACCGATCTCATGGCAGGCTTTGGTGGGCTGCATGGTCGAGCATTAAAGGTGGGTGATAAACTGTATTATCAACAAGCGCAGGCAAAACCCGCTCTTGGTGCATTGCAACCGAGCTATGAAAAGCTCATTCATTTTACTCCTGGCCCCCATGCACAACTAGTCTCACCTCTCGTCTTTGATATATTGAACCAAACCATCTGGAAAGTGCATGCTAACAGTAATCGTATGGGTATCAGGCTCAGCAGTCACAAGGCACTAACACATAATCACAGCATTGCAACACAAGCCGTTCACCCAGGCGTCATTCAGCTTCCTCCAAGTGGTGAGCCTATAATTTTAATGAATGATTGCCAGACTACAGGTGGTTATCCAATTATTGGTGTGATCACAGAAGCAGATATGCGCCATCTCAGCCAACTGAGTGCCGGTGATTGTCTGCATCTAAAATCAACGTCTACAACTCATGCTGCCAAGCAGCGACATAGAGTAAAATCACACCTTAATCAGCTAAGGTTAGCACTCAATAAAAAAGAATAACAATATGAATGAGATTAACTTTCTTCCCCTTTCTGGTATTGCAGTCATTGTTCTTGGCTTTGCAATGCGTTTTAACCCTCTGTTGGTTGTCACTGCCGCTGGTTTAGTGACCGGATTTGCCGTTGGTATTGATTTTATCGCCTTAATAGCCACATTTGGTGAAAAGTTTATGAACTCTCGTCAACTAGCAAGCTTCCTACTTATTTTACCCGTCATTGCTATTCTTGAGCGCTATGGGCTTCAGCAACGCGCTAAAACTTGGGTAGCCAGTATCAAAGGTGCCACGACTTCGCGGATCTTAAGTATCTATTTTGTTGTACGTGAATGTGCAGCAGCACTTGGACTGATTAATTTAGCTGGTCAAGCACAAACCGTACGCCCTCTACTTGCGCCTATGGCAGTAGGTGCAGCAGCAAACCAGTATGGTGACTTACCACAAGCCGTTAAGGATATGATAGGTGCCCATGCTGCAGCCTGTGATAATATTGCCGTATTCTTCGGCGAGGATATTTTTATTGCCTTTGGCGCCGTATTGCTAATGGACGCGTTTTTAAAAGAAAATGGCATCGCCGGAATAGAGCCATTACATATTGGTCTTTGGGCAATTCCCACTGCGATTGCCGCGTTAGTGGTTCACTTATTTCGCCTTGCGCGATTTGAGGCAAAAATTCGTACCGAAATCGCCCGTTGCCAGCAGCAAACTAAGCAAGCCAGTGCTACTGACGATAGCACCACTATGTTTGAGGAGGGCTCGTTATGAAGTCTGTAGAGCAAGCGCCAGAGCCTCTAGCACTCCTATCTATTAACAATATTTATTTACTCATCGGTTTTATCGTCATGTTTTTGGTGATAAAAACCCTACAAGATAGCGCCCACCCAAAGCGTTTAAGCACTGCGCTGTTTTGGTTTCTTTTTGGCTCTGTTTTTATGTTTGGCGATGTTTCTATCACTTTAATTGGTGAACAGATCACCTATTTATGGGTTGGTGTGAGCGTGATTGTTATTGCCCTGTTAGCGGGAATGAATATGGTCTCAATAGGCACCCACGACGTACCTGATGAGCAGTTCAAGGCGCTAGATGCCAAACGCTTTGGCAACAAATTATTCATCCCAGCTGTAATTATTCCAATTGTTACTGTGATCTGCACCATTATTCTTGATGATCTTCACTTAGGTACGCTGTACTTTTTTGACCAAAGTCATGTGACACTTTCAGCGTTAACACTGGCTTGTACTGTAGCATTATTGATAAGTTGGAAAATTACTAAGGGCAGTCCTTTGCAAGCGCTGTCTGAATCTCGCCGTTTAGTCGACTCCATAGGCTGGGCTGCTATTCTGCCGCAAATGCTTGCTATGCTTGGCGGTGTCTTTATTGTTGCAAATACAGGCACGGCAATTCAAGATTTAGTTACACTGTTTATCTCCCCTGATAACCGGTTTATGCTGGTTGCCCTGTATTGCGTGGGTATGGCGTTATTCACTATGATAATGGGAAATGCGTTCGCGGCATTTCCTGTGATGACAGCAGGCGTTGCCTTACCTTTTTTAATTCAAGGCCACGGAGCAGCCCCTGCGCCTTTAGTTGCTATTGGCATGTACTCAGGGTATTGCGGTACACTCATGACCCCTATGGCTGCTAACTTTAATATCGTGCCAGCGGCACTGCTAGATTTAAAAGATAAATACCAAGTCATTAAAGTGCAAATACCCACTGCTATAACTTTATTGATAATTAATATTTTCCTGATGTATGGAGTGGTTTTTTAATGTCCAGTTACAGTAAGCCCTGTGTCCTCATCACCGGATTCACCCCTTTTGACGGTGAGTCAATCAATCCTTCATGGCAATTAGCACAGCAACTTGAGGGGGAAACCCTTGAAGGGCACATAATACACACAAAAGAACTCCCTTGTGAGTTCGATACCAGTATTGCCTCATTAACCAAAGCGATTGATAAGTATCATCCAAGTGTCGTGATTTGCTTGGGGCAAGCTGGTGGTCGCTGTGATATTTCTATCGAGCGCATCGCTATAAATATTAATGATGCAAGGATCGCTGATAACGCAGGTAATCAGCCCATAGACACCCCTGTTGTTGCACACGGTCCAGATGCTTATTTTACAACACTGCCTATTAAAAGCATGCTTAAGAGCGCAATACAGGCGGGCGTTCCTACAAGTATTTCTCACACTGCCGGAACATACGTGTGCAATCATGTTATGTATGGATTATTGCATTACTTAAGCACTCACGAATTGGCTTGTCGAGGAGGCTTTGTCCATATCCCTTATTTACCATCTCAAGCTGCGCACCACAGAGGTGCACCTAGTATGGAAATCGATACACTTGTTAAAGGGATAAAAATACTTATAACTAGCGCTATCACTCAGAAGCAAGATATAAAGCTTGTTGCAGGCACAACACACTAACACTTAATACCCCGAAATGGTGCAATGTTGCACCATTTTAAATCACAAAAAATTCACATTTTTCCTATTTCATTGTGTGACTTATCAATTTATTTTTGATAGAACAGAGAGAACCCAATGTGATTTTTCAGCATTGGTAATAATAATTTATTATTAAAATCAACACATCAATAGGAATGAGGAATTATGTGTTCAATTTTTGGCGTACTTGATATCAAGACCGACCCCTTAGCGCTGCGCGAACAAGCGATTGAGATGTCCAAGAAGCTCCGACACCGCGGTCCTGACTGGTCTGGTGTTTATTCAAGTGAAAAAGCAATATTGGTGCACGAGCGCTTAGCAATTGTTGGAGTATCTAGTGGCGCACAGCCACTATTTAACCCAGAAAAAACCAATATTTTAGCGGTCAATGGTGAAATTTATAACCATAAAGAACTCGCAGCATCACTCACTGTGCCATTTGAATTTCAAACAGAGTCCGATTGTGAAGTCATCTTGGCACTATACAAACAAAAGGGGCCTGAGTTTTTAGACGACCTAAATGGGATTTTTGCGTTTTGTCTTTACGATGAGACCGAAGATGCTTTTTTAATTGGTCGCGACCACATTGGTATTATTCCACTGTACACTGGAAGAGATCAGAGTGGAAACCTCTATGTTGCAAGCGAAATGAAGGCGCTCACACCAATTTGTACACAAATCGAAGAGTTTCCTCCCGGCCATTACTGGTACTCTAAAGAAGGGGGTGCTAGACCTTATTATCAACGCGACTGGCAAGATTTTAAAGCAGTTAAAAGCAACGATGCTAGCCCTGAAGCGGTTAAAAATGGATTAGAGGCAGCTGTTAAACGTCAGCTTATGTGTGATGTTCCATATGGTGTGCTGCTATCAGGTGGTCTTGACTCTTCTGTCATCTCAGCCATTACACAACAGTTTGCGGCAAAGCGTATTGAAGACGATGGCGCTTCTGATGCGTGGTGGCCAAAACTCCATTCTTTCTCTATTGGTTTAGCCGGCTCACCCGATCTGGCCGCGGCACAAAAGGTAGCCGATAAAATCGGCACGATACACCACCCTATTCACTTTACTGTACAACAAGGGATCGATGCCCTTAAAGAAGTGGTCTATCATCTTGAAACGTATGATGTGACCACAATTCGGGCTTCTACACCTATGTATCTAATGGCTCGCTATATCAAAGCTATGGGTATTAAAATGGTGCTGTCAGGCGAAGGTGCTGATGAGCTATTTGGTGGTTATTTATATTTCCATAAAGCGCCAAACGCTGAGGAGTTCCACAACGAACTCAACCGTAAAGTTTCTAAACTCCACATGTTTGACTGTTTACGTGCAAACAAATCAATGGCCGCTTGGGGCGTAGAAGCACGAGTGCCATTCTTAGATAAAGAGTTTATCGATATTGCAATGCGTACGAACCCTGACTATAAAATGTGTAAAGATGGACGGATCGAGAAGCATATTATTCGTGAAGCCTTCGACGGTTACTTGCCAAATGAGGTGCTTTGGCGTCAAAAAGAGCAATTCTCTGATGGTGTAGGATACAGTTGGATAGATTCGCTGAAAGACTATGTCGCTCAACAGGTAAGTGATTCTGATCTGGAAAACGCGCATTACCGTTACCCAATTAATACTCCTGACAGCAAAGAAGCTTACTATTATCGTACTATTTTTGAATCACATTTTCCTGGAGAGGCTGCGGCCAAATGCGTGCCACATGGCAAATCAGTTGCATGCTCAACCCCTGAAGCCCTCGCTTGGGATTCGTCATTTCAACATAATGCAGACCCTTCTGGTCGCGCAGCAAGCTCGCACAATGACGCGTACAAGCAACAGTAACAGAGTAATAAACTGGTAAATAAAAAGGGACAACCGTCCCTTTTTATTTATGCAAACTGTAATGTGATATAACTAAAAACTAATCAAATAAAACGCTTAATAATAAAGTCTACCTTCACCCGCTTCGCTTGCCCTAATAACTTTTTAACGGGCGCTGGGTAGTCTGCTATCGTTTCTAGATCCTCATGACCATTGAGACGTCGACAATGTTGCAGAACTGCTTGCTTTTCTAGCTCGATTTGAGGAAGAATTGCCTGCTCAGGGTCTTCAATTAAAATACCGTTTTCAATATCTAGCCCCCATGCTCGCGGGTTGAGGTTATGGCCACTCATTAAATGCGTATTGCCATCTCTGCTTACACCTTTTAGGTGGAATGAATTATTACCGTCTTGCCAAAGGTAAACATCAAGCAAGCCTGAATTGATATAACGACGCTGCGATTTTACGAACTTATACAAAATCGTCTCGTATAAATATGGCAATGCGGCAATACGGTTAAATGGCTGATCAGGGCTAATGTAAAAATCATTTGCGGTCTTGTCACCCACAACAATCGTTACCTTTTTACCTGTTTTTAACAAACGTCTTAATGAGCGCAGTAAAGGCGCAGGAAAGTTAAAATATGGCGTGTACAGCACCAACTCTTGCTCTGTGGTGTCAAATAACGCTTTGATTAAACGGTTTAGTTTATTTGTTCTTCGGCCAAAACCCAAAAAAGGCCTCACAGTTAACCCGCTCCAACTTGTTGCTTTAGAGACATCGTAACTGGCTTTTTTAAGCTGCTTCATCAATTGCTTTTGCTCAGTTCGAATATCAAGCAGTGTCGGTAGAGGTCTAATATCCAATCTTGGTACCGCATCCGAGGCAATCAGTACTTTATCCGTAAAATCACAAAAGCTATCAGCCAACTCAGGATGTTGAATTAAGAAGTAACGATCAAGTCGATATTTATCGTCTTGATGCAAGTAAACATTGTTCAAACTTGCACCGCTATACAAAACGGTATCATCTAAAACAAAGCCCTTAAGGTGCAACACACCAAATAGCTCTTTTGCTTTTACAGGCACACCATACACTTCAACTTGCGTGCCTAACTGCGCTTTCAAATCGCAATATAGTTTGGCATTGCCTTCTGACTTTTCAGCTCCGATTAGACCACGCTGGGCTCGATGAAAATCAACCAAAACTTTGACATCTAAAGCTGGATTTTGTTGTGCGGCCTGATGCAACGCATGTAGCACTTCCCGGCCCGCTTCATCATCCTGAAGATAGAGTGCTGTTATGTAGATGCGCGTCTTTGCCTGTGAAATTAATTTTAAGAGTGTCTGATGATATTGTTTAGCATCAGTTAGCACCTCACAATCTTGCGCACTTAGCCCAAAGCCTGGGGTATTTTGCCAAAATGCCATATGTACCTTTTCAATTAGACTATCAACTCGTGATAGCAAAACAAAATTCTCTAAAACATATCAAAAAAACCTCCAGAGGTCATGAAATAGAGAAGTTTTTTTGTTTGCTTTAGTTAAATCTGTCTACTCAATAGACGATTTAAAAACAACACAGTACAAATTTTTTGACAAGTTGCCAATTTCTTTCAAATCTGTTTGCTGTTTTTTATTTACTTCGCTATTGAATTACATAGAATCGAACAAACTTCTGCTTTATCGCAATTTTTAGAATATATAGTTAGGAAAATTACATGAGCGACGCAAAACACTGCAAACTGTTGATTTTAGGTTCAGGCCCTGCAGGCTATACAGCGGCAGTTTATGCTGCACGAGCTAATTTAAACCCAGTGCTAATTACTGGTATGCAGCAAGGTGGTCAGCTGACAACCACAACCGAAGTTGAAAACTGGCCTGGTGATGCACATGGCTTGACGGGTCCTGCGTTAATGGATCGTATGAAAGAGCATGCGGAGCGTTTCGAAACTGAGATCATTTTCGACCATATCAATAAGGTTGATGTCACAAAGCGTCCGTTCACGCTAACAGGAGACCAAGGTACGTATACCTGTGATGCGCTTATTATCGCGACTGGCGCATCAGCTAAGTACTTAGGACTTGAATCAGAAACCGCATTCCAAGGTCGTGGTGTATCAGCTTGTGCTACCTGCGACGGTTTCTTCTACAGAGGCCAAAAAGTGGCAGTGGTAGGTGGTGGTAACACTGCAGTTGAAGAGGCGCTTTACCTCTCAAATATCGCGGAAGAAGTACATGTTATTCACCGTCGCGACTCATTTCGCAGTGAGAAGATTCTTGCCGATCGCCTAATGGATAAAGCAGCGAACGGTAATGTTGTGCTTCACCTAAACCGTACACTAGATGAAGTATTAGGTGATGAAATGGGTGTAACAGGTATCCGCATTAAGGATACTGATTCTGATGCAACTGAGCAGCTTGACCTTGCAGGCGTGTTTATCGCTATCGGTCATAAACCAAACACAGATATGTTTGAAGGCCAGTTAGAAATGAAAGATGGCTACTTGGTGGTTCAGTCTGGTCTAAATGGTAATGCAACTCAAACTAGTGTTGAGGGAGTATTTGCTGCCGGTGACGTTTCTGACCACATCTATCGCCAAGCTATTACCTCTGCAGGCACAGGTTGTATGGCAGCGTTAGACGCAGAGCGCTTTCTTGATAGCCAAAAGTAGTCTTTTCTGTTCGTAAAAAAGTAGGGGTCTGTGTTCACGGCCCCCTGTTATCCTCATCTTAATTAACCTGAGGTTTGGATAAGGAATGAGCTGACTCATTGTTTTCAAGACCACATGAAGTTATCCCTTCTCTAGCCAGACAGTTTTGGGGATAACAAGGTTAATTTACGTACCAATAGCTGGCTATTGGATGTGAATTCAACGCAGTTAGCGCTAAAACTGGCTGCTAGAAAGGCATTAATTATCCGAAGCTCAGGTTAATTTGCTATATTGTCGTAAATAACAAATTCGTAGTTTGCTTGATGGTCCAACAGCTATTTCACCTGTCTAAAAATGACTTCAGATTTCCACCCAATCATTACGCTTTATTAGAACCTGACGGACTGTTAGCAGTTGGTGGGTGTCTACGCGTTGAGCGATTAAAACAAGCCTATGCGAATGGCGTATTTCCTTGGTTTAACGAGGGAGAACCTATTATGTGGTGGACGCCAAGTGAGCGTGGTATTCTCGAGCTTGACGAGTTTCATTGTGGTAAAACATTAAAAAAAGCCCAGCGAAAATTGAAGCCGACCGTTACAGTCAATACCGCCTTTAATCAAGTGATAGAAGCATGCCGTGATCAAAGAATGGCTGCTGAAGGTACTTGGATCACCAATGCCATGCTATCTGCGTATCAACAAGCCCACATTCAAGGGATCGCACACAGCGTTGAAGTCTGGCATGAGGAAAAGCTAGTCGGTGGTTTATACGGGATCATGCAGTCTGGTGTTTTTTGTGGTGAATCTATGTTTCATACCGTTCCCAACACATCAAAAATGGCGATGTGGGCACTGGTTAATTGGCTAAAGGCGCATAAGGCTTCATTTATTGATTGCCAATTAGAAAACCCTTATCTGACAAGTTTAGGGTTAAAAGTTATACCAAGGCCTGAGTTTTTGACTAGACTTAAATTGGCGGGACAATTTCAGGTCCCATCATCTATGTGGCAGCCTCAGGAGCTGAAAGCTATCTATGAATGAACACTTTCCCTCTAAAATTGGACTAAGCCAACAATTTAGTTGTAGTTATTTACCTGAACAGAAGGAACAGTTACTGGTTATTCTCGACCCAAATTGTTACAGCCCAGATAGGTTTGAACAGCTACTTGCGTTGGGATTTCGTCGCAGTGGCGATCAAATTTATCGACCTCACTGCCCTTCATGCTCCGCTTGTCAGTCTGTTAGAGTGTTAACTGCGAAGTTTACAGCCAGTAAGTCTCAACGCCGTAAACGTAAAAAGCTTAACCAAGACTATCAGATTGTTATAAGTCACCAAGAGCGCCCCGAATACTACCCACTATATGAAAAGTACATTACACTGAGGCATAGTGACGGCTCAATGTATCCTCCTAATCATTTACAATACGAGAGTTTTTTGTTTTGCAGGTGGATGAATATTGTTTTCGTTGAGCTATGGCATCACGATAAACTTATCGCTGTTGCAGTCACTGACTCAATGCCTAATTCGTTATCGGCCATTTACACGTTTTTCGACCCTGATTATGAATCACTAAGTATTGGATCGATTATGATTATGGCTCAAATTGAACAGGCGGCAAAACAGGGGAAGCCCTATCTGTATTTGGGTTACCAAATTGATGAGTGTAAAAAAATGCGTTATAAAACACAGTTTTTGCCTGCTCAAAAACTCGTGAAAGATATTTGGTTAGATATTGAACCTTAATACCTTACTATGTATTGCAATACATTTAAGCCTGCTGTTCAACGTATCATAGCCAAAAAACGTAAGCCAAAGCGTAAAGAGTCTAATATTCACTCGTTACTAGTCGAAATAGTTGTGGTAGAATCCACACCTTATCGCTACCACTCATCCATATTGTTGCTTTGTGTAGTAGCATCCAAGCAGAAAATTGAAGTGTACTGGCTTAAAACAAGAACAAATTAACAAAAAATTGTCTTGTAACTTTACTTATTCCCCGCTTTTGGGCAAAATCTGCATCGTTTAATTTAACCAAGAGGTGATACGCTACACATGGCGAAAGAAGACGTAATTGAAATGCAAGGCACTGTCCTTGATACGCTACCAAACACAATGTTCCGTGTTGAACTAGAAAATGGTCACGTGGTTGTTGCACATATTTCTGGAAAAATGCGCAAAAACTACATCCGTATTTTAACAGGTGACAAAGTTACTGTTGAAATGACGCCTTACGACCTAACAAAAGGACGTATTGTCTTCCGTGCTCGTTAATCTGCGTGTGTAGATTTGTACTAAGCTGAAGCCGTAAACTCGCTGATACCCAAGAAACTTCAAATCCTGTTGATGTTATTTAGGTATAGCCAAGTTCATTCATATCATTAGTACACACGAACGACTTACATTGAGCTTATCTGATGATGACATCGTAAATTAAGCTCGATGGTAACAAAAAGCCCAGTTTTTCTGGGTTTTTTGTCGTCTGAAGCGCCTACTTCCATTGTCACTTCCCCATCAAAAGCAGCATCATGGTCTTCCCCACTCGTTAATCTGCGTGTGTAGATTTGTACTAAGCTGAAGCCGTAAACTCGCTGATACCCAAGAAACTTCAAATTCTG